>NZ_CP036281.1:1265000-1603750 GCF_007750395.1 Polystyrenella longa | reverse complement strand
CAAGAGCCTTGACAGCGACCGGAACAATGGTTTATGGATTGCCGATTAAACCATTCCCGGACGCCGAGGTTTGGATTGGTCGTCAGTATTATTGGAACCTCTTATTAAAAGGTTCAACTCTGACATCATCCGATAAAACGGCGTTATTTGAGATTGGTACAGTATACAAGTTTATTGTTTTTGGAAGCGATTGAAACATATCTGACAGCGATTGTCAGATTAATCTCATTCGCAAAAAAGAGTCAACCAGACAGAAAAGCTGGACAACCTCTTTCACTTTGTATGGTATGCAGGCAGTTTCCTGTTGGAAAAAGCTTCCTTAAAAGGACAACCGTTTCTACTGACGAAATTGGGCCGGACAGCCTGTTCGACAGAACACGAAAGCCTGAACATCGTCCCGCATTGTAGCTTTCAACGCAACCGAAGCAAGAGCAGCGTGTTAGCGAGAATTAAATAATCGACTTGAGAAAAGATAGGTAATTTCCCGAAGGACCTCCAAGGGGATGGCTTTTCGACGTGACCCAGGGCAGTCAACGGTATCTACCGTAAGACAATACCAGTGACAGCCCGATCTCAGTAATGACGACACAACTATATAAGTACTTAAATTATACCGAAACTGGGAATCTGTACCGGTTTCGCCTGACATTTCCGCAGCACTCTTATCCAACCAGCATGCTCGACCAACCTCAGCACACTGGAACTGGAGTATCGGCCATCGTGAGCAAAAAGAAAAAAGCTCTGGTAATTGTAGAATCGCCCGCCAAGGCAAAAAAAATCTCGGGCTATCTGGGCCCCGATTATATTGTGAAGGCGAGTATGGGGCACGTGCGCGATTTGCCAGCCAGCGCAAGCGAAATTCCCAAAGCGGTTAAAAAAGAGGACTGGGCGACGCTGAGCGTCAACGTGAATAACAATTTTGAGCCGCTTTATGTGGTCCCCAAAGAGAAAAAGAAGCTCATTAAAGAGCTCAAAGACGACCTTGCCCAGTCCGAGGAACTCCTGATCGCGACGGACGAAGACCGCGAAGGAGAAAGCATCGGCTGGCACCTGATTCAGTTGCTGGAACCCAAAGTCCCCGTTAAGCGGATGGTTTTCTCCGAGATCACCAAAGAAGCAATTCTTGAGGCGATCGGGAATCCACGGGAACTGGACGAGGATCTCGTAGCGGCACAGGAAACTCGCCGAGTGGTCGACCGCCTGTACGGATACACCCTGAGCCCCCTCCTCTGGAAAAAAGTCAAACCCAGAATTTCAGCGGGCCGAGTGCAATCGGTGGCCGTGCGCGTTCTCGTCCAGCGGGAATGGGAGCGAATTGCTTTCCATAGCGGTACCTATTGGGACCTGAAAGCACTGCTGAAAACCACAGAAAATCAGGAATTCGAAGCAACCCTCTCGACAGTCGACGGAAAGAAAGTCGCCTCGGGTAAGGATTTCGATGAGAACACGGGGAAGCTCAAAGAGGGCTCCGATGTTGTTCTTTTGAATGAGTCGGACGCGACGGGACTTGTCACTAAATTGAAGACGGCCGATTGGCAGGTCAGCGATGTTGAAGAACGAAATCAGGTTCGACGACCTTACCCGCCGTTCACGACGAGTACGCTGCAGCAGGAATCAAACCGAAAATTGAATATGTCCGCCCGGGACACGATGCGAGTCGCGCAGCGGTTGTATGAAAACGGTCAGATCACTTACATGCGTACTGACAGTGTCAACCTTTCACAGGAAGCGATCACGGCCGCCCGTAAATGCGTGAATGACCGCTACGGCGACGAATATCTGTACTCGGAAGTTCGCCAGTTCTCCAATAAGTCTAAAAACGCGCAGGAGGCTCACGAAGCGATTCGACCTGCGGGTACTAAAATGAAGACTGCCGAGGAGCTGGGACTGACCGGACAGGAAGCCAAACTTTACGCATTGATTTGGAAAAGAACGGTTGCCACGCAGATGGAAGAAGCCAAGCTTCTCTTCCAATCAGTGACGATTAAATCTGAAAACACCGAATTCCGCGCCTCTGGCCGGCACGTTGTCTTTCCCGGTTTCTTCCGGGCGTATGTGGAAGGATCTGACGACCCTGAAGCCGCACTCGACGACCAGGAATCGGCTCTGCCGCCGCTGAAAAAGGAAGACAAACTTAAGTGTGATAACCCAGAGGCGATCAGTCACGAAACAAAACCACCCGCGCGATATACGGAGGCTTCTCTTGTTCGCAAACTGGAATCGGAAGCGATTGGGCGACCATCTACGTATGCAAGCATTATCGGTACGATTCAGGACCGGGGTTATTCAATTAAATCCGGAAATCAGTTGATTCCGACGTACCTCGGCATGGCAGTCACCAATCTGCTGGAACTCTTCTTCCCGAACTTGGTCGACCTGAATTTCACAGCGAGAATGGAACAGTCCCTCGACGACATTGCGACAGGCGACGGGGAACGGCTTCCCTACCTGGAGCGGTTCTATCAAGGTGAAGAAGGACTCAGCAATCAGGTCAAAGTCAAAGAGGAAACGATTGACCCGCGGGCAGCCTGTACGCTGAAGTTCAGAAACATCGACACCGATATTCGAGTTGGTAAGTATGGCCCATTCGTCGAACGCATGATGGAAGATGGGGAGTCGATTACGGTTTCCATTCCCGATGAAATTCCTCCTGCTGAATTGACGGGCGAAACGGTTGATAAGCTGGTTCTCCTCAAAGCACAGGGACCACAGTCGCTCGGTTCCAATGAAGATGGACTGCCGATCTATGTAAAAAGTGGCCCCTTCGGTCCGTATGTGCAACTGGGGGATATCGACGAAGAAGCAGAAACGAAACCGAAACGAGTCAGTATCCCCAAGAACATCGATGCGACCACCGTCGGTTTGGAGATGGCACAGAAGTTATTGGAACTTCCCAAACGCCTGGGGCGACACCCTGAAACAACCAAAGTGGTGAATGCCGGGGTCGGCCGGTTTGGCCCTTATGTCACGCACGACAAAATCTTCAAATCATTCGGTAAGGATGGCACCACGGAAATCGACGGCGTGAAGTATGACGTCATGAATGTGACGCTCGACGCCGCGATTGAAATGTTGAAGACGGCGAAACGGAAAGCGGCTCCCGAACCGATTAAAACGCTGGGGAACTTCCCCGAAGAAGACAAGCCGGTTGCTATTTTCGACGGACGATATGGTCCTTACATCAAGTATGGTCGTATCAATGTGACGGTTCCCAAAGAGAAAGACATTGATTCCATCACGCTGGAAGAGGCAGTTGTACTGATCAACCAGAAGGCCGAACAAAAAGGGATCAAAAAGACACCCACCAAAAAGAAGGCCTCGAAGAAAAAAGCGGCCAAAAAGAAAGCTACCAAGAAGAAGTCCGCAAAGAAAAAAGCGGCTAAAAAGACGGCCAAAAAAGAGGAGAGTTAAACTTCAGTTTTGTATTTCATCACTGCTCCCTGGCTCCATAGTCCGTTCCAGATCAAAAGGCCGATCAAACCCATCTGTGGTCCTGATCGACCTTTTTTTTCGCGTTTTGGATGATTGTTTCGTACATAATTATGGAGGGGGAATATCTGCTCCCTTCGCTATCTGAAATCCCCTCACGGAACATTAGACTGGCGATTTAAGTAAGTAGCGTCTCCAATTGTCCAGCGATAATTAGTGCGACTATTTTGATTCCGCACCTTGCAACATCTGCGGGGATGAAAGAAGATAGTGAGATCCAATGCGAGTTCCCACCGAACCCCTCACCCTCCCTCAGAATGATCCTACCTGAATCAAAGCTGAATATTTTTCCGATCAAGTAACTGGGATATCAAACACATGACCGAGCATTCAAACGTTTCTACATCGCGTCGCGACTTCCTGAAAAACTCCGGCAAGATAGCCGGGGCAACCGCGATGGTTGGCACCACTCTTTCGCAGTCCGGCTTATTTGCTGGCGAAGACAATACGATCCAGCTTGCCTTGGTCGGTTGTGGCGGACGAGGTTCGGGAGCGGCAGCCAACGCTCTGGCCACGACCAGCGGACCGATCAAACTGGTTGCGATGGCCGATGTGTTTGAAGACCGACTTTCCAACAGTTTCAATCAGCTGCAGCAGGCTCACGAAAAGCAAATGGACATTCCGGAAGATCGGAAATTCATCGGATTTGATGCTTACAAACAGGCGATGGATTCTCTTCGTCCAGGCGACGTAGTGATTCTAACGACTCCCCCTGCTTTCCGCTGGGTGCATTTCAGTTACGCCATTGAAAAAGGTCTTAATGTCTTCATGGAAAAACCGGTGACCGTCGACGGCCCGACCACCCGGAAGATGTTTGACCTCGCAGATAAATCCATCGAAAAAAACCTGAAAGTTGGCGTTGGCCTGATGTGTCGCCATTGCGATGCCCGTCGCGAGTTGTACGACCGAATCAAAGAAGGTCAGATTGGCGATATCCTTGAACTCCGTGCTTATCGTATGGCGGGACTGACCGGAACAGCCTTTACGGAACGAAAACCAGAAGGCGAGTCTGAACTGATGTATCAGATTCGTAATTTCCACGGTTTCCTCTGGCTCAGCGGTGGTGCCTATAGTGACTTCCTCATTCATAACATTGACGAAAGTTGCTGGATGAAAGATGCCTGGCCGGTCTCTGCTGAAGGTGCTGGTGGACGGCATTACAAAGGCGATTACGTCGACCAGAACTTCGACAACTACAATGTCGAATACACCTTCGCCGATGGAACCAAGCTGTTCCTTCGCGGTCGCACCATGCCTGGTTGTGTGCCCAAGTTTGCCAGTTATGCTCATGGAACCAAAGGTTCCGCAGTCATTTCCACGGCAGGTCACATTCCCGCGAAGTGCCGCATCTATTCTGGCTACAACGAGACCAACGACGACCTCGTGTGGGCTTATCCACAACCAGAACGTAACCCGTACCAACTGGAATGGGATCACCTGATCGAAGCGATTCGCAATGACACCCCTTACAACGAAGTGCATCGGGGTGCCGAAGCCAGCCTGATCACATCAATGGGTCGCATGGCTTCTCATACCGGCCGTTTGATTACTCGGGATGACATCCTGAATTCTGAGCACGAGTTCGCTCCAAACGTCGATCAGTTGACTCTGGACAGTCCTGCTCCGCTGACAGCTTTCGAAGATGGTACTTACCCGGTTCCTCTGCCCGGTCTGTTCAAAGAGACTGAGTACCCAGTTTAGTCAAACTGGCATTTTTCCAAACAAAAACCTCTCCCAGTCTGTTCTTATGAGCAGTGGTGAGAGGTTTTTTTAATGATTTTGATGGCCAGATCGCAAAATGTGGAAAAGAAGCCGAGATCGGCACTAGTACGGAAGCCGATTGGAGTTATAATCGCCGCACCGCAGAAACAGTTGAACCTTGTTCACCCCGCCAGCCCTGTTGTGCTGAGTTGAGACAGCTGGCTTCCGTTTCTAACGCACTAAACACCACTGAACCGGTGTTTCTTCGACGAATCCGAAATCGATAGATTCGTCTAGCTGCGCTATGACTCATTCGCAGGATTAATCCCCCCGCTTAAACGCCGGGGCGTACTATCGCGCAGCTGAATCCGTTACCAGATAGAGCAATCAAAACATTGTGTTCTTGTGCGCCCTTCAACGGATGCAGTTTTAAATTTTGCCGGTAGATTGTCTTCGCCGACAGCACGGCAGACTGCGCTGATCTTTTATTCCACCGAATGGGACCTCCCTTGACCGAGTCTACCAAATCATTTTCTGATCTGAAATTACGTAAAGCGATTCTGAAATCCCTGGAACAGGAAGGGTACGACGTACCGACTCCTATTCAGGCGGAATCGATCCCTCATATTATTAACGGCCACGACCTGATTGGTTGCGCACAAACAGGAACCGGTAAAACGGCCGCCTTTTCGCTTCCGATTTTAAGCTTCCTTGATGAAGATCGTCGGTCTGCAAAACCAAACTGCCCCCGAGTTCTGATTCTTTCCCCTACCCGGGAACTGGCCATTCAAATTGGCGAGAGCATTCAGACTTATGGTCGCAACATGAAGTTCCGCCACGCGGTCATTTATGGCGGCGTGAGCCAGCATCGTCAGACTAAGGCACTCAACCGAGGAGTTCACCTGTTGGTGGCAACACCGGGACGTTTGCTCGACCTGATGAACCAGGGTTTCATTCACTTGAATGAACTGGAAATCTTCGTGCTGGACGAAGCGGACCGAATGCTCGACATGGGCTTCCTTCCCGACCTCAAGAAGATCATCAAAACCTTGCCCGATGAACGGCAGTCACTCTTCTTCTCGGCTACGATGCCCCAGAAAGTTTCGCAGTTGGCGAATAGCCTGCTGGTCGATCCGATTCGTGTAGAAGTATCTCCGAACAGTTCGACCGTCGAGAATATTAAACAGGTCGCCTACATGGTGCCTAAAAACAAAAAACGGGATTTATTGCTCCAGTTGCTGGAAGATTCCAACTTTGGATCGGCCATCATCTTCACCCGAACCAAACGGGGGGCGGATCTGCTAGCGACAAAATTGCATCAAGGCAAAATCAAAGCGGAAGCAATCCACGGCAACAAATCACAGGCAGCCCGTCAACGGATTTTGAACGGTTTCAAAACTGGCAAGACTCACATTCTGGTGGCAACCGACCTGGCTGCCCGCGGTATTGATGTCGATGGCATTACCCACGTCATCAATTTTGATATGCCACAGGAAGCAGAAGACTATGTCCATCGCATTGGTCGTACCGGCCGGGCGGGAGCGACTGGAATCGCAGTCACGTTCTGCGAACCCGGGCAAAAACGAGGTCTCCGCGACATCGAACGGCTTACCGAGAGTCAGATTGAAATACTGACGAATACGTTCCAACCTCTTCAGGGTGGAGCTAATGATCAGGATACTCGAACTGAAGATGAACTTCGGGATCCACGTCCTCAACAACGACGTAAGTTCCAACGAAAAGAAGGCCCGACCTCTTCGCCCAGTGGAGAACGTAAATTCAAGGGACGACCGGGACGGAAGAAATTCAATAAGAGTAGTTCCGAAAGCTCGGAAAGCTCTTTCGGAAAACCTCGAACCAAAAAGCCGTTCAAAGGCAAACCCAAACGGAAACCAAAACCAGCCCGACGCCCCGGTAAATAATTCGATTTACCGACCGGAAGAGCGGCGACGTTTCTGGATCACCTGATCGAAAGTCTGTAAAAAATTGGACCGTGCCTGTTTATCAAATGGGCGCGGTCCTTTTGTTTCGACTCCTGCGGCGCGAAGATGTTCTCCGACTTCCCGTCCGGCAAGAATGGAACCGATATTCTCCCGGGTGAACTCCCCTCCCCGATGATCGAGGACGGCGGCACCTTTTTCCAGACATCGCGACGCAAGTGGAATGTCGGCAGTAATGACGATGTCTTTCGCGGTCGCCTTCTCGGCGATCAGATCATCAGCCACATTGGCCCCCTGCTTGACGATGATCAGCTCCAGCCAGCTCGCTTTAGGCGCATACATCCCGGCATTGGCGACGAGCGTCACGGGAATTCCGTAACGCTTCGCCACCTTGTAAACTTCATCTTTAACCGGGCATGCATCCGCATCAATAAGAATCTGCATTAACTCAATGTCCACCCGGAGCGGTAGTCCCGTTTAATGAACTGATTCGCTTTATCCGTGTTGGTGACCTTCATTTTTTCGGCATCCCATTCGAGACGAGACCCCGTTCGATAAGCAACGTTCCCCAGATGATTGGCTTCAGTCAGCCAGCCGGCATACTCGAAGTTGCATGTCGTTGGAGCCCCTGTTTTACAGGCGTCAATCCACTCGGCATGGTGACCGATTGAATTCGGAATGAATGGTTCCGGAGCTTTGAAGTCAACAAACTGTTCCTCAGGCAATAAGGCGTACTTACCGTAGTCGGCCAGGAGCATTCCTTTGTCACCGACAAACAGCACTCCGCTGCCCCACTGGGGAATTCCGTTTTCCGTCCAGATGGCCGGTTTATTTTTGCCTTGATACCAAGTCAGTTTCACGGGCGGCATTTCTTCACGGGCACCGTATTCGTAAGTCACCTGCATCGACGCGGGGGCGATTTCAGCATGCGGGACTGGCCCCTGGGCTTCGATTGCCAGTGGAGCTTTCAGTTTGAGTGCCCAGAAGGGAAGATCGATCCAATGGCTTCCCAAATCGGACATGGTTCCGTTACCAAAGTCCCACCAGCGATACCATTTCGGGCCCGGGAAATAGACATTGTTATAAGGTCGAGCGGGAGCAGGCCCCAACCAGAGATCCCAGTCCAGTTGTTCGGGAATGGGATCGGCTTCTGCAGGCCGGTCTTGCGCAAAGACAATGTCTTTCGCGGCTTCAAAATCCTCACGTGATTCATGTCGGCCCCAGGCACGGGAAACCCATACATGAGCTTCCGTTACGTTGCCAATCGCACCGCTCTGGATCAGTTCCACAACACGACGGTAGTTGTCACCCGCATGAATTTGGGTTCCCATCTGCGTCGCTGTTCCCGCCTGCATAGCGGCTTCTCGAATAATGCGGGCTTCGGAGATGCTGTGTGTTAATGGCTTCTCGCAGTAGACATGTTTGCCATCCTGCAATGCGGGTAAGGTCGCGAAGGCGTGGGTATGTTCTGATGTGCTAACGACGACGGCGTCGTAGTTGGAAATTTTGTCATACAACTGCCGAAAGTCGACGAACTTTTTCGCTTGGGAATGTTTCTCGGCAGCGCGTCCGAGATTTTGAGCATTCACGTCACAGAGAGCGACAATGTTTTCGGAAGAGACATTCTGCAGGTTACTGCCACCACGTCCGCCGACACCAATGACGGCGATGTCCAGTTTATCATTCAGATTCTGACCTCTCAAAAACGCAGGAGCGGCAAAGGTCGAAGCACTGGCGATAGCAGTGGTCTTTAGGAACTGGCGGCGAGTGACCTCATTGCGGGGGGGACTATCTTTGGCAGGCATGTTGTATTTCCTTGATTCGTTCTCGAAGTATTCGAAATTTGTTTCACTCATTTCTTATACCAGAATACCAGACGAACAATACCTTTGCGAACCCTGCTTCTTCGGCGCAGCGGTGGCGAGATTCTCCAGACTTACGTAGGAAGGAATAAGCGGAGGAGGCGTATCTTGCGAGGACTCATGGCCAGAAAAGGCTACACAATGCATGGGACCGGATGACAATCGAACAGTGACCGAAGCGATCGCTGGCAGGTTCCAACACCAATTCCCTCTTTTCAGGGAATGGTGAAAGGGTCCAGTATCCCGAGCCCCCCCCCCCCCGTCAGGCGGCTTTTTTATTCGAATTGGCCATCTTTTTCGCAACCATAATCAGCGTCTGTTTTCGTTTCGAATTCCGCAGCGAGGAGAGAGCCTTCGACTTCAAGAGTTTCCCGCCGAGATATCGAAAGCGACGCAGCCGGGGTAATCGCGCGGGGTAGACTTCGAGCGGTGTAAGCCCCGCAGCGAGCGCTAATGTACGAAAATCGTCTTCGATAAAATTCTGTACGTGTCCCCACCGATGGAAATGACATTCACACTCAGGGCAAGTGATTTCCAGTTCTGACAATTTTTCGTTATACGGAGTCGTCAGGACCAGGTGCCCATCTGGTTTCAATACTCTTGTCAATTCGGCCAGCACTTTCCCCGTCGTTTCGGGGGTAAGATGCTCGATGACCTCTGCGCAGAACACGGTATCGAATTCGCCACTCGTAAATTGAAGGTCTGTGAGGTCGCCGCGCTCCACGATTTCACTTTTGGGCGCAAGATCGACACCAACCGTCTTGGTATTCGTAAGTTCTTTTCGAAGTGTCGCAACCAGTGTCCCATCGCCGGCCCCGGCGTCGAGAATCCTTTTTCCGAGAAAACCACGCGTCAGCTCGATCAACACAGCGGAGTTCTTCGCCCCCTGATAGGCGGACTTGTTTCCATCCCAGAAACGCTGATTGTGTTGAATATCCAAAGATTGACCGTCCATGTACTCCTCACCCTTCTGCCTGCTCAAGCGACGCCTGACGTGTTAAATTAGATCCCATCCTGAAACCCGGCTGTGACTGTTATTGGGCCTAATAATAAGGGATCAATGAGATCCATCAGAGGGTTCCAGGACCGCTAATAGAGGCGTGAAGTATCTAACGAGCGTTTTTTCCTGTCAATCCCAAATCGACAGGCGCACAGAATCCAATCATCCTGATGACCAGTCCCCCTTAGCGTTTCCCTACCGACCCGTTCCTTTCACTGCTTAATGGCGAAAAATAAATCTCACTCTGCAGAATTCTTGTTCCGAAGCAGCTTTGGGAACCTTATTGCAACTCCAGGCACGCTTTCAACATGACCTGCAACGGTTCCGGTTCAGCCAACCGGTGATCCGTGCCGACTTCGATCAGCGACTTCAAATCGAGTTGGCTGTTGGCGATCAATTCTTCACTGTCGGCATAGGGAATTACGTCGTCCGCCCGGGAGTGAAGCACGCGCGAATTCGATTTTATCGTGGCTACAGAGCCCCAGTTCTTCCAGGCGGGACATAGTAGTACCAACGGCGTCTGGCCACTTTGAAGGTTCATCGCTACCGCGCTGCCGCGTGATGAACCGACAATGACATCGGGATGCTCATCGTCGTAAACCTGCTGGGCTGTTCGCACCGCTAAACCGAAATCGTCATCATCGAGCGCGGGATTGAGTACCTGATGGCCAGCGTTCTTTAGCGATGTCGGTTTCACCCCACCGACAACGCTGTGCCAACCATGAAGGAAAAGAATTTTCATCGTTACGCCTGTGGTTCCTCACTTTGCAAACTTTTAGCAGCAAAGGCGAGCATCACTAGCGACCAACCATTCAACAACATATCAATTCCGACGAAGACGCCAATCACCCACAACCCTGAAAGAGGCCATTGTTGCCAAATGGCAATCCCCAGGATCAGGCTGACTACGCCGTTCAACAGCAGCCAAACCCAGTTTTGATAACGAACCGCAATCGCTACGATGATACGAAACAGACCACCAAAGATGAGGAACATGGCGATTAATAGAGTCAGAGTAATCGCTGTTGACCCAGGATTCGCCACGATCATGAAACCAATCACGGTGTAAAGAATCCCGCTAAGCAGATCGATAAAAAATCCACTCCACGCCTTGCAGGTGAAAGCATGGACGGTTTGCAGAATGCCTCCAATAATCATCAACCACCCGATAAAGACCATCGTAGCTAATGTCATCGTGACCGAGGCACCGAGAGCGATGACTCCCAGGACGACTAACAGGATTCCTAAACCGAGGAACCATCCCCAGCGTTTGCCGAGTTCCTCTGCCCCGACCAGATGTAACGAGTTCATACTAAGTTGATTATCCTGACTCATTGCGAGTTCCCCCATGATCTTTTACGAAGTGCAGCTTCTGTAATTATGAAACATCCTTGACGACAGGATCGATCTACCTCCATGATTACGAGAGGGTTTTATTATCCTTCGCTTCGATCAATATTGTAGTGATCAATGTTGTATTTATGTCATCCTAACCTAACTAACAGAGCAACACCAAGTCCGCCGACCAATCTCAATCTCACAATAACAACGATCTACTCTTCTTCAAACGCTCCTCGCAATCGATATTTTCTCCATTTCAAATAGTCGGCTCGAAGCCATTGCTATCAACGAGTATCTGTTTTCCAATTTGGATATCCTCCCTCTTCAATCCGAGAATTACTAGAAAGCGCTCCCATGCAACCCGGACGATACCGCCATTACAAAGGGAATGAATACCTGGTCCTCGAAGTTGCGAGGCATAGTGAGACGATGGAAGAACTCGTCGTATACCGTCAGGACTACGGCGATAAAGGCCTGTGGGTCAGACCCCGGGAAATGTTCGAAGAGTTGGTCACAGTCGACGGCACTCCGACTCCCCGCTTCGCATACATCGGCCCAACAGATTAATTTCCCGCTGTCATACGCCAAAAGACGCTCCACAAAAAAAGGACTCACAGCGAATTGCTGTAAGTCCTTTGATATTAAGATAGCCGAGGCGGGACTCGAACCCGCACGACCTTTACGGTCCCGGGATTTTAAGTCCCGTGCGTCTGCCATTCCGCCACTCGGCCGTGGTGGTCTCTTGTCGAGATGATAGGTGGCATCGATTCCCTCGTGTACAAACATCAAGAAAGCCAATACCATCCAGAAGTCCTTTTACCGGATTGTGTTGCTGCGTTCAACTGTGTGGGGCCGGTTTTTGCTGAATCCTCCTCGGGGACCTTGGATTCCAAGGGGATAGAGCTGGTATTGGAAGGGTAGGTTCGGGCGATATTGCATTTTTCTAATTGGCGGGGCTGGGCCGGATCGGTTCTAATGAGAGAATGCCCAATCTTCGCGTTACTCCCCATTCGCAACGAGCCGCCTGATCATAAAGAGTGAATCATGAACGATGATTCCCGTCGATGTTTCCTGATTGCCTTTTCTATTGCCCTGATTCTACCTCTTTGTTGTTCCAGTCGATTAGTTGTCGCCGAGGAACCCGCTGCGGAAGAAATCGTCTCGGCGACGCTGAAGGTCGCCAGCATCTCGTTCGTTCCTAAAAAGTGGAATAAAGAAGCGAATGCCGTCCGGTTGGAGAAAGAGATGCGTCGTGCAGTGGAAGCGGGGGCCGAACTCGTGATCACTCCGGAAGGCATGCTCGAGGGGTATGTCGTTAATGAAGTGATTCACGAAGAAGATCCGGAGCGTAAAAAAGAGCTGACCAACCGATTCCAGGAACTGGCAGAGCCAATTGACGGCAAGTTCATTCAGCGATTTCAGCAACTGGCGATCGATTTGAAAATCTATCTGATACTGGGATTTCTGGAAGCCGACAGCGTCACGGAGAAGACATTCAATACGGCAGCACTGTTTGACCCTGATGGCAAGTTAGTTGGAAAATATCATAAGACACATTTCCATCAGGGATACGAAGTCAATCCACCAGGATATACAGCGGGAAGCGACTACCCTGTATTCTCCATTCATGATCCTGAATCCAAACAGGAATTGAAGGTAGGAATGATGATCTGTTTTGATCGTCAACTTCCTGAACCCGCACGACAGTTAACATTGAACGGGGCCGACTTGATTGCGTGCCCTTCCTACGGAAGCTGGGGGGATTGGAACACACGTTTAATGCAAGTACGAGCATACGAGAACCAGGCGTATGTCGTTTTTTCTCATCCCAATCAGTCGCTGCTAATTGATCGCGACGGGGAGATCATGCAGGAGGGTGCTGAGGATAGTTTTGCCATCATGACCATCGACCTCGACAAACTGAAGAAGACTCGTCGATCGGTGCGTAATCGACGACCGGAGACGTATCGGGAAGCCAATACTCCTTAAGCAGACGCTTTAGCACATTCCTTAAGAAAATAGCCCGTTCGCTGTCTGGCAGTTTGTTTACTGCCCAACTGTGACGAGCAACGTCAGCCCAAAGTTATAGGCGTTGAAAATGGAGTGCATGGCGACGCAAGCGAGGAAGCTCACTTTATAATAATAAAGCATGCCCAGGATGAGCGCGAGCGGTATGAGTGGCAACGAATCTGGAAAGCCGTGGACGAGAGCGAAAAACAGAGCCGTGAAGACGATCGCCAGGACAGGCCGAAATTGCTGAAACGCACCCTGAACACAAACGCGAAACAGCATCTCCTCTGTGATGGAAGCCAGGAAGATTGCCGAGAAACCGATCATCAGAATATTAGGCAGAGTCCCCTGCTCTTTCATCATCTTGATCAAGTCATGAGCATTCTCTTCGTTTCGAAATGAATAGGTAATCAGAATGGTTATCAAGATGAGTGGCATCGCCAGAAGGAAGCAATAGGCGCCCGCCTTGATTTGATCCGCGAGATCATCCGCCCGGAAACCACAATCCGCCAATCGGACATGTCCCCGCACGTGGGCGAAAACGAGAACCGTCAACATCGCGTAAAACTGACAACCCGTTACAATTACCAGGTATGGTAATTGCCACTCGGCAGGCATTGAACTTTGTGGCAGATGAAGTGCATCCAGTAATTCGCCCACATACGCCCGGGAAACTAGCAAGACGCCAAGCCAGGCAAGAAAACAGAAGAACGCGATTTGTCCCGTCATCGGTTGATCGAGAACTTTCGGTTTTTGTAGCGATGCAATCAACTTATATTGCAACAAGCGATCCTGAGATAACCGGTACCACGCCCAGAACCCCAGAAACATGACTGCGCCCATCAGCAGCGTCGCCAGAATTTCCATGGGTTGTGCTTCTTCAGTCACAGCAAACATAATCGAAACCGGTATACAACTTGGGAAAAGTGAGCAGCAAAGAGAAAACTGATCCGGCAGAGAAAATCACTCAAGCGGCAGCAGCGACTCAGTAAGGAAATCTTTGTTCTTTATCGAGAACGCAGTTTACAGAATATGTATGTCGTCAGGCCATGACCGACAGGGCTTTTCCAGAAGTTCTCCTGAAACCCTCTGAGAGATCAAACTTACGCATACTCTGCAGGTAAAACAATAGTCGTAACCAGGTTTCAGGATGGATTCTAAACTGGTTCCAACGTCATTCCGTCCCCTGTGAGAATCGACCGGAACGGATTGGTTTCGATCTTGTTTGAAAACGGGTATGATGCCGAATAATCCCTGTATTCTTCGACAGAAGCAACATCCCAGAGGCGGGTTCTTTCTTCCTGCCCTGCTTGAATATCCACATCGATAAGCCAGGAATGAGGTCGAGCACGCGTGTCCAATGTACTTGAAAAAATTATGCAGACGAAACGAGGAGAAATTGACCGCGCACGCCAGCAGACCTCAGAAGAAAGTCTGCGCGAGCAACTGAACAGTGCTCCGCCAGTGCGCGACTTCGTGCAGGCTCTTCGGAATGCCTCGAATGTCGGGTTGATCGCCGAAGTGAAAAAGGCCTCGCCCTCCGCTGGTTTAATACGAGCCGACTTCGACCCAGTTCAGATTGCACAAACATACGAATCGAACGGAGCCAACTGCCTCAGTGTCTTAACTGATGAACAATACTTTCAGGGGCATCTCGATTTCCTCAAAGCGGTCCGGCAGGCCGTGCAGATCCCAGTGCTGCGAAAAGAATTTATTCTGGATCGGTATCAGATAATTGAAGCCCGCGCCGCGGGAGCCGACTCGATCCTGCTGATCGCCGAATGTCTTCCGCAGGAACAACTGGCTGACTTGTACGGTTATTCGGTGGAACTTGGCATGGAACCCCTTATCGAATTGTACGAACCGGAAAACCTGGATCGGGTACTCAGTTTGAATCCGAAGCTGGTCGGTGTGAACAATCGTAACTTAAAGACATTCAAAACTGATTTGGAACATTCGTTCCGCCTGCGAAAACAGGTTCCCACCGATGTTGTATTCGTCAGCGAGAGCGGTATCAAAACCCATTCCGATGTTCAGCGATTGGTGGAAGCAAACGTACAGGCGATGCTGGTCGGCGAATCGCTGATGCGTCAACCGGATATCGGTGTCGCTGTTCAGCAACTTCTGGGAACCAAATCCCCAATATCACTTAAGTCTTCTATTCTATTTACTTCACATATTCTCCTCTCACCACTTCAGGAGCCTCTCGTGACCGAGACCCATCAGGATGTTGAACATGTCCTCGTCGTTCCCACCTTACTTTTCCACGAACTGGGACATTTCCAGGGATTTTCCGATGACATGGATCGGTACTTGAAAACCTTGCTGGATCCGATGCATACGAGCTACCTCCCCCGCAACGAGATGGAAGAGGATCCCAGCTACAAGCAGTTAATTCCTTATTGCATTTTCCGCCACGAAGGCAAGATTTTTTACTATCGCCGAGGTGGTACCTCAGGTGAAAGCCGGTTGAAGAAAAAACGCTCGATCGGCATCGGCGGCCACATTTCTTCGATTGATTCCCATGCGGAATCGGTCTATCGCGAAGGAATGCGTCGGGAGATTGAGGAAGAAGTTGATCTCGCGTCTGCCTATACAGAAGAATGCGTCGGAATGATTAATGACGACGAAACCGAAGTGGGTCGGGTCCATTTGGGTGTTGTCCACGTATTTGAGTTAGAATCGGCAAAAGTTCACCCACGGGAAGAGTCGATACAAGAGACAGGGTTTGCCACACCGGACGAATTACGGCAGGAACTTGATGATTTCGAGACCTGGTCGCAAATTTGCCTCAAGGAGCTGCTGGTGTGAGGGAACTGTCCTGACGAAATGTGGGACGGAACCCAACGGGGTCTTTGCAAAAGTTACAATCATCCCCCCCAGAACATTGAGTCACCAGAGCAGGATAACTGCAAATCCAACGCCTGCCTGAACAGTCAAACTTCGAGACAAAGACAAACAGAGTCAAAGACAAAGGAGTGTCTGATGAGTAACGTGTGGACGCGTACTGCAGGAATCACCTGTTGTGGAATGCTGCTAGTATTGGCAGTGGGAGTCGGTATGACCAGCTCTGCCGAGGCGGCGGATTCCTCCGCTGTCCCAGCTCGTCAACTGACGAACGAAGACCTTGGAAACATGCTGGGTGGATTGGGACTGAAAACGGTACAGGAAGAGTCCCGCTATGACTTCCAGTTCAAAGCGATGCACAAGGAAGAAGAGTGGGAACTTTCCATGTCTGCCGTAATCAGCCAGAACGGTAAATCGATCTGGGTAATGGCCTGGTTGGACGAGCTTCCCAAATCACCAGGCGATGTTCCCCGACTTTCCTTACTCCGACTTCTGTCTGAGAATGATCGTCTGGGTAACGGAAAATTCTTCGCCTACATTGCCAGCAACCGTCGTTTCGTAATGCAACGAGTTGTTGCCAACGAAAACATGACTGCTCGCGAATTGCGAACAATTCTGGAAGACCTGGGATACAGCGTCGCCCAGACTTACCCCGCCTGGAACGTAGCGAACTGGAAATCCAACAGTGGCCCATCCAATGAAGCCGCTTCTACAGAGGCTGCTCGCAGCAACGCTGCCTCACCACAGCGTCGGGACGTCAAAAGTGCCGTCAACGATTCCAAGTTCCAGCAGACTCGCCAGAACTAAATCTTGTTCAAGATTACTGTGGCGAAGATCACTGTGGCGGTTTTAAAGTACAACATTCCATAGTTGAGGCGAACATCATCTAAAAAGTGATGATCAAAAATTAAAGCCAGACATCGATAACGGTGTCTGGCTTTTTTCGTTCTCTCATTCCTTACTGTTAATCGGCCTGCTTCTCCGAAGAGAATAACTTACTGCAGACAAACTCCAGAGCCGCCACCGAGTTTTTGTAATTAGTGGAATGGCCCACTTCAGGACGATGAATCAAGAGCGTGTGGGGGTGCAGCTTCTTCAGAATCGACGCCAACCGTTGGCAACTCTCTGGAGGAACGAGCGTGTCCTGACCGCCTGTGGTCATCGCGATGGGCATGGTGAACCGCTCCGGCCAGTATTCGGCACTGCGCCGTTTGTACTCTTCCGGTATTTCCTTTTTCGTGCCCCCGTACGAAGCCGCAATAAACTCCTGAAATTGTTCGTATTCCAGATGATTGGCTGTTCCGTTGAGGGCGACCACCCCGTCAATCCGTTCGGGATGAAGGGCTGTGAAAGTTAAAGCCGAGCTTCCTCCCATCGATCCGCCCATGATGAGAGTCTTATCAATTTTATATTCGGCTTTGACCTCTTCCAGAATCTGAAGCACATCCGCTTCTGCAGTCGGCCCCATCCAGGAAGTCTTCGCTCGGTAATCGGGGGCGAGAAAGATCATCCCGTACTTGGCCGCCACATCTCGCGCAGCGGCGCACTCCCCGCGTGGACTTTGAATGAACTGCCAGCGATCCGATCCATGGCCGTGCAGGGCAATCATCAACGAATGCGAAGCAGCTTTATCGAACTCAGGCGGGAACAATAATATGTATTGCTGCTCGCTACCATCATGCTTCGCGGTGAAACTGATATCCAGCGGTTTCAATTGTTCCTGGGCTGCGGCAAAGGGACAGCACGTTAAGCTGACGAACGTAAGCCAAACGAAAAGTCGACGGTTCATTCAATATCTCTCCTGGAGTCTGCCAGTTAATAGAAGTCGTTCTTACCAGAAGAAGTAGAAGGTAAACCAGACATTAAAGAGGATCAGTACTAATGCATACCAGCGGGGTTGCAACCAGACAGGCACCGGTTTGGAAAAGGGATGCTCCAGAACGGGGGGAAGTTCAGAATGGAGTACTGTGTCATTGATAAGTTCGGACACGGGTTGCGGTTTCCAGAAAAGGTAGGTGAGCGACATGCTGCCTGCGGTGAGACCCATCGACCAGACATAAACGTACCAGCGATTCACCATAATCTCTGGTAACTCTGTACCGATGAGAGACTCCAACCAATCCTGACGTTGCAGGAAACAGCACATTCCAAAGGTTCCGCCCACAATCAATCCTACCAACCCGCCCTGCTTCGGTACTGAGGTTAACGTTCCCATCAGGTAGATCGCAAACAGAGGTGTTACAAACACGGAGACCAGGGCCTGTGTGGCGTCGATCATATTCCGGTAGGAGATAATATAAGGAATGTACAGAAACCCGAGCATCAACACGCCGATGGTGGCGATTCGTCCCGCCTTCAAGTAATGAGCTTCCGATTGGCCGGGTCTGAGCCAGCGAGCATAAATGTCTCGGGTGAATAGAGCCGATAGCGCTGATCCCATGGAATCGAAAGTACTGACGGTCGCGGAAACAATCCCCGCCATCACCAGCCCTTTTAACCCCATCGTCAGGAAGTCGTTTGCCAGTATCGGAAAGAGAGCGTCGGCCTTCATGTCACCCGCGGTGAAATCGGGATACAAAACTCTCCCGAATAGACCAAGTAGCATCACAGTCAGCATGAGTGGAATGCCGAGAGCCGCGCCGAAGATGGAGGCCATTTTCATGTCCCAGAGTGATCGGGCTCCCATTAACCGCATCGTTTGAGTGTGATTCACGGTGTAATATCCGACACCGATGATCGTCCAGCCCAGCATGATTCCGAAAGGATGAGTATTGTCAGCGGGGTCGACAAATTCCCCCATGTGGATCCAGTTTTCGAGTTGTTGCGATTCCGCTCCCTCTGGAGGGGCGTCTTCTTTAGATCCAACCCACCCTTTTTCCTGAACCCATTGCGGATCAGGTAGGGTTGCCAGCTTCTCCCGTAATCCGTCCCATCCTCCCACGGCGTTCCAGACAGAAACGAAAATACAAACACTGCCAGCAAAGATGATCAGACTCTGGAGGGCGTCGGTCCAGACAACAGACGCCAGACCTCCCCAAACAGTATACGCGGCCGTCAGCAGCACGAGTAGCACAATCAGTGCCCAAGCCATTGTTGGTTCCAGACCCACCATGCCTATAAGCATGAGGTAGAAGGACCAGACCATGAGG
This sequence comes from Polystyrenella longa, assembly GCF_007750395.1. Lineage (GTDB taxonomy): Bacteria > Planctomycetota > Planctomycetia > Planctomycetales > Planctomycetaceae > Polystyrenella > Polystyrenella longa. The sequence continues at coordinate 1,584,411 of NZ_CP036281.1, read as the reverse complement.
CCGAGAATCGCCGTGCGGTATTGAATTTGAATCAACGCGCTAAACAGGCGCAGGGATTTCCCAAAGCGATATTCGAGAAACTCCGCATTGGTGTAACATCCCAGTTTGTACATCCAGGGAACGATGAGAAACGCGGAAAGACAGCAACCCAGCGCTGTGGCAATCGTGAATACCGTGAGAATGTGAATCCCATTGTTATACACATGCCCGGTGACGGACACGAGGTCCGCGTTATCAATCGCCGTCGCGACGATAGACAGCCCGAGCCCCCACCAGGGTAGCGAACGTCCCGCGAGGAACCATTCACTTCCCGAAGTGGTTTTTCGTGACAGGTAAAATCCATATCCAATGATCGCACCATTCAACACGAGGACGATCAACCAGTCCCAGAGGGTCATTTATTGGTCTTCCGTAAGAGGAACGGTGAGAGCAGAGGGAATGAATGCCAACGAGCGTCGGCGGAAGTTCGATCAGAAGGTTTTCAAGACATCAGGAGATACATTGTGTGCGAGGCAGACCAGGATATCCCCCTGATTAGTCACAGTCGGACCGCGATGAGCAATCAGAATACCGTCCGAATGCGCTTCGATGATAGTCGGTTCGCGATCGGGACGTTCCGGGAAATGAAGTGCACCAAGCGGCTGGCCCGCGGCAACATCCTGTCCAACATCGACCAGGCTCTCATAAAGGCCCGACTCGGGAGAGAACAGATAATCCTTTGCATCCAGAGCTTCGATCCAGCGAGTCGGGGCGAGGCCCAGGCTTTCTCGGGTCTGCACTTCCCCTTCAACCAGTCCGAGATGGACGAGCACGTTTCGCAAGCCAGATTGAGAGAGTTGATGCAACGGTTGTGAAGTCACTTCGCCTCCCCCCAGCTCCGTCGTGATAACGACCTTGCCCTGACTTTCGGCTTCGACCGGTAACAGCCCTGTACCGGCGATATCGGCATAAAGAAAGGCGAAGTCAGTATTGTAGGCCATCGCTCCTCGAGCCATCTTCTGACGTTGTTCAAGATCATCGACCAGATGCATATGGGCACAGGGATAGAAGTAAACACCCCGCCCGCCAGTGTGTAAGTCGATGACAACATCGGCTTGCGGGAAAAGTTCTGTTGTCAGGTAATGGGCGATGACCTCGGTGAGCGTTCCAACCGGGTCTCCAGGAAAGCAGCGGTTCAGGTTTTTCCCATCTACGGGGGAAAGTCGTGTGGAGGCTTTCGATGCGGGTACGTTCAGAATGGGGATCATGATCACGCGACCGTTGATTTGTTCCACATTTAACTCCCGCATCAATCGCATGATGGCAATTTGTCCCGGGTATTCATCCCCGTGGTTCCCTGCCATCAACAGAACTGTCGGCCCTTCTCCGTTGGCGATCTGCGCGATCGGGATTTGCAGTTGTGACCAACCGCTTAAATTATAGGAATAGGGAACGGATAACGTACCCCACTGTTTGCCCTGTTGTTCATAATCAATACTGGACCGGATAGGCGATTTGCTCATGTTCATATTTTCGATGGAAGAAAGTTGGAGGGGAAGTAGGCGGAGGTACCGAGTTATTTCGATTCTGCCACGATCAGGTCAGCAACGAAGTCTTCGTTGAGAGTTACTCCCAGACCGGGACGATCGGGAACGGTAATCCAGCCATCCTCTGCCTGAACTTTTTCGAGGGTCAATTCGTTACGAATCGGTTCGTCTTCCACGCAGTCCTCGAAGATGAACGCATCCTTACACGTACTTAACCAGTGCAAACTGGCGGCTACGGTCAGCGGACTGGTATAACAATGATTGCAAACACGGGCACCAATTTCCTGCACACGCTGTTTGATGTAAGACGCATCAGTGAATCCGTTACGAGCAAGATCGACTTGATAAACATCCAAGGCCCGGTTGTCGATCAAGGGTCGGAATGACTCACGACCACACTCTTCTTCACCCGCCGCAATCGGGACCGGTGAACGATCTCGCAGCCATTTGTATCCTTCAACGTCGTGCGGATGCAGTGGTTCTTCGAGCCATTCGATATTGTAATCAGCGAAGGCGTTCGCCCGGCGTAACGCGGTTCGTGCGTCCCATACGCAACCGGCGTCGATCAACAACGTCGCATCGCCCATACCTTCGCGAGCCCCTGCAACCAGTTCAATGTCGAGTTGCTCCGATTGCCCCATTGGTTCCCAACCGAATTTGACTGCCGTGTACCCTTTATCAACCCAGCGTTGACCGATTTCACGTGTTTCCTGGCCATCTTTACCAAACAGAATCGAGGCGTAGGCACGGAAATTGTCGTGATGCTTTCCACCCAGCAAGCGGTGAATCGGTTCGCCGTAATGTTTTCCTTTCAAGTCCCACAGAGCCATATCGATCGCACTCATTGCCGTGATCGTCACGGAGGTCCGGCCAAAGTAGAGCGTGTGGCGATGCATCTTCTGCCAGAGCCGTTCGGTCTCCAGTGGATTCTCGCCGATGAGGAGTTCCCGCAGCCCACAAGCGACGTTGTGGGAATAAGGGGCATCGATAATCGCTTTGACGACTTCGGGAGAGGAATCAGCTTCTCCGATCCCTTCTAATCCGGTGTCGGTACGAACACGAACGAGAACGGAATCCTGACAACTGGCTGTTTTATTAGTCACGGACTTGGAGCGGAGAATCTGACAGACAACTTGTTCGATTTTCATGAATGAACCTGAAGCGTGGATAAGACTGGAAGGGTTAAATGGATAACTGATTTAGACAAATATTGTCGACCAATTTTAGATCAGGCGAGAATCTCTTTGACCACACGACCATGAACATCGGTCAGACGGAAATCGCGGCCTGCGTAACGGTAAGTTAACCGTTCGTGATCGAGACCAAGCAGATGAAGCATGGTGGCGTGAAGGTCGTGAACGTGGACTTTATTATCCTGCGCGGCGAATCCGGTTTCGTCGGTCGCCCCGTGGACGTGGCCCCCTTTCACTCCTCCCCCAGCAAGCCATGTGGAGAAACCGTAATGATTGTGATCGCGACCATCCAGATTAGGGAGCTCAGCGACAGGAGTTCTTCCGAATTCGCCTCCCCATAGCACGAGAGTCGAGTCGAGCATACCCCGTTGTTTCAAGTCAGTCAGGAAAGCGGCGATCGGTTGATCCCACATGCCACACAGACGCCGGAGTGCCGGTTCAATCCCGCTGTGATTGTCCCATTCCTGTCCACCACTGTGCCAGGCTTGAATGAATCGAACTCCCCGTTCGAGCAATCGGCGGGTGATCATTAACTGGCGCCCCTGCAGGCCATCACCGTACATGTCGTGAATGTATTTCGGCTCTTTACTCAGGTCAAAAACATCGGACGCTTCGAACTGCATACGATAGGCAAGTTCATACGATTGAATCCGGGCTTCCAGGTTCGGATCGTGGCCGCGGTTATCCAAATGTCGGGAGTTCATGCTCTGTAATAAGTCGAGCTGTTTACGCTGTCGGTCTGGTTCCTGGGGATTGGTGATATTCTCCACCAGTGATGAAACCCGCGTCTGTTTCGTATCAATATGGGTTCCCTGATACGCCCCCGGAAGAAATGCCGAACGCCAGTTCTTGGGACCAACGACGGGAAACCCATTCGGACAAAGAACCACGAAGCCTGGCAGATTCTCGTTTAGCGAACCTAACCCGTAATTGACCCAGGAACCAAAACTGGGCCGCGGCAGTGTATTGTCCCCACAGTTCATCAACATGAGTGATGGTTCATGGTTGGGGATGTCTGCGTGCATTGAACGGATGACACACATGTCATCGACGTGCTCTGCTGTTTGAGAGAACAGCTCGCTCACCTCGGTGCCGGATTGACCATACTTCTTGAATTTGAAAGGGGAACCCAATGCTCCACCCGTTTTGCGCTCCGTAGGTAAGGCGGGGTTCGGCAGAGGCTTGCCATGAAATCGCGTCAGCAGTGGCTTAGGATCAAATGTATCGACATGAGACGGACCACCATTCATAAAGAGGTGAACGACCTGCTTTGCGGTCGCCTCATGATGTGGTTTGTGCTGTGCCGTCGCGAGACTTGCCGTATTGGAGGTTGTGGCTGCTTCCGAACGGGCAAGATCGGCCAATGCCAGCATCCCCATGCCCATCCCACAGCGGGTAAGCATTTCGCGACGATTCCAGTTGTCGGTATTCTCATTCAAGATATGCATCCATCTCACCATTTTCTGGAATAAACCCAGGTCGAAATTGAATGAAGTTCAAAGGTTTTTCAAAACCTTGAGACGAAGGTCTCTGAGTTCTGACGTACTCTGTCTCAATTAAGTCACTGTCTCAGTTAATCGACGAACTGAAACTCGTTGGACAACAACAGTATCTGTGCCAGGCTTTGCCAAGGGGAGATACGTGTCGGACCATTGGGATCGTGGAACTCTTCAGTATAGTTCCAAGTCGTCGGGGTCGGTTTCTCTGTGACATTCGGTTGAGCCCCTTCCACCGCCGCCAGCTGAGCGGGTATCTCCGTAATGACGGGGGACCACTCGAACATATCGTTGTTCAGTTCCTTCAGGATATCAACGACGAAGTCGAGCGATTCGCCCTCTTTCAGAGATACGGTCTCCACATCTGTTCGGACTTCCGATTGATGAATCACCCACGGCCCTGCGATCTGCTTTCCGCCGACATGGATACGTCCCCGCACGCCATCGCCGGGCGTGAGGGTATGTTTGAATAATCCATTGATCGAAACGGTCATCGCTTTCGGTGCCGTCCAGCGGACGACCGCGACATGTTGCAGGTTGTTCCCCGGATGCCCGCCGGTAGAATTGAGGTAAACCCACCCCAATTTACTATCAGGTAAATTAGTGCCGCCCTGCAATTGATCTCCCGTCCAATGCGGTAACGGTGTAAACGAAGTCAAAAGCGAGTTCGCTTCGTCATAGGCTCCGTAACCGTATTGCCAGGGTGACTTCACGATTTCAAGAGGTTGTTCATGCTCCTGGAGTTCGCTATTCAGGAATGCCTGCATGTCGGTTATTTCGTCTGCGGTCGGTTTCCGATGCAGGATATTCTCAAACAGAGTGTGAACGCCCGCCTCCATGTTCTCTGAACTGGTAGCCATGTTTGACAATCCCGCTGCGCTGGCGAGCACCAGGGGATGATTCATCAGGAAGAGTGCCTGTCCCGGAACAGTCGTTTTATCCCGGGAGCCACTGCTGACATCGGGAGGTGGAAAATCGAACATCCGCATGACTGAAGGGAGATCCTGCCGATTGATGTGCGTATACATTGTGCGGCGTTTGTTGTTCTCTTCCATGATCCCGTTAACCGAAGGGCCACCAACCGTCAGATCGAGTCGACCGGAAACGGCCAGTAAGGCATCTCGCATTGTTTCAAAATCCAACCGGCGGCGGTTCATTCTCCACAACAGTTTGTTCTCGGGATCAACCTGTTCGCCCATTTCGTGACTTGTGGAGGACTGCTGCCAAGTTGAGGAGGCAAGAATGTAACGGTGCAATTTCTTGATCGATCCCCCTTCCCGCACGAACCAGGTTGCAAGATGATCGAGCAACTCGGGGTGGGTCGGCGGACTACTCTGCATACCGAAGTCGCTGGGAGTCCTTACGAGCCCTTCTCCGAAATGATGTTGCCAGACACGGTTCACGATCACACGCGCAGTTAGTGGATTATTTGTAGCGACTATTGCTTCCGCCAGTTCACGACGACCACTGCCCGAATTAAAAGGAGCATTCGAAACATCGCCGAAGAACCGGAGGTACTGGCGAGTAACGATATCCCCTGGCATGGCCGCGTTGCCTCGTTTGAGAACGCGCGGTTCGATGATTTGTTCTGCGTCGTTCACGACGAGCATCTGGGCCAACTCCGTCGGAGCCTTCGCTCGCACGGCATCCATCGCATTGTTTAATTCGTTGACTTTTGCCTGCGATTTTCGATCCGGGAAGAGGCGCAGCAACTTGAACCCGTGATAAGGGGTCCGCAGGGGCGAATCCGCACCGGCGATGATCTGATTCACTGCTTGCTCTTCTGCCGTCAGTTGCTCAGCGGGTTTCCCCCCGACTTCATTCAGCACTTGCATATAGACATCAATGACTGCTTCGAAGCCAGTTAACGGGCTCGCTTGCAGGCGATCCAACAGCAGTTGGTTTGTTGAGCCCGGTTCCGTCTTCTGTTGTTCAACCAGTTCGTTCAGAACATGCGATGCCTGTTCCGGAAATTCTTCTGTGGTAAGTCTGGCGAGACGATGCCAGGGGACAAATACCGGATCCTGCTGTTGCTCCGTATCTTCCAGATACTGTTTCCAGATGAGCAGTAACTGCGGACTGAGATCGTCGCCATCGACAATCACATCGAAGTTGGTGGTATCGGGACCACTGCGTTGTGATTGCGCGACCTGCATGTACTCGCGTAATCGTTCGCGGCCCGTTTCGAGGACTTTGCGGTATTGCGTCAGGTAATGTTCTTCGAGCGTGATCGCCGCCTGTTTGATCTCGTCTGCCTGAGCTTGCAGATTCTCCGGAATGTGCTCTCCCGCACGAAACGGAAGATGCAGTGGTTCCACCGAGTTTCTGAAAATCCCATAGAAGGAATAGTAGTCTTCTATCGGAATTGGGTCGTATTTGTGATCGTGACAACGGGCACAGCCCACAGTAAGCCCGAGGAATCCACGTGTGACCACGTCGATCCGGTCGGCCATGATGTCGTGAACTTCGTTTTTGAAATGCGGGCCGACGGTGATAAACCCGAGCGCCGCCTGCGCATCGTAAGGTGCGTCTTCGAGCTGGTCCGCCGCTAACTGTTCTTTCACAAACTGCCAGTAAGGTTTGTCTTCATTGAAACTCTGAATCACATAATCACGATAAGTAAACGCGTTATGGAATGTGGGTCGTTCGAAGAAGACATACCCTTTGGTATCCGCATATCGTGCCAGGTCGAGCCAATGCCGCCCCCAGCGTTCTCCGTAATGTGGCGATGCAAGTAACTCATCTCGATACTGATTGATAATGGACTTGCGTGAATCGCCATTTTCTTCCATTTGGCGAAAGCGTTCGACTTCAGCAAACTCTAAAGGCAACCCCACCAGATCCCATTTCAAACGCCGAAGCACCGTCGACAAATCCGCAGGCGTGGAAGGCTCCAACTCATGTTCTTCAAGACTGGATAGGATAAATCGGTCGATATCGTTCTGAGGCCAGTCACTGTTCTGAACTTCGGGCACAGCGGGATCGGTGATCGGTTGGAACGACCAGTGTGATTTAAAATCAGGACCGGTATGACTAGCATCGTTGTCCGTCGCGGGCCAGTAGGCTCCCTGTTTAATCCACTCGGTCAGAAGTTCGACTTCTGCGGATGGAAGTTCTTCGTCAGGTGGCATCTCGTATGACTCGCGACGTACAGCATCTATCAGGAGGCTTTCTTCGGGCTTAAAGGGAACGAGTGCCGGTCCACTGTCTCCCCCTTCCAGAATCGCCGCATGTCCATCGAGACGAAGAGCCCCGTGGGTTTTCTTCGGTCCATGACATTCGACACATCGATTTTGCAGGATGGGACGAATACTTGTTTCAAAGAACTCGATCTGCTTGGCCGATAGAACGGGAGCCTCGGTTTCGTTTTCTTCCGCACAAACATTGGTCATCAATGCCCCTATCCCCAGAAGTACCAGGGTGGCCATCGTCAGTCGCAGCGGTTTGATTATGGAAATGAACTTCATTCTGTTCTCTCCCGCCTCTTCTTTTTATGAGGCGATGGTTCAGCAGTGATTTATTCAGTTTGATCAATTCAAAGATCGAAATTAATTGATTGCCATTTATCGAATATGGGCTTCGAGCAACTGGATAGACAATTGGGAGTCCCCCGATTTGAATGCGTTAATCAAAGGAGTGTGCTCGCGGTAAATGTCCATCGGATCGGTATACCGAAGATGCGACTCACGAAAGTGCCCACGAACGCGGGAAACGATCACCGACCAGGTCGCCAACAGGTCGGGCGAATTAGACCGTTCCACCAGAAAGCGATGAAAGGCGATATCCTGTTCGGAAGCCGTTGCGAAATCGCGAGCACGACAAGCTTTCCGCATCTCTTCCAGAATGTTGTCCCAGCGATCAAAGTCGGCGTCGGTTAAATCGTCCAGAAAGAGTCGGACCGCGTAACCTTCAATCGTGCGGCGGAGCGGAATGATCAATTCCTGAATTTCATTCGGAGCCGAGGCCGCCACTTGAGCCCCTCTGTTACGGTCGGTATGCACAATCCCTTCCCACGACAACTGTCGCAAGGCATCGCGAATAGGGCCGCGACTGACGGAGAACCGTTCGGCAAGATCGACCTCGCGCAACCGTTCTCCCTCGGCGATACGCCCGGAGTAAATGTCTTCTCGCAGTCGCTCGACGATCTGTTCGCCCAGCCCGCGTACGAGTTGTGGTTCCATATCAATTGCTTCTTAACAGATTTTTTGAGTCGGTAGTCATCACTAAAACGGGGACTGGGATAGCCAGGAATTACACCTCGCCCGTAAATTGTTAACAATCTACACTAGCACACACAAGGAGCAAATTGGGGTATTCTCTGGAGCGACGACCAAAAAGCCATCACAAAACCTGTGTACATTCGGACAAAACCGGGTAGGATAAATGGGCCCTGAACATCTCGTAAAAGCACAAGAGTAATGGCCTCCAAAACTCCACTCACTCAATTCGAAAATGACTTCAGGTATGACGCGATGGTGGCGTCCCTCCGACGGATGCATGAGTCCAGAATCAGTGATCCGTGGGACGCCGATTTTTCGTATTGCCTGCCGACTGGCAACTCGCGGCGGTTGATGAACTGGCTCAAACTTCTATCAACTTTACTTGCCGTCCTGGGACTGTTAGCTGTCGTCATCTCCGTACCTTATGCCATCGTGTCCTTCTTTTTCGACTTCGGATTCGGAAACCCATGGTATCTTTCCGGAACTGTTTTTGCGGCGGGGTTCGCTTCTCTCGTTGCCAGTCAATACATAAGACAAAACAGCTTAACAGTATTGCTTCGAGGGCGTCATCGAGCATTAAAGGATCATCCCGGTTGGATACATATCCGTCACGTCGATATTGAGAATGCACTGACCTTCTCTATGAATAGGATTAAAAGAGCAGATCACGGTCAAGTCGTCCTAGACAGGACAGACGGAAGGGTCATTGTGGAAGGAGTTCTGTTCCGGTACCAGATTCTTGTGGAAGATCTGACGAAGCTAGTTCGGCGAGTTGAAGGCAAGACCACCACCGTCCAACTCTCCGTTACGATGGCGGACAGCATTCCTCTTCACCTGATCCTGTTGAGAGAATCTTATGAAGCGGAAGAAGGCGAAGATTCCTCCACCGTGGGCGAACGTCTCTATGAGCAAATCGCCGATGCCCTCTCGGACCATTTCGACCAAGAAGTGTTCGATGTAGAAGTGCAAGACGAGTTTGAAGCAAGCGATAACCCACGCAATATTTTCGAAGATGAGTTTTAAATCCTTAACCGTGAGAAACAGCCCTCCCATGCCCTACGACGAACAATTGGCCGACCGCATTCGTATCGTCCTACGAGGGAAGCGGAACATCGAAGAGAAGAAGATGTTCGGTAGCGTATGCTTTCTACTACACGGGAATATCTGCTGCGGAGTCTTCAAGAAGAATCTGATTCTCCGTCTCGGTGTGGAGGAAGCGGAAATCGCCCTGCTCCGACCTCACGTCGGCCCCTTCGACGTTACCGGTCGGCCGATGACTGGCTGGGCCATGCTGAAACCCGCAGGAATGAAAACAGACGACGAATTACAGGACTGGATATCCCGAGCCTGGGAGTTTGTAAAGACGCTTCCGGCGAAGTGAGGAAGAGTCACTGTTGCTCTGCCAACTCCGCATGCTCCTTACGAACATCCGCACGAATGAGATAGAATTTAAGGTGGGGATTATCGAAATCGATATCTGAGTCGTCTTTGCGATCACGCAACTCGATAGTCCAGGTAATGGGGTCCTGTCCCGGTTTATTTGTCTGTCGCCAACGGAAATAGGCGTATTCTTCGTCAAAAGTTGGTTTCTGATGTTGGCCGTCTTTAGTATAACCACCGATCCTCGCACCCTCACCGGCGGCCATACGCATGTTTCGGTCTGGGATATCCCCGATCTCCATAGACTCCATCCCCAGACTCTCCCCCCATCGGTCTGCTATTGGAAAAACGATCGTGATCCGCTCCCCTGGTATTGATGAAAAGGTAATGGGAAAGTCTTTTAATTCCCATTCCTGCTCCACCATCTCTTTCAGTATTGCCCGATCGTAAACCATTCTTTTTTGCCTGACTCTATCGTCCGGTGAAACATCTAAGAATACCGATCTCGCTGCTTCGTGGACTTGGGGCCCGTGATCCAACAATGAAGACTGATAGTGGTCTCGTGTCCAAGATTCAATCGCGAGCTGACTCGCTTTCTCAACATCTCGTACAGGTCCCCATGAGTAAGCGACAGCCAACCAGTATTTTTCTTCATCTGAAAGTTGCTGCTTCTTTTCGAGATGATCAATCAGGAGCTGCATCGTTTCCCGGTCGGTACGTTCGGCAAGGAAAAAGAGTTCGTGTAGTGGGACTTCTGCCTCCAGTAGCTGCACTACGACATCACTCATCTCGTTAGTATCTAATAGATTGAGATACGTCAGATGATATTCCTTCCGACCGGATTCCCTTTGGGGAAAAACTCCGTAAAGTCGCTCGCGTGCGATATTCAGTTTCTGCTCATCCCCCTCCTCGTTGATCCCTCCTCCCGAACTAGACGACTTTCCACTGAACCAAAAAGAATGCTTACTTTCTAAGTGCATTTCATCTGCTCGCGTCATCAGATCTTGATGACTCGACATGCCAAAGGTGGAAAACACGGTTCGTACATCGCACGTCGAGTTTTCAAAGTCGTCATGGGTGCGTGTATTGTCCGTGGAGATGTACAGTTTGCGAGCATCAAGATTGAATTCTGTTCCGAATTCAACACATTCCGGTGCACGACGGTGAGAATACTCCAGATACGCATCTGATCTTCCTCCTTCATCGTCATACTTATAAGGTTCTATAAGTTTCTCTTTACTGAAAACCCGTTGATGCTCACCGAATAGAATTCGATCATTTCCTCTCTTCATCAGAAGCCCACCAGGAATGACTTCTCACTCCCAACCCGCAGACTCTAATTCGTCGCGGAGATCTTTCTGAAACTCATCGCTCTCCTCTTCCGTAAGTGACAGGCGCCAGACGGCTTCCTGGGGAGTCAAGAATCCATGACGGGACTGGACTTCTTTTAATCGGGGATCCACTAGAAATTGGAATATCGGAAGAGGTTGTTTTGCAGGAAAGTAAATATCCCGGGAAAGGTCAACGCGAACAGTTACGGGAGTGATATTACTGAGTAACTCAAAGCTGGGTTGGTAATACTCCATGACTTCACCGATGAAAACGGCCAACTTCGCCCTCGTCGAATAGTTACCATATTGATCGAGGTTTGCTTCGATCAGATGGAATCTATTAAACGATCGCAAGTTGATTGGATATTTGAAATCCCAACTCAAAGGATGCGGAACTGGATCGGTATGCACATGCATGAGAACTTGACTGGAAGGAGCGGTATCACCGACTGTAGCCAGTTTGTCTGCCCCAAAGAGTTCGATGTAAAGATCGGCATCTGGCAGACGGCCGTCCAATTCCGCAGCCTCCTCCGCTGAGTAGCATCGCAACGTTTTCCCCAGATTTTCGGCCTCGATGAGTTCCACCAGTTCCAATACGAAAAAACGAGTCAGGGGGTCCTCCGAATGGCAGATCACGACCACGTCGTCCAGCATCGTGTAGATACCCTCATATTCGAGTCGCGAGAAATGAGGCCAATGCCCGAACCTTGCCATGAGCAGATTTCCGCTCACCTCCACACCTGAGATTTGGGCATTCATTTTCAGGTGTGGCCCGCCCACCCCTGGCAACCAGGCGCGGCCCGAGGATGCGTCGAGGGGGATATCATACTTTCCCTCTGAATCTCGTTCGAGTGTGGGCGATCCGGCGAGGTAGTAAGGGACTGCCAGCCACCAACTGGCGACAAACCCGACAACCGCAAGCAACCCCAGAAAAATGAGCACCTTGAACAATCGCCGTTTGAGCGATGCCGGTCGTCGAGGATTATCCATGCTCTCCGGTTCTGATTGAGCGTTCATATCTGTCATTCTTTATTTCCCGGTAGCAATAGAGGTCATTCTTATCCGATTACCTACGCCCACTTTAGTTACTGAATGATGCGTAAAGTTATTCACTCGATAGTTCGCCTTCGAACAGATACAAGGTGACATCGTCTGCGACGGGAGGGTTCTGCATTGTGGCGGGGGAGATCACGACTTTGACTTGATCTGAGTCCTCGATGTTGGTGACTTCGATTATAAACCGCTCCCCTCCACCGCTTCCCGAGCCCCCTTCCCTGATGAGACCATGAAGAGTATTGAATGAGCCACTTCGATCTATTGATTCGCTCTTAATAAAGAGAAAATCCTCTTGTGCTGCTTTTATTTCCACAGAGTCTATGCACAATCCGGGCTCGCTGCTATTTTCTGTTGGAGTAGAATAAACCAGAGTTATCCGATGCTCTTGCGAGACGGTCAGTTCCAAGGGAAGCTCTTTAGGGGTGAGTACGCGCGAGCTCATTTCCTCCAGACTTTTCGTTTCATACAGAAATTCTGAGTGATAGCTGGACTGACCCCAGAACAGAAGATTCAATGCATCAATGTCGCGCACGATCTCCTGTTCATTCTCTATCTGCTTTAGAAACTCTTGCTTCAGTTTCAATTTTCTGGCGAGATGCTTTGCCTTATCCAAGTCTGCTGTGGGCTTCCAAAGATAGAGACTCGCGATCTGAAGTTCTTGCTCGTCAGATAGCCTGGATACCGATTCGAGTGCGTCCAATATTTTCTGAATAGCTCCCTCAGGCAGATATTCGCCGAATAGCATCTGCTCATTAATAGAAGCGCTCTGCTCGTATAGTTCTTCCGCAATTAACGTAAGTTCCTCTGGCTCCAACACATTCAAATAATGCAGTCGATACTCGGTACTCTCCTCCCTCGAAGATGATGGAATCGAATCGAGTTGTCGTAATTCATCGAACACTTGAATTTCTTCAGTGAGACGTTTTGACTTAGATTCATCAGACGTATTCTTGGAAGAAGCACTACTAGTAATAACACCGCCCGTATCATTCGAGTTAGGAGCTGAGACTATACGTTCTCCATAGAGGAGCTTGAGTGATCCCTCAGAACGTTGGGCAAGATTTCCAACCAGCAGGTCCGCCACGTAAGTTTGGGTAAAGATATCATCGAGATGAAACCATTTTCGGTACCGATAACCTGTGACTTTGTAAGTGTCTTTAATCCTGACGCTACTTTCTCTGTATTGGAACTGGCGCTCCAGGGGGAGCGCCAAAATTCTTTGGAGATGTTCAGAACTCTCCTTAATCTGCTGGATCATTGATTGCCCGCTAAAGGCGGGGTGAGATTCCGCAAACAGCAATCGATCGTTTCCTTTGGTCATTAAAAGACCCATTTTCGAAGGGAGTGATTGCCATCCTTTCCCGGCAAGTTCAACCCGAATCTGCTGCGATAGTTCTTCGGCTGCCTTCCGAGTGAGGTCCAGATGCCAAACGGTTTCGTTCGGTTTTAAATACCCGTGTGATCGCGACACTTCTGCGAGTTCATCACGGTGTAAAAAAACAAACTCGGGTGGAGGAACATAGTCCGGCTGAAATACGGACCGTCGCTCATCGACCTGGTCCCTTAGCTTTTGGAGATCTCCCAATTCCTGAAACAGATCTTCGAATTGTTTTCCTAATTTTTCGGAAATCAATTCTATTCGCGCCCGTGAAGAACGCCATGAGAGAGTGCCTTTGTTGACTTGAATCACGTAACGTAAATCGAGTTGACGAACACGACGGAGGTGTCCGAAATCCCAACTGAGAGGATGCGTATCAGGATTGGTATGCAGATGAACGTAAATCGAAGGAACACTATTACCAGATACATCGAATCGATTTGGCAGCGAAGTTAGCTCTATCGTGAGATCGGCTGGTAGCTGAGATGAATCTCGGCCAGAGCCACTTTGATAAATCTCAATGGTTTCGCCAAGCTGTTTTTCTTCGCATAGCCCTACAAGCTTGGTTGCGAAGGCACGCAGCAGAATATCGTCCGAATTCAGAACAATCGCCACTCGCCGCTCGGAAAGAAATAAGTTCTCTGGAGAATATCGCGTATCAACAACTGACGCACCAGGCAAGCGCATGGACAAGTTATTGAAACGCAGCGTTTTTAGCTTCGCAAAGTCACCGTAACGGAGTGACGAGACTTCGATGTCCGTTTGGTAACTCCCCCGCGAAGGGGACGACAAATAGCCCAGTCCCCACGAGTAATCGTAGACGGCGTTAAACTTTCCGGATGCGTCGCGTGTCATCACTTGCGGAATCGCGACTACGGGGGGACGCGAGGCAAACCAAGTGAGCAGGAACAGCAATACGATACCGGCGAACATGAAACCGAGGATTGCCCATATCTTTCGGGAAGCACTCCAGGAAGAGGACATGTCCGCTGCATTTGAATCTGGTGAGATTTCCGTTGAAGACAAAAGAATTCGACTCCGTTGCAGATAGTTTGAGTGACTATTGAGAGGGACCTCCCTTATTCAACATCAGGTCCAAGGATGGAATCAATCCCAGTGGTAGCTCTACAACCAAGAAGATGCGGAATATTCTGCAATCAGGGGGAGTCGATCATTCGAACTGCTCCAAGAGCTTGCTCTGCACTTATAACTGCTGTCTAATGAAATGGTTGACCCTTCTTGTGTTAAACTCAAACTTGCCTTGAGTTCCGTCGGTTCTATCCGAGAGAGTTTCCCATGCGCATTGCTCTGATACGTCGTCTGCTACTTGCCTTCACACTTCTTTTCCTGGGAGTGAGTTCTGACTCCAGCGCTGCGGAAAAAGAGAATATTCCCGTGCGTCCAAATATTCTCTGGATCAGTTGCGAGGACATCAGTCCGCATCTGGGTTGTTACGGCGACCCGCACGCGAACACTCCGAACCTGGATCAGCTTGCTACCGAAGGAACGCGCTACACGCACGCTTTCACAACCGCCGGAGTGTGCGCCCCCTGCCGGAGTGCGATTATTACGGGCGTGTATCAATCAGCGTTGGGGACGCATCACATGCGCTGCAATGCGAAGTTACCGGAATCCATTAAACCCTTCCCCATGTATCTTCGCGAGGCGGGGTATTATTGCACAAACAAAAGCAAGCAGGATTATCAGTTCCCCACGCCTAAAGGAACATGGGATGTCTCCTCAAATAAGAAAGAGGCCCACTGGCGGAACCGCAAAGAGAAAGATCAACCTTTCTTCGCCGTCTTCAATTTCACGGGCTGCCATGAATCGGGTATCGCCAACACGAATAAGTATCAAAAGGTCACAAAGAACCTGACCGCAGCAGAACGTCAGGATGCTAGACAGCTGACGACCTTGCCCCCATATTACCCCGACACGCCTGTGATTCGTGAAGACTGGAAACGAAATTATGAATTGATCACGGCCATGGATCACTGGGCGGGAGACTTGATCGCACAGTTGCAAGAAGACGGACTGTACGAGAACACAATTATTCTGTTCTGGTCCGACCATGGTGTTGGCCTGCCGCGGGCCAAACGTTGGCTATACGACTCGGGCACACACATTCCGCTGATCACAAGAATCCCCGAGCAGTTCCGTATGGATGGACAAGGGGAACCGGGCACTGTAAACGATCAACTCGTAAGCTCGATCGATTTTGGTCCGACAGTTCTTAAACTGGCGGGCGTAGAAATTCCGGAGAACATCCAGGGACAACCCTTTATCGGGTCGGACCTCCCTGCCCCGCGGGATTACGTTTATGGTGCGCGCGACCGCATGGACGAGCGGTATGACATCATCCGGATGGTTCGCGATAAGAAATATAAATACATTCGCAACTACGAACCTTGGAAGCCGATTCTGGAATACGTCAGTTACCTCGAACAGGGGGCGACGATGTCCAACATGCGAGACCTGCATGAAGCGGGCGAACTTCCACCCAAGATCGACAATCTGTTTACCGAGCCCAAAGCGATTGAAGAACTCTACGACTGCGAAGCGGACCCGCACGAGATGACGAATCTCGCCAACCACCTGGAATACCATGAAGTTCTCGCCCGAATGCGGAATGAGCATCTTCGTTGGATGAAAGAGGTCCGTGACCTCGGTTTGATTCCCGAACCGATCCTGCATGAACGCCGAGCGCAATTGGGTAGCGAGTATGCAATTCTCCGTCAACCGGACAGCCTTGAATACATGGACCAATTGCTCATGTACTCTAAGGCCGCTACCCAAGGAGAGCTGTCCTTATTACAAATCGGTTTGAACGACGAAGACAATGTCATCCGATACTGGTCCGTCACCGGTATGGGTAACCTTGCTAAACAGCAGCCCCTCCTCCCCCAAGACGTAGATCAACTACTTGACCTTGCCGAGAACGACCCTACGCCCGTGGTCCGCATTCAAGCAGCGCGGGCACTTTGTTACCTCGGCCAAGCAAAGGTCGCGTTGCCGATTCTGTTGCATCATCTTGATAGTGGCACGCAGTGGGACCGAGTCTATGCAGCCACAGTTCTTGATGAAATCAACGAACTGGCTCGTCCCGTCGTCGATGAAATGAAGGTCGGATTAGAGCCTGTGAAGGAGTTCGAATCCCAAGGCAAATACCGGGTACGAATTATCAATCGGGCGCTCAACCAACTATTGGGAACCAGGAACAGCGTCGAATAACCTCGAGAACGTAATTCCGGAAGTCGTTTTCACAGGATTTCTCTTGCGTAATTCTGGCCACCGATTATGCTAATTTTTAGGCCACCTCTTTTGCGTATCGCGATTACCCTACAAGAATGGACATGTCACCAACAATTTAGGTTTTGGGCCAATTTCATCTGCTGACACTTTCCATCAATAAACCCTGCGGGCTTTCCAGGGATTTCAACCATGTCAAAACATATTGGCACAACGATTTTGACGACCAGTAGCCGTTTCGTATTGGCAGTTCTACTCGGACTGAGCGTGACAGCAATCTCGGCTCAAGATTCTGGCGGTACTTTGAGCTCTGGTGCCGGAGGACTTCCTCCTGGGTCTATTGATCAATTCGAAACGACTCCAAATCCAATTTCGAACATTCAACCAATTCAAGGACGAAACCTCATAGCAGCCGTCTCACCTGATGGGTCTGAGGTTTGGGGTTATTCTCTGGAAACGGGGAAGTGGATCTCCCTGAAGATAAATAGGAAAAACCTGCCCCCCTTTCCTGTAATGGGAACCGATGTATGCGCCTGCCAGGTAGGGAATGACGTATTCGCTTTTGGATCTCGCTCACAGAAATGGGAGAAAGTCTCTTTCCCAGAAACAGAAAAAGCCCAAGTCATAATTGGGAAGGACTATGTCACGGCACAATCTGCCAACTTTTACTATGTATTTTCTGCCCTATCAAGCACGTGGTCCGGAATCGCACTCAAATCCCCCGATAACCCCCAAAGCACCATTACGCTGGCACCTGCTCCTGAAGAATAGCCAGAACACTATACACACGGACATTACACATGCGTTATCTCAGAGATTTTTCTCACTGATTGGCTTCTCATCAGGGGTTCGATCCATTAGGATGTCGATCCGATTATTTATTGACTATGTTTAATAATATAGGTGTTCTGCTTCTCGCGGAACCACTCACGACAACCCCTCTGAGGTTATCCACCGATGGCTAAAACACAACGAAAACTGAAAAAAGCAAACCACGGACGCCGTCCTGCCAGTGCCAAAGCCCGTAAAGCCAAACGCGCACATATCAAACTGACGACTCACTAGAGTTTGCTGTTATCTACAGTGACTGCGTGCAGACGATTCGTGCTGCGCGCAGTGTGAAGGGCAAGATGGCTCTTCTTAACTGCTGCACGCCATACACCTCCCGATTAGCTGGGTTCGGTTAGAGGTCCTAATGGCGCCCTTTTCTATGCGGAAGCTTTCCGGCTTCCCATACCCGATGTCGCCATCCACTGGTCGACACGCTCGCCCTCCGCAGAGCGATTTATAGTCAGCAAGGATGCTGTCGCCTCATTCGATTCCTGACCAGCCAACGTCGATCCTCCGAATCGTTCCACGCACTCTGTGCGGCGCGAATTTTTCCTGATGGTTTCGATGACAGCCAGATACCGCTGGAATCATGCTTCCCCCCACTCGGAAAATAGTCCATTCGATCAGGGACCGTACCTTGATAGGACAGAATCCGGGTCAACGCATTTAAAGGATTTCCTGATGATTCGCCCCCAGTTCTGCTTTTGCTTCCTCTTACAGTCAACCGTGGCGCTAATCGCGTCGACTTCCCTGCTCTCCGCTGCAGTCGAATCTCCGACGAAAGCGGAACGGATTGAACCCTCTAGCGAGTTTCGTCAAATTGGCGATCTCGACTGGTTCACCGATTACGGCGACGCCTACAAAGAGGCCCGTGATACAAACCAGCAATTGCTGATTTCTTTCGAACTCAACGACGCTACTGCCCAAGCCGAATTCGAAGAAAGCGTTCTAGCCAGTCCTCAGACACAAGAGCATCTGGAGAACTTCGTCCGGGCTGTTCTTCCGCTTGATGCCACCGTGCCGGGCGAAAAACAGACCTTACTCTGGCACGCTTCGTTCAACTACATGTACAAGCAAGCCGGAATCGCCATTCTTGATTTGTCGGATGAGAAATCACCCCAGTACGGTCAACTGGTCTCGGCGCTCCCCTTTAACCATGGACGCGATTGCTCCGTCGATGAACTCCATACTTTGGTAACATTGCCAGAGGGAACTATTACTCAACGGACTCTCATTTATGCTCTCAAACGGCACCCGGAGCGTCCCCAGTCGGTGAACTCGACTCCTCACCAATACCTGATGCACATGTCCAATGTGAACTCTTCGACGATGGCCCGTTTGAGCCAGGTCGGTCACCATAACTGGACGGCTCGTTTTCATCAGATCAACAGCACCGTCGGTGGACTCTCCACGGAAGTTGCCGTAGGTGGTAATGGATACACTCTGCTCGACATCGCCAACGATTGCATCGGGACCTGGCGCAGTTCCGCCGGGCACTGGAACGCGATGCGTAAACAACACCGCTACTACGGCTATGACATGGTTCAGGGATCGAATGGTACCTGGTATGCCACGGGCGTCTTCGCCGACTAGAGCGCATTCCAGAAAACCGTAGCGTGTTCTGGCGGCGTAGCCTGCTGTATTTAAGGGCTTTTCGGGACCGATAGCCGCCACACTTATCCTGGACAGGATCTAATCAGTTGAAAAGACTGACTGATTAATGTCATAAATGAACAAAGCCTCTCCCTGAAATGGTCAGTGAGAGGCTTTTCATTTGGACTGCTATTAAATGGACGAATCAATTGGGCCAATGTTAATCGAGATTTTTGATCAACACCCAGGCAGGGCTCTGGCCGACGGGATAGGTGGCGAATGGAGCCAGGATGCCGGTCTCCGGATCAATCCGATAGGCGGCTAGTTTATGAGAGTTCTGCCCAGCGGAATAAACGAACTTGCCTTGAGGATCGAGACCGAATTCTCGTGGCCAGGCTTCTGTGGGAATCTGCCCCAGGCTGGTTAACTTACCGGTCGCTTGATCAACCGAGTACATCGCCAAGCTGTCGTGACCTCGGTTGCTGGCGTAGATATATTTCCCATCAAGAGTGATTTCGATATCCGCACAGAAACTCTTCTCTGTGTACCCTTCCGGTAAGGTGCTGATCGTCTGAATCTGAGTCAATGCTCCTGTAGTTTGGTCGCGTTCAAAAACATCGACGTGGCAATTGTGTTCATTCACAAAATAAACATGTTTATTAGACGGAGCAAAAACGAAATGGCGTCCGCCTGATTTTTCCGCCGTCTTCACATTTTCCGGTTCGAGTGGAGTCAGTTCACCCGAATCACTATTAAACCGAAACTGTTGAATGAGATCCGCTCCTGTATTAGGGATGTACACATTCTGGTTTGCAAGATCGACATCAATGCTATGAGGGTGTCGGGTAGACTCTACTGTGGAAACAGCATCTGCTACGACGACTCCCTCTTCATCTATTCTGTACACAGCCGCTTTGGCTTCTCCGTAATAGGCAGTTAACAGAAACTTGCCATTCCGGTCCGTCGCGATGTAAACCGGGTTAGCCAGAACAGGAGTTCGGCCCAGTTCCTTCAAGCCTCCGTTTGATCCATTAACTTCATAGGTTACCACTTCTCCGGTGGATCGAACTGCTGCATAGAGCCGGTCCTGCTTCGGGTTGAACGTCAAGGCTCCAGGAGCTCCGCCTGTATTTACAGAACCGACTTCAGAAGCGAGTCCTGTTTCCGGATCGACATTCCAAAGAGCAATTCGATTTTCCCCGCCGATAGACAGGTACATCATCTCTCGATTGGCCTCGCTGGCCTCTCCTCTTTCCATTCCCATCATCATTCCTGTCAAGCAAACCAGCATACAAACTAATAACCGCATAATTTTTCTCCGGCAAGGAAGCTTCGGGGGACTCCCCTTGGTGAATCTTGGTGTGAGGCTCCTTCATGACCTAGACTCTCTTCCTGAAAGTCTGCATTCAACGTATCAGAACGCAATACGGGCCACAAGAAACAACTCGACCAGTGAGAACCAACCATAAAAAACAGAACAGCCTTACCTTCGAGAGGCTGGCTGTTCTGTTTTGATAATTAGGCTTTTCCGAAATTGATTCGGTATACTGGCTCGTTAGATCGAGGCTCGTTCGAGCATTTTCGCTCCGAATTCATAGAACTCATTATGTACCTGACGAGACCGGACAATCTCGACGAGAAACCAGAGGCTCCCCGATTTTTCGGGATCAAGGCACATTAAATATTTCCCATGCTGAAGCTGTCCCGGATAGATAAACGAGACGCCTCCCTGGGAGATATTGCGAGACCAGACCGTGAAGCTGGTACTTTCTGACGACTCTCCCACCATTCCATCCGATTGAGGAATAAAGACCGTCATCTTGGTCCGATAAGGATTGCGAGAGTACTGCCGCTTCTGATTGTGATGCCCCTGCATTCTGGCATCCCAACGATCCAGGATCGATAGAACTTCTTCTGCAGCTTTTTCCTGCTTGTCAGCCTTTTTTGTCATAGTCATGTCCAAGAGACCTCATCAAAAAAACATCAGTTTTCGTTCTTGTTATCGGGAGTGGTGTCCCGAATCCAGTTGATTAACAGGAAACAAGAACATCATCTTCAGTTCATACGGCCAGCCAAGTTCATTACCACTTGAAACGAAAAGCAATTTAAACTTCGCTAAACAGATCCGTTGAAAACGGGATTTCATCTACCCCTGGCGTAGGCAGTGCCTGTTCTACTTTTAACTCTGTATCTGTCAGGTCGATAATCGCATCATCGTCCTGTGCATCCGGTGTCGAACCGTCCGCGTTTTGAATAATTTGTACGATTGGTTTGGTATAGTCTTTACGGTTCGCTCGAATCACTCTCGCAACACTACCATTACTGAGCGTAATGAACGATCCAATTGGAAAGAGAGACTGAATCCGGAGCAATGCCCGCATGACATCCGGGTCCAGGGATCGTTCCCGGGAAAGATGTAACATGCATTCCATAGCCCCATACCGGGTGACCGCTTTTCTCCACGGGCGGGGGGAAGTCAAACTTATAAAGATATCGGCAACAGCAATGATTCTTGCAAAGATCGGAATCGAATTCCCCTTTCTGCCTCGCGGATATCCACCACCGTTATATTTTTCATGCACCTGGTACACGATGAGAGGCACAATTTTGGGAACTGTCGGAATGGCTTGCAGCATTTCCATTGAATAGATGGGATGTTTTTCGATTTGCAATCGATCTATTCGTGGCAGTTGATGGGTGGCGTTCCGTAGTTCTTCTGGAACGTGAACCATTCCCCAGTCGTGGGTCAACCCAGCAATCCCCAGGTTCTTGATGTTCTCTGCATCAAAATCCATTTCGATACCAAGTGCCATCGCCAATAGAGCGGACTCCAATGAATTGGCTGCAATATCGTCGGGGGTATGACTTCCCATTGCCGATGTTAGTACGTTGTCCGTATCGACCGACATTTCTTTCAGGTATAGAGTCGCCATTCCCGCCACAGCATCGCAGTCGGTCAGTTTCCCATTGGTTGCTTCCGTTAATAGTTCTTCAAGAACTTTGCCATTCTCTGCGTGTTGTTCAGCTAATCTCTCAGTCTGTTCTTCATCGTATCCATCACGACCATGTTGAACGACTGACTGGCTGAAAGAGGGCCCCGTGTTTTTGACACCCATTAACCCGTTATCGAGAATCATGTCGATTTTACGACTCAGAGTTTCATCAACTTGAAACTTGGCGACTTGCTTCACTTCCACATTGCGCAATGTCACCTTCGATAAATCACTTTCATCCATCTGGATCCGGCCACCTTCGGCTCGATTTTTCAGATTAGCTTTGATTTCTGAAGTAATTACCTGATTGTCGGCCAGCAGAAGAACTCCTTTGACGTCATAAATGGGCGAGTGCGTCCGGCGACCGATGATTAACTCATCGATCGATAACGTCGTTCGCGCCGGCGATTCAGTTTCAACTGCTGTTGAAGTCTTTTGCTTATTAACAACGTCCAGGGACATTTTATTTTCCAATTAAGGGGTCTCAGTACTGATTCAGATCAGTTAGTGCGAATTTAAAGAGCCGTTGGATGGCTTCAAAACTTGCCCTTAGCTTTGAAACCGATTATTCCCGGGGCCTGAATATCAACATTCTGTAGCGCGTCCCAAGAAATCATTATCTTTTTCAATCTTAGGTTCGATTCGAAACAGTGATGTTTATTTTCCACATCCCTAAAACTATTCCGCTCCTGTCTTAGCCAATTCCAAGCAGAAGCAGCATAACCATTACAACTGAATCTCAGATTCGCCTCACGGACATCCACATCCAATATTCCTGTTGAACTTTCCCTATTTAGAAAATCAGTGATATCCCTTAGAGCTGCCTTCTCCTAAGAAAGAACACTCTACAAACCCTTTAATAACAGCACCTGTAACCAACTCGTGAACATCGTCAAACACTTACCTATTTAACTGGGTTGCACTTAATAAGTAGAAATCATTTCACAGCAGGAAAGCTCAGTCCATAAATCTTTCAGCGGCGACCCGCTTCTGGTGAGGTGAATCCTTCTGCTAGAATCTGCGAAACCGGCATAACACTCAACAACTGCCTGGTGATGCGAGTGTTGCACCTCTCTGTGCGAGATTTTTTCCGACATGATGTTTTTCGGAAACCTAAGGTACAGGGAGAATACGACCTTTAACTACATAATACAGGTGCAACATGAAAGCAGCCGTTTCAGCCAGTATGACGTCCCAGATCGTCAATCCGATTATTTCAGCCACGATAGACACCTTCGGAATGATGCTGGACAGCACGATTACTCGCACGGGGCTGGGGCTTAAAAAACCAGACACTAGCTTTTATGACATCACTGCCATCATTGGCCTGTCTGGAAAATCGGCTGGTTCTTTCTGTCTCAGTTTTCCCGCAACGACTGCCTATGAAACGGTCCATCGGATGCTGGACATGGAAGTCAGCGATATCACCCCTTTGGTTTGTGACACTGTCGGTGAATTCGCCAATGTGATTGCTGGAAGTGCCAAAGACAAACTGACTTCGATGGAACTCGAAATGGGTCTGCCGAACATTATTCACGGACCTTCACATAATGTTGAGTTTCCTTCGAACGCTCAACCAATGCTGGCAACGTTCGACTCCGAAGTCGGCCCTTTCATGCTCGCATTCGGATTCGTCGAACGATCCTAACCACTCGCCGAACCGATCAAATTCAGGTCCTGGCAACTAATACAACTGTTCAATCTATTACTCCATATACGAACCCACCTTCTTTCATCTATTGGATGATTCTTTACACAGAGGACTTTTCCCATGAACGTACTGATTGTCGATGATTCAGAAATGACCCGCATGGTCGCCAAAAAAACATTAAAAGCTCTGGGAATTGAAAACATCCTGGAAGCGGAAGATGGCAAAGTCGGTGTCGAAGTTTTTAATGCAAATGAAGTTGACGTGGTCTTCAGCGACTGGAACATGCCGAACATGTCTGGCCTGGAACTGCTTCAGGAAATTCGCAAAACGAATAAGACGGTTCCCGTTATCATGATCACCACAGAAGGGTCACGAGGAAAAGTCATGGAAGCCATTCAGCACGGTGTTTCTGACTATCTCGTCAAACCGTTCACCCCAGTTGCTCTGCGAGAAAAACTCTCCAAGTGGATCAAGACAACAGTCTGAATTCCTGAGTAACCCAGGTCAGAAATAAGTTGGAGTATGGACTTCGAACCGAACACCTTTCCCTCCCCCGATTATTAATCAGGACGGAAGTCGGTTAGAACGACTGATTTTTATCAGAGATATTGGCATTATAGTTTTTCCGCTTTGACACACATCCACAGCCTACAGAGGCGCTCCCTTTTTCAAGTTAACTTTTAGGTGACTTTATGTCCGATTTGAATTTCGATCAGGATATCGAACTTGAGAACGATCCTCAGCTATACGAAATGTTCGTAGAAAACGCGATGGATCTTCTCGACCAGATCGAGTCCGATCTCCTCATCCTTGAAGAGAACGGTGAGAAACTAGATAACGCTGTCGTTAACAAAGTTTTTCGTTCCGCACATACAATCAAAGGTGACTCCGGTTTTATCGGTTTGAATAAAATCGGCAAGATGGCTCACGCTATCGAAAACGTGCTGGACGCCCTGCGTGACGAACAACTCACTTCGTCTCCTGCGATTATCGACATACTGCTGAAATCGTTTGACAAACTTCGAGAGATGTGCTCCGAACCCATGGAATCTGAAGAGACAAACATCGAAGGTTTCGTCGCTCGATTACATGAAATCTGGGGACCAGATGGACAAGGTGTAGCAACTGCTCCGGCACCTGAAGCGGCAGCGTCCGTTGAGCCTGTGGCAACTCCCACCCCTACTCCTTCGACTCCCGTGCCAGCAGCACAACCTGCCGTGAATGCGACAGCAATGCCGAAGGCTTCTGACCGTCGTACTCCACCCGATGCTCGAATCCTGGTCATCGACGACGATCCTACGATTGGTCGACTGGTTCAGTTCTGGCTCGGTAAAATCGGTATCTGCTGCCACTGTGCCACCACCGCCGAGGAAGCCCTCGAAATGATGGGCAAGCAGATGTACTTTATCGCCATCTGTGACATCAATATGGAAGGTGGCCGAACTGGAATCGATTTGATTCCTAAACTCAAAAAATTAAATCCGGTAGTTCAGGTCATTATGTTGACTGGCAACGCCAACACCGAAAACATCGTCGCCTGCATCGAACAGGGTGCCGTCGACCTGCTTTCAAAAACAAATGACTGGACATCCATCATCCGTCCGGTTACCGATGCACTGGAACGTTCCGTTCGCTGGAGTGCTCTGGTAAACAAGAAAATTAAATGATGATCATGATTTATCGTGATATCGGCTGACAAAAAACGCCCTGATTAGAGAAGCCCCTAAGAGCTCACTAGTCAGGGTTTTTTCATGCTCCTCTGTTCAGGAAGACAGACCGATGTCGCAACGTATTTCCCACAGTCTAATCGATCCCTTTCTCGGGCCTCGCTTGAAGGCGCTTTATCCTACACTCTCAATTCCTCGAAGCTTTCCACCTGAAGGAATTATTCTCGTCGGGCACCTGTTTGCCCTTTTAGGTGGGGTCGGATTTGCCTGGGCAACCACTGTCTGGTGGGGAGGTCTGCTCGCCGCAGTTGGGGTGTTTGGGAATCATTTGGCCGATTGCCTGGACGGAACTCATGCTCGCGCGACCGGCCAATGCCGGAATGGTGGTGAATTGCTGGATCATTTCACCGATCCTATCTCGTTCTGCTACTGGATGATTGGCATCGCCGTCGCCTGTGGCCGGCTCGATTTCGGCATTGCCCTGATACTCATTCTGATGGCGATGGCCGTTCTAACTAACATCAAAGCCAAAATGATTGGCGAATTCACGCTTTCTACCTTTGGGCCCACTGAATTCAAAACGCTGCTCTGTGCATTCGGAATCTTCCAGACCAGTTGGGGAATCCTGCAAGGTTTCACTTTGCTCCCCATCATCGCTTATTGGACCGCGATTGGACTCATCGTGATTGGTGCGGTCGGACTGCTCGTGAACCTGATCCAAGCTGTCAAAGAAGTCAACGAGAAAGGGGCCGCTCCGGACACATCCGAGTGGAACAATACCCGAAGCTGAACGCCCTTAGTTTATTTCAGGTTGATCTTCCGGAACAATCATTGATCGCGTTTGAGAACTTCCTCTGGCAATAATAACTGATCCGCACTTCCAGCCAGATAGGGAGGAACCGTCATTAGACGGAAGCTTTTCGTGGCGGACCGAATCGACCACAACTTGCCATCCTGACCTAGTCCGACTGGCACACTGTAAAAGCTCGTTTTTTTGTCTTCCATCACGAACACGGTCTTCCCATCGGGATCGACAATCTTCCCCGTATCACCGCCCAGAAAACCGATGACCTTTGTTCCCCGAGGAACATAGAAGTAGTGATTCATTCTCAAGTTGTATTGCGGTGGATTCTCGAGTGAAGCTTGAATCGTGAATGGCATCTCCTGTCGCCATTCAACTCGGCTCATATCGCCCCCGTCGGTGAATTTCAGTTTATACAAGCCCGGTTCATCAGCTCGCATTGTAACCGTATGAGTCACCCCTTCAGGCGGAACGGATCGATCTGTGGCAATCAGAGTTTCGCTTTCTCCGGTATCGCTTGCCCCACCGATCTTCCAAAGTTCGACCTTAATATTGCCTCGGTCCCGATAATGTTTAATCAAACCACCCGTCAATCCGAATTCAATTTCTTCCTGAGGCCGCGTCGTCTGGGTGTAAGCTTCTAATGTCCCTCTGAAAGACCAGTTGGAGGCCAGCGTCTCACCGCTCAGTTGCAGCGGGGCAGCACTAACTAACTCCTCCGAATAATCCATCGGTTCGAAATCGAGTTCGACTGGCTGGTACCTCTCGATTCCTTCTTCCAGATAAGCCTGTAGTTCCTCATCACTGAAAGGTTCGCTCGACTTCCACGGATTTCGATCCTCCGGCACACTCCATTTCGCTTCTTCCGGAATCTCGATATTACGATCGCGACTATCAATATCACGATACAATGCTTTTATGTGCATTAATTTAGCGTGTCGTGCCCGGTAGGAATGCCGAATCATTTTCTCAAAAGCGGCCTGCCGCGCATCACCGCTCGCTTCCGAATATTGACCATACAAATCGGCGAATCGAGTATAGAGTAAGAGATCATTCAAGCGAGCTTCGACCTGTTGATCATCTGTCTCCGTCATTGCCTGTTGCAAGAGGCGATACATCCGGGCGATCTGGTCTTCACGAATCAAGTGGGGCCGGGAGCCATTCAATTGATCATAGAACAATCGCATCGTCTCGCTGGCGGAGCCAAAGCAATTCGTCAGAAATTCATCTGTGATCTCATCCAGGCGATCTGCTTCGGTTACATCCCACAGCATACGAGCGGCAAAATAGTGCCCCAGCCCTGTTGTGCCCCAACTCTCTCCCGATTCGGCAGAAGAGAAACGTGCTCCGGCCGCGTAATAATGCGGGATCTTTTCCTGCAGCCAGAGTAGTTTCGACCCACGCGTTTTAGCCGGTTGATCGCGGTCCCAGGTACTGACGCTGTAGTAATCGCGAATACCGAGTTTAGCCCCTTTATCCGCCCAACCTTGAAGCAATTGATCGAGTGTGTAACCGCCTCGTAAGAACGAAGTCGCTACACTGATAATCACATGAGGATCGACTTCAATCGTGGGTGGTGGTGAATGGTAGTTGTAGGCATACATCCCGACGAACCGCTCGCGTTCCGTATCTTTGTTGATGGCCCGCGCGACTTCGTTCGCCAGGATCAGCGCACGATCACTCACACTTCCCATCCGTTGACAATCTTCACACTCACACCAGTTCCCTCCGTCAGAAGGGTCCATCGAGATCGTATCCGCATCCGGCTTCTCTTCAAAATATTCATGGGCGTATTCAATCACTAACTGCCGTAACCCTGCGTTGCTGATGCAGAACTTCGCTTGTTTAGACTGGGTTCGTTTTCCGTCGAGCAGCGCCTTGTACTCCGGATGCGCATCGAACTCGGCCTGCTTGGCGGTGATGATACGTCCATATGCATGCCCGGTATTCAATTGAATCGCCGCCCCCAGTCGGTTCTTCCGATTCCAATCTTTCAACGGTTCTTCACCATGATCCCAGGCACCGTATCCATACCAGATGCGGCGCGAGTGATAATCGGGAGATGCCTGAATCGCCAATTTCAGTTCCAGGTCCTGAATCTGAGGGATGATTTCCCAATGTTCTCCCGGGAAATACTGTCGATATCCCAACTGATACAGCAAATCCCAAACAGCATGCTCGACTCCCAACTCTGTTTTTCCGACAACCAACATTCCCTGATTGAATGTCGCAATGGAGTAGTCCTCGCGTTCGTTCCACTCCACGTGCGCCTCGGTCGTATGCGGAAACAGTGTGGACTTCAGATATTCGCGAGGAGTTACAATGATTCCAGGTTGTTTCAGATCATTGCTGATTTCAAATGTCGCCCCTGTGATCTTCTCAAGATAAACTTGTAGATTCTCTGCCGCCGCTTGCGTCTTTTCTCCTGCTTCTTGAGGAACGAGGATCGGTACGAGCGCCTTACCCTCACGCGTGATCGAGAACGTGGAAATTTCAGGTTCCACCGCCGTGACGACACTCGTCAACGCGAACAGAAAAAACAGAGTATAGAAGATTTTGGATTTCATTGATTTCGCTCTCTGGAACGTTAGAGATAAGCTTCAGATTTATTCTGCAACCAAACAGTCTGCATTCAAATAGAAGGGTTCATCAGAAAAGTTATTCAGTCTCAGAGGAGGCCGTATACAGATCATGCTGTTTAATATAAACATCGACTGAACGCGGAACCTGAAAACGAATACTTTTCCCTTCGCCCACCCGCTGGCGCAAGTCCGACGAAGCGATGCCGATATCAGGAATCGTCACCATCTGGATACTATTACGGATTTTCTCGGGAAGTGTCGCTACCTCGGGCATAATTTTTCCTGACCGATTCACAACCAGAATGGTTGCGAGTTCCGCAATCCGTTCCGGTTCCCTCCAGGTAGGGAAATCGTGCAGAGAATCTGCCCCAATAATGAAGTAGAGATCGCGGCTGGGCTCTTCCTCTTTCAGTTGAGTGAGAGTATCGACGGTATAGGTCGTTCCGCTCCGCTTGACTTCCCTATCGCTGATTTTAAACTCTCTTGCCCCCGCGAGAGCCATTTCCAGCATTTCTATCCGTTTACGGGAATCGGTGATTTCGGCGGTCACTTTGTGGGGTGGTTTTCCAGTGGGAATGAACCAGATTTCCTCCAATTGACATGCTTCGCGACACGCCTCGGCCATAATCAGGTGCCCCAGGTGCACCGGATCGAAAGTCCCTCCCAATAATCCCAATCGCATTAATCATTCCAGTAATAATATAGTTTCAAATCTTGGTATTCTTCCTGACTCAAACATAACGCTTGCCACAGGGAATGAACAGGCAGTGAATAGCCAATGAACCGTCGAGGTGTTCCTCAGCCATCGTCTCGTATAGAATTCAAAATTCACCCTTGATCCTTTTCCGTCCGCCCTCCCGAAGGTTACATCTTTGTCCTCTCCTTCTCAGCGACATCTTTTCGAAACCAACGAACTGACCAGTTGGGAGGAAGCTGCGCAGCGCGATCAACTTGTCGCAGACGTCGTGTTCAACAGGCCGCTGCAGGCCGCGTATTCGTATCTTGTCCCGAATGAACTTCGCGAATGGATTGGCCCCGCGCGACGGGTGAAAGTTTCGTTCGGACGCGGAAACCAGACCACCGTCGGTTTCTGTGTGGGCGTCCGCCCATGGGAACCGACCAACCGCAAGTTGAAACCGATCGTCGAACTACTCGACCGGGAACCCCTGCTTGACGATAAAATGATGGAACTGACCCGCTGGATCTCCGAGCATTATTTGTGCGGTTGGGGACAAGTCCTCGAATCGGTTATCCCCGCCGGGGTCAAAAAGAAGTCGGGCACGCGGATGGTCACTTTATACACCGTTCCCGACCGTGTCAGACAAAATCGCGATTCAATCCCACTGCCCCTGAAACAGGCGCGGGTCTTAGACATTCTGTGCCAGCAGGCCGAACCGATGGCAGTGGAGGACATCTGTGAAAAAGCGGAATGCGGCACATCCCCCATTCATTCATTACGCGATAAAAAGTTGATCGATCCCGTTCGTCACCGAGCAGAACAATTCGACCTGGAACCACTGGAACCAACTCAGCAGGAACTCGATCTAACGCTGAACGAAGAACAGCAGGCCGCGTTCGACAAAATCATCACCGCAATTCGAACTCAGCAGCATTCGACCATGCTGCTTCACGGAGTGACCGGTTCCGGAAAAACGGAGATTTATATTCAGACAATTCGCGAGGTGGTCAGTTATGGAAAACAGGCGATTGTGCTCGTCCCCGAAATCAGCCTGACCCCACAGACGATTCGCCGCTTCCGACGCCGATTTGATAATGTCGCCGTACTGCACAGTCACCTCACGGACGCCGAACGGCATTGGCACTGGCAACAGATTACTCGTGGTGAAGTGCAAGTCGTCGTCGGTGCCCGCAGCGCGATCTTCGCCCCCTGCCCTCAACTGGGCCTCATTGTGATCGACGAAGAACACGAGAACACATTCAAACAGGAAACCACTCCGCGGTACCATGCGCGCGAAGTTGCCCGCCATCGGGCCGAACTGGAAAAGATCCCCCTTGTGCTGGGCACTGCCACCCCCACTTTCGAGTCGTGGCTTAAAGTCCATCAAAAAGAGTACGACCTGGTCTCGATGCCTAAACGAGTGGCGAAACTTCCATTACCCCCCGTGGTGATTGTCGACGTCCGCAATGATCCCCAAATCACCAAAGGGGCCGCCATTGGCCGCGCCCTCGAATCGGCGATGCGATTGACCTTAAACGATGGCGGGCAGATCATTCTCTTTCTCAACTTACGCGGGTTCTCCCCCACCATGTGGTGTAAACGTTGTGGAAAAGGGATTCAATGTCCCGATTGCGATATCACTCTCACCTGGCATAAAGACAAACAGATCGCTCTCTGCCACAGTTGCGATTACCAGATCCCGCCTCCGACTTCCTGTCCAAACTGCGACCATCCCGGCCTGAGGTTTATAGGAATCGGTACACAAAAACTCGAACAGGAAGTTCGCACCAAGTTTTCTAACCAGAAATGTTTGCGAATGGACAGCGATTCCATGAGCAAACGAGGAAGCCACGACGAAACATTGGAGATCTTCCGCGCCGGCAAAGCGAGCATTCTGCTGGGTACCCAGATGATCGCCAAAGGGCTCGACTTTCCAAACGTAACCCTAGTGGGTGTTATTGATGCCGACACCATGCTGCATCAACCCGACCTGCGAGCCACGGAACGCACCTTTCAGTTGATCTCCCAGGTGGCGGGTCGAACGGGGCGCAGTTCACGGGGGGGACGCGTCTTCGTGCAAACAGCGTCTCCGGGAGAACCAGCCATCGTCAAAGCTGCCGAGCACGACTACATCGGATTCGCCCGCAACGAACTGCGGCATCGCCACAGTTTACAGGCGCCTCCATTTTCTAAAATGGCTCGTATTATTTTTCGGGGCGAAGCAGAACAGGACGTGCAAGCGTATGCATTAGAGTTCACGAAAAAGTTAAAAGAGACGATAGAGAAAGAAAGCCTCGACGTACTCCTTCTCGGCCCCGCTCCGGCGCCCATTGCCAAACTGAAACGGCACTTCCGCTTTCACCTGCAAGTTCGGGCCCCACAACTCGAACTGATCCACCAACTCTGGCGATCAACCGAAAGCCGCTTTCCCAAAACCAGCACCGTCGAATTTATCATTGATGTCGAACCGGCCAACATGCGGTGACATTGCCTACGCTGACATCGTAAGCCAGGACCAGTTCTTTCAATCCTGCTTGATATCGTAGAACGGTTCCGCGATGCCCGCCGAATCAACGCGCCAGGGCAGCCAGACGAGGGTAACGGGAGCCGTTTCAATGTCGGACTTTAAGGGGCTGACCTGAATTTCTTCGACATCGAGTTGATCGACATCGAGTTTGTTCTCGAGGCTCTCAATTTCCAATTCGAATTCTTCTTCGAGTTCGGCCAGTTGCTGTTGATACTTTTTCACTTTCTCTTCGGCGCGGGCGACATCACTCCGTTGTTGCATAGCGCGGCCAGCACTTTTCATTGAGGTTGAGGCTTTGGAAACATTAGTTTTACTCGCCAGCTTCCGTCCGAAAATTGCACCTAATAACGTGCTTCCAAATGAAATCGCCGAATCCAACGTCGCCCGAGTTGCCTGCGATGATTCCCGTTCAACAGCTGCTTCGGCTGTTTGAATCCGACTTTGGAGCGTCGCCGTTTTAGAACCATATTTCTTACGGAGTTTTTCCAAACGGAGATCCCGTTCCTCTTGTGCCTGATGGCGGAGACTGATCCGGAAGTCCCCTTCCGTCTCGCCCGGTTGGGAGTAGACTTTGAGCTCCGTGGATTTGAACAACGTCATTTCTTCCGACTGGTACAAGGACGTCTTAAGATCCTTCTCCCAACCTTTGTAGCTCTCAATTCTTAGCAGTTCTGCTGGCAGTGGTGAAAAGGTGACTTCCGGTTCGGCTCGTTCCCTGATCTCCACCCCTTCAACTGGTAAAGAAGAGGCGTCTTCCCATATATCGTGAGGAATGTCATTCCGTAGAGCAGCCAGCTTAGACCGATCTTCCCAGGTATCGACTTTGCACGTCGCCTTCTTAAAGTGCAATCGTCCGCGTCCGAGTAATGCCGGTCGATACACAATTCGTTCTCCCGCTTCAGGACGAGTCCGCGTAAGTACATAGGCCACGGGGACATCTTTCGGGATCATCGGAGGCGTTGTGCCATCCGGCGCCGCTTCCTGCTCCGTCAATTGTTCCTGTACAACAGCTGGAGTGGCTTCCTCGGCAGCCGCTTTCGCTTCAATCACCCCCTGTTTCCGAGCGTCCATCAGTGTTGCAATTTGTTGCCGGGTTAACGGGCCGCGAAGGTACGAGAGTGCCCAACGAGTCTGGAAGACAACGGGCCCATCTTCGTGCACGTTGTTCATTAAAAAGACACGGCTACCCAGTCCGGCCAGCATTCGCTCCATCCTCTGTCGATCGAAGCTGGAGCCCACAGAATTCGAAGCTCCCTCAAGCCCTTCCAACACACGCATTTTATCGCGTTCCGTCTGCAGTCGCCCTAGGAACCAGGTCCCCGTATTCGACAGACCTTTGTAATCAAGATCGACCGGGTTCTGTGTCGCAAGCACCACTCCCAACCCATAGGCTCGCGCTTGCTTCAACAAGGTCAGCATCGGTTTCTTTGAGGGAGGATTGGCCGTTGGTGGGAAGTAACCGAAGACTTCGTCCATATACAGCAATGCCCGCAAACTCGACGTGCCCGGTTGCGAACGAACCCAGGCCAGCACTTCATTCAACAGGATCGTCACAAAAAACATGCGTTCTGCATCCGACAGATGCGCTATCGAAATGATAGACAATCGAGGCTTTCCTGCGGACGTATACAGCAGGTTTTTGATATTCAGCGACTCCCCTTCCAGCCAGTTCGCAAACGTCGGCGAGGCGAGCAGATTGTTGAGCGTCATGGCCAAGTCCATGCGGTCGTCCGCAGGAAAGAACGTTTCCAGATCGATGATACCCACTCTCTCGAATGGTGGTGCTTGAATCGCGCCAATCAGACCGGCGATGTCGAGGCTCTTCCCCTGCTTCCAGAGATCCGTCAGGATATTGGCGATCAGAATATGTTCTCGGCTCTGAATGGGATCAGCCTTGATTCCCAACAGCGCAAGCAGGCCCGAGGTGGATGTACTGACTCGCTCCGCAAGTGCTTCGGAATCTTCGCGAATTTCCACTGCCGGGGCGGCAAAACTCCGCAGCACGGTCAACGGCATTCCCGCATTACTACCCGGCGTATAGATCGCCATATCGACCGCATCCCGGAATCTCGCGATCCGTTCAGGTTCCTGTCCCCAGGAAGCCAATCCTTCCCGCCAGGTGTTTGCCGTCTTCTCGGCGTACTGCTCCACCGTCATTCCCTTCCGAGTTGCCTCGGCAGGATCGACCCAAGGTTGAAAGTCGTCTGGGGCCAAATCAGGGAAGGTCAAAAAGAGGTTCCCCAGATCTCCTTTCGGATCGATGGCAATCGCCGGGATCCCATCAATCGCCGCCTCTTCCAGTAAAGAGAGACAGAGCCCTGTTTTTCCGCTCCCTGTCATCCCCACGCAAACAGCATGTGTTGTCAAATCTTTGGAGTCATAAAGCAACAAGTCCTCGGTGAGTGCCCCCTGTTCCAGGTCGTACCCTCTCCCCAGATAAAACGCACTCAGTTTTTCGTAGTCCTGCATGAATCGAACCTGTTGATTTATAGAGAGGGATAAATAGATAGGAATAGAGGAATTACAGAAGCCTGACTGAACAGACTTTCCGCCATTATCCTACCAGAGCAAGGGGATAATACCAGTCGCAGATGCTTGGACGTGAGTGCCCATACGAATCAGGTGGATAATATTATTTGTTCGCTCACATCATCAGTATCAATTGTCAAACCACGGGCATGAGGAGAGGCCATCTATTCTCAAGGAAATGCTGTTCATGCGGCGGAAAGATTGATATGCTTTTTTACCAACACATCATTTCTTTCCATGGTTAAATCAAGCACCTCCGCCATGCCCATCTTGTTCAACTGTCCGCATTGCCAGAAACCTTATCGTATTAAATCGGAGCTGGCAGGCAGGAAATTGAAATGCAGAGAATGCCAGCAGGCGATTCATATTCCAAAACCAATCAAGAACCAGGAACTTGAAGAACTCAACTCTTCACCTGAGCCACCTCGTCGTCTTCCACCTCGGCGTTCACCGGCACCAGTTCTCATCTCAAAATCCTCGTCCAACGATCGTGTCCGCGGTTCCTCAATCCCAAAAGGCAAGAATCATCTCGCCCTCATTGTTTCCTTAATTGTGGGAACATTGGTGATGTCACCATTTATCTGCTGTGGTTTATTCAGTTCACTTTCTGCACCATCCAGAACACCTATTACGGCCCGCACCACTCCAAAATCACCTTCGAAAACGACCCGTAAAACTTCCTCTCGAGTATCAATCGAGAAAGACATCCCTTACTTGAAACGCAGGGCAGAGTTAGAAACGTCCTTGAAGTATGAACAACCGTCGCCACAAGAATACGAAGCCTTCACCACTCCAGTCGGAGTCGAAAAGGTACACTACGAATCAAACGGTCTACAGCTCCAGGCCTGGGTGGACAGACGCGGCGTGAAGACAGAGAAATCCCCAACAATCGTTTATTTTCATGGAGGTTTCGCGATCGGCGAAACCTCCATCACAGAAGCCTGCGCCCCCTTTCGAAACGCCGGCTACGTCGTGATGTGCCCTACGGTCCGTGGAGAAAACGGAAACGCGGGAAACTTCGAATTATTTCTTGGAGAAGTCGACGACGCAGCCGCAGCCTGTCGCTGGATAGCCAAACAGAATTATGTTGATTCGGACCGAATCTATACCTTCGGACACAGCGTCGGTGGTGGCATTTCGGCACTGCTCAGCCTGCAAGAGGATGTACCGGTCGTCTGCACCGGCAGTAGCGGCGGACTTTATCCAGTTTCTACCTTTTATGAGTGGATTAATATTGTTCCGTTTCGAATGAAGAATTACGACGAACTAGAACTTCGTTCGCTAATCGGGAATGTTAAGTGGATGCAAACACCTCATATCGCATATATCGGGACAACAGACTTCGGCTTTCACAGCACGATTAGGAAAGCCAATAACGAGAAGAAAGGCGAGTTTTCTTTAATTGTCGAAAAAGTTCGTGGCGATCACTTCACCTCGTTCACTCCTTCTGCCCAAAAATATATTCACTACATCGAATCACTACCAAAGTCAGAGTAAACTATGATTTCCTGAAGATACCCACCTCTTCCTTGCATAAATAGATTCCCTGACAGCTTCAAAACACCACTCGACTAAATAGACTTTCCGCCATTAACCTACCAGAGCAAGGGGATAATGCCAGGATGGAATGGACTGGACTCACCCCCATGACATGACGCTGATTACTTTTACGGCTACCTCATGACGAAAAAGAGTAACGCTCCGTTGTCTGCGCTTTATCCGCTCGGTATCCTCGTGAAGTGTCTGGCAATGGCTCGCGCTGGCTGGAACTAATGCGGTTAATTTTTCCGCCTGAACCCATTTGGTAAAATGGGTTTGTCCCCCTTGAATTTGCTTTCCTGAATCGACCGCGAAAAAGAAAATTATGGCAACGGCGAACGTACGACCTATTCAGGAATCTGCCCCCTTACAGCACATGATCCAACTGGACGGTTTGCGGGCACTGGCCGTAATCGCTGTTTTTTACGCGCACTTCAAAAACCAGGAAACGGGCGCAGAATACTTTCAGTGGGGCTGGGCTGGAGTGCATCTGTTCTTTGTGCTCAGCGGATTCTTGATTACACGCATCCTGCTGGAATGCCGCGAGAAAGTCGCCCAGAGCCAGACCTCGCTCTGGTTTACCTTCAAGAATTTCTACATCCGAAGATTTCTTCGCATCTTTCCGATCTATTACCTCTTTCTACTGGTCATCTTCATCGGCATGCCGAAAATCCGGGAGGATATCTGGTGGTACCTCACGTACCTGCAAAACATTAAATTTGCCATGGATAACCAATTCGTCGTTGGGCATATCTGGACGCTTGCCGTCGAAGAACAGTTCTATCTCGTCTGGCCGTTTCTCATTCTCTGGTTACCCAAACGAGCACTCTTACCCGCGATGATCTTGGCCGTCGCCATTGGTCCTCTCTCGCGTATCTATTTCACCGCGACGGGCTGGTCGACGTTCAGCACCATGGTTCTGACTCCCTGCAACCTCGACACGTTGGCGATGGGTTCCATTCTCGCCTGGTTGACCACTTATAAAACACCCGATCAAGTCGCCAGCATCTGTCGAAAGATATTGTTTGCCGGAATCCCCTTAGGCATCTACTACCTCTACGCCCAGAACACGGGCGAGACCCGCATTTCCCGCGACGC
This sequence comes from Polystyrenella longa, assembly GCF_007750395.1. Taxonomy (GTDB): domain Bacteria; phylum Planctomycetota; class Planctomycetia; order Planctomycetales; family Planctomycetaceae; genus Polystyrenella; species Polystyrenella longa. The sequence goes on along the minus strand of NZ_CP036281.1, from coordinate 1,547,091 downwards.
CCAACCCCTGTCGGAACTGACTTATTTCGTACTGGCCGATCTTGCTGCGGCACTCATTTTCACCTGGGTGATTTACCGGACCTCGATTGGGTTTCGGGGCCCACTGGGAATGCTGCTCAGCTGCAAACCGATGACATACCTCGGCAAAATCAGCTACGGGCTCTACGTCTATCACTACCACGTCCACGCCGCGCTGGAACGAAAACTGTTCCCACGATTAGGAATTGAATTACCCGAATCCGAAATCATCAAACTGCTCGTCTACGGTGGTGCCGCTACGATCGTCGCTTCACTTTCATGGCACTTCTTCGAGAAACCGCTCAACAACATGAAGCGACATTTCCCGTATGTGCCCCGCAGAGAAGAATAGCAAGAATTGCTCGGCGAAGTCTCAAGATCACTTCGCGAATTCAGCTTAAACGCCAGCGGGAAGTCTGCACATTTTTCTGCTGAATTCTGCTACCACTTAGTGGCTCTCTGAACAGAAGAATGGTATGGTTATTTTTAACCACTTCTTCCTTTCTTCTCAGCAAGAAACGATCACTTCCAACCGTAGCAGCTACAGCCAGCGGTCTTCTACATCGTCATGAACGATTTCGCTCGTCAGCCGGTTCTGTCAGTTGCTTCCAATTCTGGGCCAACACCGATGTCCGTCACCGCCAAATGTGGTTCCTGCCAGAAAACGTACAAAGTCAAAGACGAACTGGCTGGGAAAAAATTCAAGTGCAAACAATGTGGTGAACTCGTTCGCATTCCCACCTCGAATACGTCATCCAGTCGCAGCCGAAAATCGATTCCCAAAGAAGATTTCGGCTTTGATGAAGAACCCGTTCCTCGTCGTACTCAAAAACGGTCTCGCCAACAGACTGCGGAAGCAGAAGATGACTTCGGTTTTGAAGCGGCTCCACTGCCGCCCAAACGCCGATCCCGGAAACCGCCCAAAAGAAATCTCGATCGCACACCTGAACGTACAAGAAATACAGAGCCACTCAACTATTGGATGCTAAAAGGGAAAGTAGCCAGTGAAAAAGAAGAAGATACCGAGGACTGGAAACTTTTGATGTTCGCCATTGGCGGAGTCATCATGACTTTAGCGATTCCATTTGTCACTTGGTATTCAGTTTCCCACGTCTACACAGCGTCTACCAGTACCAGTTGGCCAACAGTAGAGGCCACCGTCATTGTCAGCGGGGTGGCGGAAAATCTGAGAGGCCGTCGCTGGTCAAGAAGATGGGAATACACCCCCGTCGTGAAATACACTTATTTCGTTGAAGCGAAAAAGTACGAGAACGACGAAATCGCATTCCATTCCCTTTCTTCCCGTGATCCCCTGGATGCCGAATCAATTAGCGAACATTACTCCGAAGGATCAAAACATTCGGTCTATTATTCCCCTGGAGATCCGGAAGAAAGCGTTCTCCAGCCTGGTGCGTCCGGCTGGGATTTTGCTGCATTACTCTTTCCCTTAATTTGCCTGTTGGGACCAAATTTCGCGTATAATCAGGGACTCGCATTTTACTACAGAATCAACGCTGATCTTAAGGCTCAATTTGGTTAAATCTCTGTTTGAAGATCCCCTGAATGAGTCAACGACGTTCTTACAGCTGATTCAGAAATGCGATCAGATCTCGCAGCTCACGGTCGGTTAAGTTCTGAGCGATTCCCTGCGGCATGAAGGAGACGTCGAGATCTTTGATCATCTCCACTTCGTCCCGATCAAAAACTCGTTTCTCGCCATTCCGGTCACGGATCGCCTCCTTTGTATAGGCTTGCAAGCGAATCCCCGTGAAGGTGCGACCATCCTCCAATAGAAGAAGCGTCGGTCGATATTCGGGCGACATATCCCGGCTCGGTTGCAGGATCGACTCGAGTAACCAACCCTTTTTCTGACCATCATGAACCGTACTTAAATCCGGTCCCACCGTGTTCCCCTTTCCTTTATGGCGATGGCAGGAACCACATGTCGCCAGTTGGGGATGATGGAACAAGCGTCGCCCCGCCGCAATATCCGGATCGCCAGGTACATTGTCCAATCGCTCGGACCAAACTTCAATTTGACTGTCAGCAGGACGATCCTTTAGAACCTGCAGTGGATTCAAAACCATCGCGACCAAATCAGCTGATTCCGGAAAAGACGCGGCCGCTTTCTTAAGAGCCACGCGTTCGGTGTCCTCCACCGGAGCACCTCGCAAACCGCGTAATGCTTCTTCTCGAACAGACTGGTCCGCATTCATCATTAAGGTGAAAAATAACTGCCGATGTTTCGTCACGAGAGGAGAAATCGCCACGATTGCTGCTGCCCGTAAACCAGGTTTCGCTTTGTCATCCTGAATCAGAGCCAACAGAATCTCTTCGCCCTGTTGTAGATTGGAACCGAGTGCACTGATGACTTCCAACGAAAGCTCATCGTCGTCCACTTCCAACAAATTCTGAAGCACCGATAAATTCAACTTCTGTGGTTGCTTCGCAGTCTCGCCCTCTTGCACCGCTGGGGTCGTTTGTTCCAGGGTAGCCGGCAATAAACGGAGTGCGAATGCACGCAACTCAGGCGAGGCCGCATTGTCATTGACGCGTTCTAACAAAAGTTCTTCATTCCGAAGTCCAATCTCTGGTTGACCCTGCAGCGTATTAATCGTCGCAATCGCGGCTTCGAAGACTTCAAAGCGGAGTCCTGATTGACGGTACAACTTTTCAACGGCGGGAAGGTCTTCTTTTAACTCGACATCGGCAATCCACCGTAACAGCTCAAACTGAACCTCGGGGTCAGTCTGTTCGAGATAATGCGGAACCCACTCAGCCCGATTGACAGTCGAGTCATCCCGTAACGACGCCATCCGCAGAGCTACGAGTACGGCCAACTGAGTTTGATGATCAGCCGATTCAACATCGTTCCACTTCAATTCAGTGACTCGTTTCGACAGTCCTACATAAGCCGCTTGCGCAAGATAAGGATCAGGATCGGTGGTGGTTTTCACCAAGGTCGCTACCGAGAACTCTTCGTTTGCTGTTCGTAACCTTTCCGCTTGTTTCGCCGCTTCGGTTTCGGGTTCAAGTTTCAGAGAACCTAACCAATCCGCTTCCTCCAGATTAATTTCCAATTTCCAGATGCGTCCGTAACCATGGACGTTGTAACGCCCATCAACCCAGTCCGTGACATACCAGGAACGCCAGTTCGAACGCGATTCGGCCTTGTTCACAGCGATGCAGGCGGGCCTGAAGTATCGACTACCTTTCACCAGTTGAATTGGCGATGTCTTATATCCGGCCCCCTGTGCCTGAAGTGGATAAAAGGCGATATGATGTTCACCCCAGGACGGCGCCAACAAACCGCGACCGAACGCCGCAATTCCACAAGGGGCTTCGCCAACAGGATGCACCATCGGGAGCGTCCCTCTTAATTCCCCGTTCCAACAGACGAAGGGATGATGCGATTCCGCGCCGTATTGACGTTGGTACCCATAGTCGCCCCCTTCTTCAATTTGCAACAAGCGGCAGGGTGGAAGTTCACCTGGGTCATTATCGACCGCAAATATTTCTCCGTTTTCGCGGACACACAATCCAAACGGATTCCACATTCCGCGTGCCACTCGTTTCAACCCGGAACCATCAGGTTGAAGGCGAAAGACACCTCCCTCACTGCTCCCTTTTATTCGAGTCCCATCAGTACCAGTCATTGACCATGCTTCGGAAAAGTTTTCCCCAAGACAGAACATCAGCTCGCCATTAAGATCCCACGCCAACCCGGCCATGCCGTTGTGTGGATAAACAGCTTTGGTCTCCAATGTCACCAAATCCTCAGATTCATCCGCGACGCCGTCCTGATCAGTATCCCGAATACGCAGCAATCGGCTCCGTTCAATCAGATAAACCCAATTGTCTTTCCCCAACTCCAAATCCATCGTGTGATGCGTCTGATTGTAGAAGACCGACCGGGTGCCCTCTGGTGAGAGGACTAAAATCTCATCGAACTTCGGGCCTTTATACTCCACCGGAGGAAAATGAGTATGGCTGGCCACCACCCAGATGTTCCCTGCCTCATCGACATCAATCCCCGTCGGTGTGGCCACCTCGGGATGTTCGGCGGCAACGGTCAGCTTAACGCCCGATTGCAAAACCTCGATCTCAGGTAGACGCTCTTCAGCAGTTAATGTGTTACTCCATGCGAAAGACGATAAAAAGAATCCGCCGACCAACGTGAATTTACTGTAGGTAAAAAACTGACTGAACATGCCCGACCTCTTCCGCTGGATGATGAATTGACAACCTCCTCAGTCTAAACTGGAGATCAACCCTGGAGCAATCGCTCCACGTTCGCGACCATTCGAAATGAATGGGGTATCTCATTTCACATTTGAGTATAATTGACTTCATGATGCCTCCGGACAATTCTCCTCACATCCGTTTCGCAAAACCAGAAGATGGTCAAGCCATTGCCCATCTGTTCTACGATACGGTCCACGAAGTGAACTGCCGTGACTACAACATCGAACAAGTCGATGCCTGGGCTCCCCACCGCGAAGACACAGCAAAGTGGATAGCACGGCAGAAGCAGTTCACAACCTTCGTCGTTGAACGCGAAGGGCAGATCGCGGGTTTCGCCGAATTAGATCTCCTGGCGAACCCGGGTAGGATTGATTGCTTTTATGTACACAAGGATTTTCAGCGAACGGGCTCAGGTAGTTTGTTAATGAGTCAGCTGAAAACAACTGCAGTTGATTCGGGAATTCGTACATTGACAGCCGAAGTTAGTATCACGGCCCTCCCCTTTTTCCAGCGGCATCAATTCGAAATCATTCAGAAACAAGAAGTAACACGCCAAAACGTTCTGTTTATCAATTATCTCATGAAATGTCCGCTAAAATGAATCTTCGATGAAACAGACATATGACCACAAATACTGTCTCCAAAAGCTCTTTTCCCGATAATTGTCCGAAAGTTTGACGCTTGTTTTCATCCAAGGCTATAATTGTAACGTTCACTTGAAGAGGAACCTTTCCCGTAGACATGGAACTGATGAGTACCTCAGCAGGATCAGGTATAAATGAAGAATTGTTGGCCCCTTAACGCGTTCTGGCTCGTTTGTTGCCTCTTTGGTTTCAGCTATTTTGCGTTATCATCAGCGATGGCTCAGGATTTACTGGAAGTTCCAGAGGACAGAGAAGCTGCGCAGCAGAAGGACGAAAAGCAAAACCCAGCGGAGAACAACAAAAAACAAATTCCGTTGGGACGAACCATCACCGTCCACAGTCCTTTGAACGATGCTGTATTTGGACGTGTAAAGAATACAGCACTCGATCTTCAGCGTCAGGCCGTTCTAGAGGATCGCAAAGCATTTCTGATTCTGGAAATCACTCCCGGTAACAGCCCTTCTCATGAAGTTCAGGGTCTGGCAAAGTTCCTTGCCTCTGCCCCCATTGGTGATGTCACCACGGTCGCCTGGATCCCGGAAACGGTCACCGGCAACAACGCGGCTCTGGCTCTCGTCTGCGAAGAGATCATCATGCATCCCGATGCCGAACTGGGCGACTTGGGTCGTGGTGCCGCTTTGGATCAGCTGGAACAACAGAGCCTGCTCAGTCTAATTCAGAAACGACTCAATCCACGTGTTAACGGGGCGCTCCTGAAAGGATTTATGGATCCTCAGGTCGCAGTATTCAAAGTCAGTATTGAGCAGGCCAATAAAGGTGTTGAAACACGAGTCGTCACGCGCGAAGAGCTGCGACGTCTCCAGGAATCGGGAGTGACGATATCGGATATCGAAACCATCAAAGAAGTGGGACTTCCCGGAACCTTAACAGGAATCCGTGCCCGCGCCCTGGACGTACTTGTAAGCCAAACAGCGCGGCAACGGTCCGACCTCGTTTCGATCTACAATCTGGCACCTGAAGCACTGCGAGAAAATCTGTCGATGGGAGGGGAACTGGAAATCGCCTACCTCAAGCTCAACGATGTTATTGAACCTGTCATCGGTAACTTCCTGATACGACAGATCGACCGGAGTGTGCGCGAAGGGGCGAATATCATCATTTTGGAGATCGACTCCCCTGGTGGCTACTTGAAAACCAGTATCGATCTGGCGGATAAACTATCCAGCCTCGATTCAGATAAAGTGCTGACGGTGGCCTACATTCCCAAACAAGCCATTAGTGGTGCTGCGATTGTTGCATTGGGATGTGATGAAATTTATATGGAACCCACCGCCCAGATCGGCGACGCCGGACCGATCGAAATTCGGGAAGGCCAGGCGTTTGAACGGGCTCCGGAAAAAATTATCGGACCCATTCGCGCCAAGCTGAAAGGACTTGCCCAACTGAAAGGTCGCCCCGCCGCAGTTGCTGAAGCGATGACTGACCGCAAACTCCCCGTTTTTGAAGTCCGAAATCGGGAGACAGGCCAATTATGGTATATGACCCAGCAGGAAATCGACTCGGAAGGGGGAAAATGGATCCAGGGGATCCAAATCCCCGAATCTGGAAAAGATGACAACGAAAAATTACTGACGGTGGAAGCATCAAGAGCTCACGAACTGAAATTAACTGAACCCCCAGTAGCCAACATCGAAGAACTCAAAGAACGCCTCGGAATCAGTGCCGATGCACATATTCTCCCACTGGAAATGACTTGGCTGGACACGCTGCTGTTCATCCTGAATTCACCCACCGCCCACTTTTTATTGATCGTGGCAGGGTTGGTTCTCATTTACGTCGAGGCTCATTTCGTCAGCGGATTTTTCGGTACGCTGTCCGCTTTCTGCTTTCTACTCTTCTTCTGGAGCCGTTTTCTAGGCGGCACGGCAGGTTGGCTGGAAGTGATTCTGTTCTTATTTGCCATTGTCCTTCTACTAATGGAAGTCTTTGTACTGCCAGGGTTTGGCGTGTTCGGCATTACCGGAATCGTACTGATGTTCGCTTCGCTTATTATGGCCAGTATGACCATCAGCGAAGTCGCATGGGGTGATGCAGACAGCAATCTGACCCGCGTTTCGGATTCATTCATGCTGATCGCGAGCGCACTGACGACAGTTATTGTGCTGGCTGTCGTCTTCAATTTGATGCTCCCCCGCATTCCGTTCATCAAAGAATTGATCAAACCTCCGAGTTTCGAAGGTGCCCCCGGTCACGCCGAAGACGAACCTCATTTACGGCCCGACCTGGTCCCTGACCATTTAAACAGTGGGAATTTCGTTGGACGAACCGCCACAACGTTCACGGCCCTTCGACCGGCAGGAAAGATTAAATTGGACGGAGAAGTCCTTAATGTTGTCAGTAATGGTTCCTACATCCCTCCTGGCGCGGAAGTCGAGATCATCGAACGGAGTGGAAACCACATTGTGGTTCGTGAAATCACGTAAAATAGGCAATTCAACCTTGTCGTGCCTCCAGTTAGCCTGAAAAGTCAGGGTGCGATTCAGCCTAATTCTCGATTTAGGGTCATTCTGGCGCGTGACGTCTGCGTTCAGACTGTTTATGATCCACCCATTCAAAACAGGAAAAGAATCGGGGCGACAGTTTTCCGCTCTAGTAAGTTGTCCAAGAACAACTCAAGCAATCACTCAGAGCTCCGTTTCATGCGGGTTCCGTTCTTTCAAGGGTTCAATAACCCTCAGAAACAGGAACTTCTCCACTGCGAACTTTCGCTGGAGACCATATTCTGAAGACCAAGCCCCCGCTTCCTGTTGCTCACAACTGTTGCTATCAAGGGCGACAGACGCATTCTGTCACCGTTTATTTGCCGTAAACGTCGTATTGTTAAAGTGTTAAGGTAGAAACAATCTATGTCGATTACCCAGGAAGAAAAACAAAACAAAATCGCAGAATTCCGGACTTCGGATGCCGATTGTGGTTCTTCAGAAGTTCAAATTGCCCTCCTGACTCATCGTATCAACACGCTGACCGACCACCTGAAGCAGAACAAAAAAGACCACTCCAGCCGTCGCGGTCTTCTGGCTATGGTCAGCCGCCGTCGTAGTCTATTGGACTACCTCAAGAAGACGAACTACGAAACATATCTTTCGATGCTGGAACGCCTTTCGATTCGTAAGTAACGCTGCCAGGCAGGTGGGAATTATTGGAATTCTCTCCTCCTGACTAAGAACGGCAGCGGCTCTCGCATCAAAATTCAATATCGATTACCGATATCCCTAAGAGCAGCCCTGTCACACAGGTAGCTGCTCTTTTGCATAACGACTGGTATGCGGGTAGCTACACGCCTTATCTAAACTGATTTCACCCCGCTTCCCGATTCATCGTCCGTCTCCGGACTTGCATGCTCCTGACCCCGAACGGGTTTTGAAATCGCCTCGCCAGTCACGATCAATAACGTGTTATCAAAATAGCGAGAATTGTAATCTCGACACCAATTCATGTCGGCCATTAGTAGTAGTAGGAATTTGCCGTGAAAGTAACAGTAGAACGAGAATTAGCTGGTAGAACTCTATCCATCACCTCAGGTGAGCTTGCCAAACAGTCCAGCGGAGCTGTGCTTGTACAATATGGAGAGACAGTTCTGTTCGTCGCCGTGCAAACAGGCCCCAGCCGAGAAGGTACTGACTTCTTCCCCCTGACTGTCGATTACCGCGAACGCCTTGCTGCCGCAGGTAAATTTGCCGGTGGTTTCCTGAAACGCGAAGGTCGTCCGACCACTCGCGAAATTCTGACCTGCCGCCTGACTGACCGTCCTATTCGTCCGCTTTTCCCCGATGGTTTTCGCGACGAAGTTCAAGTTTGTGCCAACGTCCTTGCCTGCGACGGTGAAAACGAGCCCGATGTACTCACCACCATTGGTGCCAGTGCTGGTCTGATGCTCGCCCCTCTTCCCTTCCAGGGCCCAATCGCTTCTGTTCGCGTCGGACGCCTTGACGGGGAACTGAAACTCTTCCCCACACATCAGGAAATCCTCGAGAGCGACCTCGACCTGATCGTTGCCGGCTCTAAAGAATCTGTCCTGATGATCGAAGGCTTCGGAGCTCAAATTCCTGAAGACGAAATGGCTGACGCCATTATGTACGCTCACAAAGCGATCGTCGAAATCTGTGAAATGCAGGACGAGTTCGTCAAAAAGATGGGTGCTGAAAAAACGGTTTACGAAGGCCCCGGCGAAAACCCGTTTACCGACGTCATCAAAAAAGAAGGCTACGACAAACTCAAAAAAGCCAAACAGAACACCAGCAAACAACTTCGTCACGAACAAGGTGCTGCTGTCCGTGAAGAGCTGATTCAGAAATACTTTCCTGAAGGAACCGACGTCGCCTCTAATGGTGGCACGATCCCTCAGCTGAAAGAGGCTTTCTATAAATGCGAAAAACAGGTCGTTCGTGACCTGATCCTCGAAGGCAAACGCCTCGATGGCCGTGCTCCTGATGACCTCCGAGGAGTCACCTGCTCGGTTGGTATGCTGCCCCAAGTTCACGGTTCTGCTGTCTTCACCCGTGGTGAAACCCAGTCAATGGCGACCATCACTTTGGGAACCTCCCGCGATCAGCAACGAACAGACAGCCTGTTCGGCGAAAGCTCTGCCCGGTTCATGCTGCACTACTACTTCCCCTCGTTCTCCGTTGGGGAAGTTCGCCCGATCCGAGGACCAGGACGCCGTGAAATTGGTCACGGTTGTCTGGCAGAACGTTCGGTTGAACCCGTTCTGCCCCCCGCAGATAAGTTCCCGTACACGATCCGCGTGATCTCCGACATTCTGGAATCAAACGGTTCCAGCTCTATGGCTTCCGTCTGTAGCGCCACCCTCGGCCTGATGGACGCCGGAGTGCGAATCACTCAGCCGGTTGCTGGCATTTCTATCGGTATCGTCAAAGAGACGAACGAGAAATACACGCTGCTGACCGACATTATGGGCGACGAAGACCACTTCGGCGACATGGACTTCAAAGTTGCCGGTACCCAGAAAGGGATCACCGGTATCCAGCTCGACCTGAAAATCGACGGTATCAACGAAAAGATTATTCGTGAGACCCTTGTTCAGGCCCGCAAAGCTCGTATCGAGTTGTTGAAAACCATGCTGTCCGAAATCCGTCGTCCCCGTGGCGAAATCTCGGATCACGCTCCTCGCCTTGAGCAGATCAAAATCAATCCTGAGAAAATCGGTCTCCTGATCGGACCTGGCGGTAAAACGATTCGTGCCATCCAGGAAGAAACTGGTGCCAACCTCGACGTCGAAGAATCTGGCCTTGTCACTGTCTCTTCCAGCAGCCGAGCAGCCGTCGATGACGCCATCGCTCGTATCGAAGCGATGACCGAAGAAATCAAAGTCGGCAAAGTCTACAAAGGCCGTGTCAGTTCTGTGAAAGACTTCGGTGCTTTCGTGGAAATCGCTCCCGGCAAAGATGGACTCTGCCACATCAGTGAACTTTCTGATGGCTTCGTCAAATCTGTCTCCGATGTCTGCAAAGAAGGCGATCACCTCGAAGTGAAGGTTATTGCTGTCGACGACCAGAACCGGATCAAGCTTTCCCGTAAAGCTCTGTTGGTAGAAGCCAACGGTGGCTCCGATTCCGAAGCTGAAGAAGAATAGTAAATAGGGAATAACAGTGATCTCCCCATAATGCGGAGCCCCAGTGTTATCACCTGATATAAACACAAATGATTTCCGGCTTGCTTTTTCGTTTTGATCAGGCAAGCCGGAATTGTTTATATTAACGTCACGGATGATGACCTTCCCGGGCAGGCAAAATTCCATCAAGGATCGAAACGAACTTCCATCCAGCTCTCCGGTTTTGATGATGATACTCTCGTAATCAGATCGTTGTCTCATGTCGCACAAGCCAGTTGATCTCGAACAAGCTACCTCTTCCGAACTGATCGATCAGTATACGGAGTTGGCCTCTCTTGCTGGTGGATTAGCCCACGAGATTCGCAATCCACTCTCGTCGATCTCGATGAACGCATCGCTGCTGGAAGAGGAACTCCACCAGTCCGAAGACCCACGCGATCGTCGGATGTGCAAGCGGCTGGAAACAGTTAGACAAGAATGCCATCATCTGGAAGAGATTCTGAATGCCTTCCTCCAGTTTGTCCGACTGGGTGAACTCAATCCGCAGCCAACGGACATTACTGATGCCATCGAAAAATTCATCGAGTTCTATCGACCCCGCGCTGAACAACAACAGATTGACATCAGCCCGCATCTCAGCCCGAACCTTCCGCTGGTGAATCTTGACCGTTCCCTCTTCCGGCAAGTCCTGTTAAACTTGGCAATCAATGCCGAACAGGCGATGCCCGATGGCGGTTTGCTGGAATTACAGACCTACAATCGGAATGACAAAGTCGTACTGGAATTCATTGATACAGGTGTCGGGATGAACGAAGAAGTGCAGGAAAAAATGTTTCAAGCCTTCTTCTCCTGCAAAGCGGAAGGAAGTGGCCTCGGGCTGCCCACCGTTCGCAAAGTAGTGCTGGCACATGGTGGTACAATCCAGTGCGAAAGCGAGCCAGGCAAAGGGACTCGCTTTATTATCACCCTCCCCGCTCTTGGGGATTGAGCCCACACCTTTCACCCGTTCCCACCACCAACCCTTCATTTCAGTTCCGTCAGCCAGTTTGTCATCAGCTCTGTTAAACAGGGCTCTATTAATCCATTTTCCAGTTCATCTGCATCGAATTCATAACCGTCTATTATCGGGAGGAACAGGGTGAGCCGCGAATCCATCAGTAGTTCGAACATCCCGATTCGGGTACTGATTGTGGACGATGACGAAGCGCACGCTCAGGCAGTCGCGGAAAGCCTCCGACGCGTCGGTTCCGATTGCGTTGTCGCTACCACAGGCAGTCGAGGCTCCAGCCTGATCGAAAGTGACAACTTCGATGTCGTCATCACCGACATGATGATGGACGAAATCGGTGGCCTCGACATTCTCCGTAAAGCCAAAGAAGAGCTTCCGGAAGCAGAAGTTATCGTCGTCACCGGCCATGGTGATATCCGTTCGGCTGTCGCTGCGATCCAGCAAGGTGCTTACACCTACCTCACCAAACCGCTCGACATTAACGAGCTTCGCTCTTCCGTTGAAAAGGCGGCTACACGCCTGAAACTGATTCGCCGCAACCAGGAGTTGATCGAATCACTCGATGAAAAGTTTGGCTTTGAGGGTGTCATCGGCAGCAGCCCCCAGATGCAGAAACTCATCGAGATCTTAAAGCATGTCGCCCCCACCGACAGTACCGTTTTGATCGAAGGAGACAGCGGTACGGGCAAGGAACTCGTCGCCCGCGCGATTCACCAGAACAGTCTACGCAAAAACAAACCTTTCGTCCCGCTCAACATTACTGCCCTTCCCGACAGCATTCTGGAAAGCGAACTCTTCGGTCACGAACAAGGCGCATTCACGGGAGCCATGGGAAGACGAATCGGCAAATTTGAATACGCCAACGGCGGCACCTTGTTCCTGGACGAAGTCGGTGAGATGCCACTCGACACACAGGTCAAATTGTTACGTGTCCTGGAAGAGCGTAAAATCACGCGACTGGGTGCCAACGAAGAGATGGACGTCAACGTTCGCCTCGTGGCCGCGACTAATGCCAATTTGAAAGAGTTGGTAGCCGCGAAGAAGTTTCGCGAAGATCTTTACTATCGTCTGAGCGTCGTGATGATTAATCTCCCCCCCCTTCGGGATCGCCGGGTGGATGTACCGCTGCTGCTGGAACATTTTCAGAAAGAGCTTTCGGCAAAGAGCGGTAAAGAAGTCCAGGGATTTTCCAAAGCAGCTCGCCAGGCGCTGACCCTTTACGACTGGCCGGGGAATATTCGCCAGTTGCGAAACAGCGTCGAACGCATGATCATTCTTGATACGGACGGTTTGCTCGATATCGACGACTTGCCTCTCGATATCGCGGAACTGGTCGACTACAGTTCTACGGGGGAAAAATCAGAAGGCTTCCTGTCTGGCGCAGACTCTTTGGTTGGACGTACGTTAGCCGACGTAGAGAAGTACTACATCCAGAAAGCCCTCGAGTTAAGCGGAGGCAAACGAGAAGAAGCAGCCAGCATGCTTGGCATTGGCGAGAGAACTCTCTATCGTAAAATTCGGGAGTATGACCTGAAAAAGAATTAAACCGCTCCCCTCTCTCCTGAGAATTCCTTCCTGCCAGCCCCTCCTATCCATTAAAATGTCCGTTGACGGAATGTCCCATGTCATTTCAGGAAGAAAACAACCCACCTGCCTGTATCCCCTTTCCATCGACACCGGCACTCTGACCACAAACAGTCTTCCTCCTCCCATTGATCAAAACTCTTTGCAAAACGAAACTCTTCCTTCCGTGGCCACCGTCGCTCCTGATCAGCTCGAAAAGACCAATTCCGCCCGCGCAGCGGCCCGCTCTGCGTACGAGAAACGACGAGATTCTTATCGCTCCCAGCTCAAGCAATTGAGAAGACAGGAAGAAAAAATCTCCATGGGACGTGGGGCAATCTTTCTGTTAGCAATTCTCTTTCTGTTTTTCGCGTCCGGCGAAAACTCCTGGTCGGCCTTCTGGCTACTCCTTCCGGGATTTCTGTTCGTTGCGCTGGTGATCGTGCATGGCCGAATACTCAAGAAAATCCGCCAGGCACACTCGGCCGTGACTCACTACGAGACCGGCCTGCGTCGCATCAATGACACTTGGTATGGAATCGGCCCTACTGGTGAGAGATTCTCCGATCCAGATCACCCTTACGCTAACGACCTCGATCTGTTCGGCGAAGGTTCGCTATTCCAGCTCCTTTGTCAGGCACGCACCAGGCTGGGAGAATCGACCCTCGCATCCTGGATAAAGTCCGCAGCAACAACGGATGAGATCCGCTTGCGACAATCCGCTGCCAGAGAACTCGCCGACAAGCTCGACCTGCGAGAAGAACTGGCACTGCTTTCATCGAAAAAGTCAGATAACCTCGACGAGGAAGATCAAACCCATTTAGTACAGTGGTTCAACATTCCTCCACAACCGATCGCCCTTTGGAAGCGTCTATTCGCTGGCCTGGTAGCAATCAGCTCGACGGTTGCTTTGCTTGGATATCTTTTCCAGGCCTGGGGCGCCCATCCGTTATTCATCACCCTTTTGGTTCAAACTCCATTCCTGCTTTTGTTTCGAAAACAGATCCATGAACTAAGCATCCAAGCCGATCAAGCGGCCAGCGGGTTAAGAATCCTTTCCCGAGTCCTGTTCGTGATTGAACGGCAGTCGTTTGAATCCCCTCTTTTGAAACAGCTCCAACAAAAGCTGGAAACAGAAGGACATCCTCCCTCCTACGAAGTGAATCACTTCGACCGCCTTGTACAACGATTACAGAACTGTGTCCGCAATCAGTTCTTCGCTCCTCTCGCCTTTCTATTCTGCCTTCCAGTCCATGTCGTCCATTCGATTGAGAAATGGAAAGCGGCGGTAGGAGACCACATCCCGGACTGGTTGGAAACCGTCGGTCAGTTTGAAGCACTCTGTTCCCTGGCCAGCTTTCATTTTGAACATGCTGACTTTCCGTTCCCTGAAGTCACCGAAGAGGGACCGACATTCGAAGTCACCGGGATGGGGCACCCTCTGCTTGCCTTCCAGAAGAGAGTTCACAATGACCTGACCTTCGGTCGCGACCCTGCCTTCCTGATGGTTAGCGGATCAAACATGTCCGGAAAAAGCACACTCCTACGGACCGTCGGATTGAATGCCGCGCTCGCGTACACTGGAGCCCCGGTCTGTGCCACTTCGTTGACGATTTCCCGGTTCCAGATCGGCACCACGATGCGTGTTGCTGATTCGCTGCAACAAGGGTTTTCCCACTTCTTCGCCGTGATCTCACGACTGAAGGTGGTGGTAGAATTAACCCGCAAACCGGGTGGCTTGCCTGTGTTGTTCCTGCTGGATGAAATCCTCCAGGGAACGAACTCCCACGACCGGCGCGAGGGTGCCGAGGCCGTTATCCGTAATCTCTTGGAACATGACGCCGTTGGCCTGGTCACGACTCACGATCTATCACTCACTAAGATCGTTCCAGACTTGTCCGTTTCCGCTCGCAATATTCATTTTGAAGACCGACTGGAAGCGGGCGAACTAAAGTTCGACTACCACATTCAGGATGGCGTTGTGCAGCACAGCAATGCACTCGAACTGATGCGAATTATCGGCTTAACGGAACCGGCAGAAAAACAGGATAGCCCTTAGTGCTTATCTAAGACGGGTGTGGCGGATCTCGCTCTATTGCTCTGTCTACCACCGGTCTATGTCTGGCAATTGCAGGGTCTTACTTTGAACCAACAAGACACGGAGAGACTAAGGGGCGAGACTGACCCATTATTTACTGGGAGCGATCCCAAGCGAACTCTGCTGTGTATGGTATTAGTTTTAAAACAACTGATAACCACCGTGCCCAAGAACTCTTAGCCGAGAACAAATACGAATTACTATCTGACATAGGTCGGCTGCCAGAGCACTATAGTGAGCTCTTCTGACTCGGTATTCGCCCCTGCCCTCAAGTAAGCATCGTGGAAGCGACGGCGTAGTATACGATCAGACCGAAGAAGTCGACCAAAGCTGAAATAAGCGGGTTGGACATCAAGGCCGGGTCCATACCCAATTTCTTAAACATCAGTGGCAAAGTCGCTCCCGTCACCGACCCCATGATGACCACCAGGAATACAGTGATTCCGACGACGCTCGACTTCATCATCAGAGACGCCTCTCCTACGGCACGGACTGTGGGTTCGTCCATCCAGAAGAATCGCGCAATCAGAAATGTCAGCAAGCCCAGGCCACTTCCCAGGAGCACTGCCAGCATGAATTCTCGCATCACCAGTTTTAGCGTTTCATTCCGCCGCATATCTTCCAGCGTCAATAAACGAATTACCAACGTCGCCGATTGTGAACCTGTATTGCCGCCACTGGCAATGACGAGCGGTAGAAACCAAAGCAACCAGCCATGCTTAAGCTGCGTGACCATTTCGTACTCGAACCTCTTTAGAACATTCACCGTGAATGCGGCCGCCACTAACAGCAGGATCAACCAGACACCTCGTTTGTATACCAGGGTCAGAATCGATGTCGTGAGATAGCTGTCTTCCAACGGCGCCACCGCCCCTTGACGATGGGCGTCTTCCGTGGCCTCCTCCTGGAGAACGTCAATAATATCGTCGTGAGTGACGATCCCAACGAGGCGGTATTGATTGTCCACAACCGGGATCGCCAGCAAGTCGTATTTAGCAATCTCGGAGGCAACAAATTCCCGGTCATCCTCGATCCGGACTGTCACGACATCTCGCTGCATGATGTCGACCATCTTCGCACTGGGATCCGCCAGGAGTAACTGGCGAAACGAAACCAACCCCCGCAGGCGGCGTTCTTCTTCCAGGATGAAGATGTAATAAATGGTTTCACGGTCATGGGCCTGCCGACGCAACCGGGCAATCGCCTCTTCGGCAGTCAGGTTCTGGGGCAACCAGGCGAACTCGGTCGTCATGATCGCCCCGGCACTGTCCTCTCGCTCCTCTTCGTAGGCGAGCAGTTCCCGTACAGTATTCCGTTCTGTTTCACTTAAGCGCGAAACCAGTTGCCTTCCACGATCGTTGTCGAGACGTGACAACAAGTCGACCCTATCGTCCGGAGCCATCCCTTCCAGAATGCTGACCTGCACGGTCTGATCATCCTGCTCAAACGCCATGAACTCCGACTGCTTCGCCAAATCCAGAAAGGAAAAAGCGTTCATGCGGGACTGCTTGTCGCTGCACCTCATGACGTACCAGAAGTCTTCCGGACTCAGTGACTCCAAGACCTCGGCGCAATTCGCCGGATGGAACACTTCGCAGAACTCATGCAATCCGTTTTCATCCTTCTCCTGAATCATCTGCAGGAGATCGGGCAACAGCAATGAGTTGTAATACATCAATCTGTCCTCATTCGAATTCATAAACGGCCCTGAACATCAAGAGGAAAACAAACGGATTTCCAACCGCTCGCTATACGAGAGGAGTGCATCTACAAAAATCGGAACCACAGAGGTTCTATCGTATTTGACATTTTATTGCAGCGGTTTATCGCAGCGGATTTTGGCGGCGAAAGATAAAACTTTCAAAAGGTTTCGCGTACTCAAACCACAACAGATCACTGTGACGAGATCAATTCCGAGCGTCGAAACAGCTTCGGTTGTATTCTATTCGGACACCTGCGACGAGGCGCCGTATCTGGAAGAAAGTGGGCCAGCGAAAACCAAAAAAAATCCTTGCCGGGTCATAACCACGGCAAGGAAAATTTGTTTCGAAGCAAACCAGCGAAAGCCGACGACGACTTTTTGACTGGAGCTTAAACGGCGTTTAACGTTTGGAGAACTGGAAAGATTTACGAGCTTTCTTGAGGCCGTATTTCTTACGTTCGACCATGCGGTCGTCACGAGTCAGGAATCCACCTTCAGCCAAAGCATGATGGTTGCTGGCGTCTTTAGCCTGCAGTGCACGGGCGATTCCCAGTACAGCAGCACCAGTCTGACCAGTAATGCCTCCACCAGAAGCACGAATCCAAACGTCCACTTTACCTTCTTCGCCTGTTACCAGGAGCGGAGCGAGGATCATTTTGCGGTCCCGAATGACGGTGAAGTATTCTTCCATCGGACGACCGTTGACGGTGATGACACCTGAACCACTTTTGACACGAACACGAGCAACAGAAGTCTTACGACGTCCCGTTCCCAGAGCCGCACCGAAGCGGTCGATTTTACCACGAATTACGGGATCAACCTGCGGTTGGTTGTCTTCTTCCGCGGGAGCCCCTGAACCCAAAGTCAGTCCGGCGGCAGCTGCATCGTCTTCGACGACTTCTGCTGTCGGTTCTGCATTGGCTTCTTCGGGAGTAGCCTCTTCGGAAGTAGTCACTTCAGGAGTGGTCTCCTTCGGAGTTTCGTCAGATGCTTCTGGTTGGACTTCAGTCGTTTCCTCAGTCATGACGTCTGTCGCACTTTCTGTTGATTACATTGAACACTGTTCAGTGATTGTTTTGGAATTGATGGGCAGTGAATTTAACGCGTCTTCGCGTCCTGTTTCCCTGCCTTATATTATTGCTGATTTACCGCAGCTGTAGATTACTTAGGCAGCAGATGCCCGGGTAATTCCACAGGCTGTTGAGCCTGGTACCCGTGCTCATTGCCGCAAACCAACTTCAGTTTTTTGAGCATTTTGACACCCAACTTGTTCTTGGGCAGCATCCGACGAACTGCTTCGTGCAGAATTTTTTCAGGGTGGCGTTGCCACACTTGCAGACCGGTCTGAACTTTACGACCACCGGGAAAACCGGAGTAGCTGTCGTACTCTTTTTTCATCATTTTCTCAGTCAGGTAAGGATGCTCATTGTGAGCCAGTTCCCGACCGCTGAAGCGAACTAGATGTGCATTTAACACGATGACGTAATCGCCCGTGTCCACATGCGGCGTGTAGACAGGCTTATGTTTGCCCATCAGTACCATCGCCAGCTTGCTCGCCAGACGACCGACGATCTGATTATCGGCGTCAACCGTATACCAGCTCGGTTTGAACGTCTCGTTTTTTTCAATGGTTGTCTTGGACACGACAATAATCCTCTATCATTCAAGCCAGTTTCCCGGTCAGCAAATCCTGCCGAGAGTGTTGTTCGGTGGAGTGACTGTCTTCGCTCACTGAGTCCTGTATTTCAGGTAATATTGCGACTTAAACTCGCAAATTAATGCTCAGTTAATAACGCTTCCGTCAAAGCCAAGCTGCCTGCACTGGAGCAGAAACAAAGTTACTGACCTCCTGTTAGCCTGGAAACGGCGACGTCTAAAGCCTTTCTTCAGACATCAACAAGGCCCTGTTTTCAGCTAAATACGGCTTCAACTCAACTTGGAGCTGCGAAGTCGTCTATGGCAGAGCCTTAGCGCGGTAGACAATCTTCCCGCAAGGGTGACGCGGGGAAACGAAAAGAATAGCGATATCACTACCCGTATTCAACGGCAAGCACGCTGAAAAACCAGATTTCCGGTACCTTGCTGCTGGAACCGGGTCCTGAATTGGTTATGCAACTCAAAACAACTGGTGATCAATAGTATAGTCCATCTAATAAACTCTGAAACTGAGCGACAATCTGTTCTCTCCTAAGCTTAAAGCTGGGGGTCAATTCACCCTGAGAAACAGAAAAGGGGCGATCTAACACCACTATTTTTCGGACTTGCTCTTCCCGACTGACACTCGCCAACTGCTTTTGTACACAATCCAATAAATACGCCCGTACATCTGGAGCATTCCAATTGTCTTCTAAGCCGTTCCCCTGCCCTCTGACAGTCGACCCCGGTGCTTCCCACCCTTTAACAGAGAGGAGATAGGCAAAATCAGGAACAATAATCGCGGATAGAAAGGGACACCCTTCCCCATACACAACCGCCTGCTCAATCGCCGGATCCGCAGTGATGAGTTGTTCGATATGAAGCGGCGCAATTTTTTTTCCTTGAGAGGTGACGATCAAATCCTTACAACGCCCATGGATATTCAGATACCCCTCAGAATCCAGCGATCCGAGATCTCCCGTATGCAACCACCCGTCGAGTAATGCCTCTTCAGTTACTCCCGGATCTTTCCAATACCCCTGCATCACCTGGGGACCGCGGACCAGGACTTCGCCTGAGGAGGCGATCTTCAACTCGACTTCCGGAATCGCTTTTCCAACGGTTCCCGGCTTGTCGTTTGATTCGGAGTTCAATGTCAGCACGGGTGAGGTTTCTGTTAATCCGTATCCAACGAGTAATGGTAACCCTGCTTGCCGAAAGCCTTCAACGATCTCGGTGGCAATGGGAGCTCCCCCGCAGGAGACGCACCTGATCCGGCGTCCAAATATTTCGCGCAATTTTGCCTTCCGCTTCTCGTTACTAAGCGGTTTCAATGTCCTCCAGATCTTTTCATAGAACCGAGGCACTCCAGTCATCCAGGTTGGTTCAGACAAGAGCAGGTCTTCGCGTAAAGTTTGCGGCGACCGCGCCAGCACGACGGTCATTCCAACATAGGCCGACATGAAACAATCGACCGTTCGGGCATAGACATGACTATAGGGAAGCCAGCTCAACTTGATATCGTGACTGGTATACTTGGCCATTTTCTGTCGGTTGACCGCATTGGAGACCAGGTTCCCATGGGACAGCATCACCCCCTTGGGCTCCCCCGTCGTGCCGCTGGTATAAATGATCGTTGCCAGATCCTCAGATTGAATATTCTCTTCGCGGAGTTCCACTCTCTTCGGCGACCGAAATAAGGCATGTCGGCCCGACGCAAGGAAAGTATTCCAGCTCAGAAGAACGGGGCCATCGAGTCCAACCTGAGGAAGCTTCAGCGGCTCCAGAAAAATGATCCCTTCCAGTTGGGAAAATTCGGCCAGATATGGAGCCAGCCTTTGCCACTGCTCTTCGCCCGAGAGGACAAGCCACCGGGAATCACTGTGATCCAACTGCCATACGACCTGTTCGACTGCCAGCGATGTATGCAGAGGGACAGTCACCCCTCCGGCAGAAAAAACACCCTGATCGGCTATCAACCATTCGAAGCGATTTTCGGAAAGGATAGCCACGCGATCCCCCCATTGGAGCCCTTCTTCGACGAGTGCCGCCGCAAAGTAGTCGCTCTGTTGCCGATACTCGTGCCAGGTGTAATCCACGTACCGTCCCCACTGCGGAGAACGAATGGCGATGGACCGCCCTCGATTGCGCGAAGTCTGACGATGCAGCTGACTGACACTCTGAAATTCAAGCGACAGTTTTCATCCCTTTCGAGAGAGAATTTCTTTGGAACGAGACATTGAGAACAGGAAATCAACAGGTCTGAAATCTAAATTTCAATGGACTCCACGGAAGCTATTCCCACCGAAGACCAGACTCTCTTCTCAAAAGCAAAATGACAAAAAAAACTGCCGACCCTAAAGTCGACAGTTTTTGATTCTTCATCTAACGAAAGGGCTTTCAGATCATCTCTTCTGAAATCAAACCCGCTCGCTTTTAAATGTGCGGCTGGATTACTCTGATTTTTCTTCCAGACCTGGCACGCTGATCTCAGCGATTTTGACTGACGTGTATTTTTGACGGTGGCCAGTGTGAGTACGAGAGTTTTTACGACGGCGGAACTTCTGGATCTCCAGTTTCTCGCCTTTAACTTCGGCATCGACCACTTCAGCCATGACAGTTGCTCCGCTAATTAGAGGAGCACCAATTGAACTGGCTCCCCCGCCATTTGCGAGCAGAACAGAATCAAACGTCAGTTTATCTCCCGCATTGGCATCAGCGCGGTAGTCAATTTTGACCAAGGAACCTTTGGAAACCTTAATCTGACGGCTTCCATCTTCAATAATTGCGAACATTGTCTTGTCCCGAATGATGCATACTAATTCAAAGCGGCCAGCATTTTATCGGCGTGCCAGCTGCCGGTGGAAAATACGTTCAGAGCGAGATCAACGATCCGCGGACGTACTTGCTGTATTAAATTGTTGTCCGCCCGGACAACCAAAGTGGTATCTAGTCACAGCGAATTCTAGTTGCCAACAGGGGTCTTCCCCTCCCGGTTTCCAGGGCCGTTTATTCGGCCTCTCCGCTGAACCACTGAATCCACGCCCGCCAGGCGCAGATTCAGACTGATCCCACATTAATCCGGGGAAGCGAGTAATGTAACGCTTCAGACGGCAGTTTTCGAGGTCACGTGAGCTAAATTTTTGATTTCGCTCCCGATATCATCCAAACATTTAAGGATCACATGTTCAGGACCAACATCGGAACTGGCTCGAATACTGACAGTCAGGTCGAATTCTTCTTCCAGACCCATGATCTGACGACGTTTACTGTTGTTCAGATAGTTCGCCACCCGCTCATGGATTTCGACCTCAATTGTGGAGATCGAATCGTTGGCACTGGCCGTCGTTAGCAGAATTCGCATGACGTCTACTGCCATCAGCTCCGCAGTCTTAACCAGACCCGAACCATGGCAACAAGGACAATTTTCATAGGCGGTTCGTTTTACAGAGGGGCGAATACGTTGACGAGTCATCTCGATCAGACCGAAAGGACTGATACGCAGAACTTTTGTTCTCGCCCGGTCTCGCTCAACTGATTCCCGGAGGGCTCGCTCGACACCCCGACGATGGCGGTCTTCCCGCATATCGATGAAATCGTTCACGATCACGCCACCCAGGTCTCGAAGCCGAATCTGACGGGAAATCTCTCTGGCTGCCCGCAGGTTGACTTGGTAAGCAGTCTCTTCTGCATCGTCATCAACGCGGAAGGTTCCACTATTAACATCGATCGCCACGAGGGCTTCGGTCTGATCAATGACCAGTGACCCCCCGCCCCGCAAGGGAACGACTCGATCATTGATGTGCGAGATCTCTTCTTCAATTTTGTATTCAGAGAAGATCGGCGAACGACCTTCATACAGTTTGATTCGATTGACGTACTTCGGCATCACGATCTTCATGAACTCGCAGGCCCGCTCGTAAGCAGAGGGTTCATCAATCCAGATAGCGTCGATCTCTTCGGTGTAGATATCTCGAATCGTGCGAATAATCATGTCGCTCTCTTCGTAGATATCCACTGGCCCCTGCATTTGCTTAATGCGACCAACAATCACTTTCCACAAACGGAGCAGATAGTGCATGTCCGATTTCAGATCGCTTTGATTTCGATCGATTCCCGCCGTACGGATGATGAAACCAAGACCTTCGGGAGGATCGAGTTCCAGCAGACTGGTGCGTAAACGGCGACGGATATCATCATCAGCGATTTTACGGCTGACACCGACGCGTTGCAGACCAGGCATCAGGACCAGGTACCGTCCAGGAATACTGATGTAGGTGGAGAGAGTCGGGCCTTTGGTTCCGATACCTTCTTTGATCACCTGTACCAGAACTTCGCTGCCCCGTTTAAAAACATCCTGGATGGGAGGCTTATTCCGCATGCCGCGGTCGTTGCCATTTCGAGGAGCGTTGCGCGTTCCTCCTTTTCGTGTCCGACCTCGGCCCGGGGGCTTACTGGGTGCAGGCGAATCCGAATCGACGAGATGTTTGTAATACTGAAACTCGACATCGCTCACATGCAGAAAGCCATTTCGACCGATTCCAAAATCGACGAAGGCGGCCTGAATGGAGGGTTCGATGTTGACCACCTTACCCTTGTAGATGTTACCGACGATGTTCTCTTGCGAGTTTCGCTCGATGTAAAGTTCTTCCAGTACTCCATCCTCGAGAATCGCAATTCGACTCTCTTCGGGCTGAAGCACGTTAATCAGCATTTCCGATTTCATGTGACTTCCTTTGCAGCGAGTCACATTTCGCGCATTGCTTCAACTGGACCGACTGGAGAACGAATCTACCAGTAATTTCCTTGACGGTCCTGCGTTCGATTCTACTTAACCATTTCCTGTTAGAGATGGCCGGTTGAACCGAACAGTTGATCTCTCCCCTTGTTGAACGTTCGCCTGTAAAGCGTTCGATCTGCGTGTCACTTCCCTGCTGAATCAATCCGTTTGATTGATTCCTGTTGATTAAAACCGGTTGAATAGAGCCAGCCTGAACTACGGACAGCTTTCGCTGTCGGTTGTCTGATGACCTGTCAGTAACTTGCTGTGCTACCGGATTCATAGTGAAGTTTGTGTTGTCTTAAAGAAAGCTTTCCTCTGTAACTGACCCGATGACCGAAGTTTGTTCCCTGAGGTAACTCATCAGGACGAATAGGTCGACTGCTGAGATTTCTTGAACGCGAAATTCATTCAAAACTAATTCTGAATGAACTCCACAACTGTCATCGGCACGCTGTCAACAAGAATGGAAACGATAACGCGCTGCTGGGTAGCAGATTTTTCGCGGATGATTTCCGATCTATATAACAGGAGTGCCAGGGCTGGAGATCGGTAGACGTTTCCATCTATCCGATTTTAACTTTCCTCTCTGTAAGGAAGGTTGAACGCGAGACTATCCGGCCTGTGAAAGCGGAGCACTGAAGAATTTGCCTTCAGAACTGGGCTTCTTCTCGCATGCCGTGTAAAGACATGGAGAAATTGGAAGGGTCGTCAAACGTTCGGGGAGAATGCACTGAATGTTGTGACTCAATTTGAATTGAAAAATGTAAACCTGTAGTAAGGAAACTCGGATGGACGTTTTTCGGAATGGAGCGGACAGCCTCTAAGTAGAAGCGACTTTTCCTTTCCGATACCATCGCGTCTCCTTTGATCACTTAAGACTTCCGAAACGGCTTGTCAGTAAGGACAGTCGACCGGTCGTAATGAGCGAACAGAAATTTGTGTGTATCGTGTGTTTAAAAATCAGTGTGATTTCGAGTTGGTTAATTTGAGTGATCACTCGTTGTGATCGATTATGTTTCGTTGTGTTTTAAATCTTGGTTATGTTTAAAATCGTTTGAGTGTGTCGTTGTGTGTTTAGTTTACCATCTCGGTTTTGAATTGTCGCTGAACCATCAAGACTATCGATAGGACATATTGTTAAGCCTGTTCCGCCTCTAGAACGGCCATGTCGGGAGCGAATTTCATCATCTCTCCACGCAGATAGTTTTCAACGGTTCGCGCCAGTTCCAGGTTCCTTACATGACTGGCAATTTCTTCGGCCTCTTCAAGGGTAAAGTTCCCTATCAATTCCTTCAATCGAGGAATCATATGGGATGTTACTGACAATTGCCGTAAGCCCATTCCGATCAGGAGCGGAGAAAAGAGTGGATCGGTGCTCATCTCCCCGCAAACGGTTACAGAGATTTCATGGCGATTTCCGACATCGATGACGTGCTGAATCATTCGTAAAATCGAAGGATCCGCGGCCCGATATAGTTCGGAAACATTCGGGTCATCCCGGTCGGCCGCCAGTGTGTATTGAATTAAGTCGTTGGTACCAATGGAGAAGAAATCGACTTCCTGAGCGAACTCTTCAGCCATCATCACGGCAGAGGGGACCTCAACCATCATACCAACGGGGACGTCACGTTTAAACTCGACGCCCTGCTCTTCCAGATCTTCGACCACATCGGCCAGAATCATCTTAGCCTGTCGCAGCTCCATCAGAGTGCTCACCAGCGGGAACATGATTCGTACATCCCCGACAGTTGCGGCTCTGAGAATAGCGCGTAACTGGGTTTTGAACAATGGCAGATTCTTCAAGCTGAGCCGCAGACTTCGCAGGCTCAGAACGGGATTCGAAGCTGGTTCTGCTCCGAATGTGAGCGCCGAAGGCATTTTGTCTGCCCCCAAGTCCATCGTTCGAATAATCACGGGAGAATTGGGAAACGCCCCCACAACCCGGCAGTACGCTTCGTAATGCACTTCCTCAGAAGGCTCGTCTCGCCGGTTCAGGTACAGGAACTCGGTTCGGTACAGCCCAACACCATCTGCCCCGCGATCGATACACTGGCTGACTTCTTCGGGAAACTCAATGTTGCCCAATAATTTGATTCGGACGCCATCTTTGGTCTGGGCAGGAATTTCCTTCAGAGAGAGCAGCCGCTTGGATACACCTTTACGGCGTTCAATCGTATCTTCGAAGTGCTGCACGGCTGTATCGGTTGGATCGATAATAATCTCACCACGATCGCCATCGATGATCAGGTTTTCGCCGCCAGAAACATCCGCAAGAAAATTACCCACGCCAACAACAGCTGGAATTTCTAATGCCCCGGCCAGGATAGCGGTATGACTGGTACGGCCACCCGTCTCAATCGCGAGTCCCAGGACGAACTTACGGTTCAAGTTGGCCGTTTCGCTGGGACTGAGGGAATTCGCCACAATAATGACAGGCGTGTTGATGTGAGTCAGTTCTTCCCGGCTCTCACCCAATAGATTTCGGACCAGACATTTTTCTATGTCATAAATATCCGCGGCCCGTTGGGCCATGTAGTTGTCGCCTAAGTTTTGGAAGACTTTTGCGTAACGGCGCAGCACCCTGCTCGATGCGAACTCCGCCGAATAATATTTCGAGCGGATCAGTTCTTCGATTTCCTCAAGCAGCTGAGGATCCTGAACCAGGTTCAGGTGAGCAGTAAAAATCGAGCCGTATTGCTTGCCAACTTGCTCGTTTGCCAGGCGTTCGTTTTCGCCGATTTCGTCGACCGTCTGCTGAAGAGCAGTACGAAAACGTTTGATCTGGGACTCAATCGCGTCGACGCTGACAAAACGTTGGGGTATGCGGAAATCCTCTGTGCCGAAGACCAACGCTGGTCCTGAAGCCATGCCAGGGGATACTGCTATACCTCGCCGCACGAGCATAGAAAATGTCTCTTATTTCATCTACTCGCGAAACTCAATCTAATATAGCTTCACGAATACTTGTTTCAGTCGAACGCTGAAACGGGCCCTGATCACGAAATGTTCTCTAGATGACCTGTTCCGATTCGGTAGTACCTTCAACTTCAAAATTAGTCAAAAACAAATTTTCCAGATGGTCAAGTACCTGTTCGGCACCCTCCCCTTCGGCCAGCAGTTCCAGTTCGGAACCCTGAGGCGCGGCCAACAGCATTAGATTGAGCTGACTGTTGGCCTCGACCTGTTTATTGCCATAACGAATCTGAACGAAACACCCGTTGTCGTTAACCACTTCTACAATCATGGAGATGGGACGCACATGCAACCCTTCCACCATATTTACGGTGACTTGACGACGTAACACGATGCCCGATCCTATCCTCTGCAAAAATTGTACTTAACGACTAAATGTGTCGTCTTTTTTTCGATTTAATCACAAGAAGTGCTAACAGCTCCACATTAGAAACCGCCCCTCTTACCATAACAGACCAGCTATTCGCAATCACGATATTCTACCACATAGGATCAGATATCGCTGTAAAGTGACCCATTCACATCAG
This sequence comes from Polystyrenella longa, assembly GCF_007750395.1. Classification (GTDB taxonomy): domain Bacteria; phylum Planctomycetota; class Planctomycetia; order Planctomycetales; family Planctomycetaceae; genus Polystyrenella; species Polystyrenella longa. The sequence goes on along the minus strand of NZ_CP036281.1, from coordinate 1,520,301 downwards.
GAAGAGCTCCGAGAGTCGCTGTTGAGCGTTCTTCGACAGTAGCCGGCCTCCGGAACACGGAAAGCGTTCCCGGCAGTCCACCACTTAAGTTCAGTCATTCAACTGATTGTTGTCTGCTTCTCCCAGCAATTCCACGACATCTTCGGCAGTCCGAGACTGCTTGAGGAAGTTACAGAAGTTACTGTTTCGGAGGTGGCGAGAGATGGTTTCCAGAGCTCGCAGATGATCGCCCGGTTTGTCCGGAGGCGAAACAAGCAGAAAGAAGATAAAGACCTTCTCACCATCCAGGCTGGCAAACTCAACGCCATCGGAGGCAATTGCCACAGTGGCAATCAGGTTATTGACGGAAGGATGTTTTGTATGAGGGACCGCAACACCGTTACCGATGCCGGTTGAACCGAGTTCTTCCCGCTTTAAAATCGCGGCGATGATACTCTCTTCATCCTCAGCGGCAATTTTACCGCTCTCCTTTAAACTCCCCACCATACTACGAATCACCGACTCTTTGTTCTCGACGTGCAAATCGGTATCAATGGCTTCAGAAACCACGAAGTCACATAACTTCATGTAACTTGCTCCTTTAAAGGACTGTATAACAAGCTTTTGGACGGATTCGACTGTATAGGCCAAAACAGATTAATTCAATCAAAATCTGAATCTGACCTGCAAATGATGAACGGGGCTCCAAGCCATAAAACTGGACTTTCGACTTTCATTCGAACGGTCCGTTAATTAACGAGGACAGCACATGCCATCAAATTCGAGTCTGTAATACAACCGAGCAGGCTTGGAAGAGACCTGCTGCGATAAACTTGGTATAGGATTTAAAATTAGATGACTCAGGGTATCGCACCTGAATCAGGGAGACTTCAGGATTGATATTCACCGGGCATACGCCGGTGTCAAACCAGTTATTTTGTAAACACATTAAGGGCTCTGAAAACGTACCAACGTCAGTTGAAGTGGAATCCAGAGCAGAATCACGAACCAGAAGAAGAATAAATCACCAGGAGAACGAAGGAAACTAGTCGGAATAAATAAAGCGGGGTATCAAACCCGCTCGTCAGATAAAGAGGAGGCCTCTGCCAAGGCAGAACCACCGAATAATGACTGTTTTCTCACTGTTCTCGAAGGTTAAGCTACTCCTGTTCCTGCTCCAATTCTTCAATCGGAAGATCCTTAATAGGAACGTCGCGACGATGGTCGGTTCGTTTTTCCTTGTAGCGTTTCAATTGTTGTTCCATTTTATGCAAAGCTGCATGAAAACAAGCCAGGACATCGTCCCCGTTCTCATGAGACACAAAGTTGTCGTGATGCTCTGCGTCGACCAGAATCTCAACTTTGACGCGACCACCTTCGAAATCAACAGTGACTTCAATGGCAATAACACGGTCAAAATAGGTCAACAGTTTTTGAGCTTTTTCTTCGATGATTTGCTGTAAATCAGACCGAAGTTCCCCATGTCGAGCTGCGATGGCAACCTGCACAGAAAAGTCTCCTCTCAAATCGTTTGGAAATACCCGTAGACTGATCTAAGCGAACAGCTAGCCTGTCTTTTGCCCATATTGTATATGACAGAACAGGCAAAACACCCGAAAGCAAAAGGAATGTTCCCTTTACCAAAGACGGGCAAATGGCCACGGAGAAAGAATGATAACTCTCTGATAGATTCCAGTTTATCGAATCCAGAGAAGTGGCCGATTTTATCGACTCACTCCCCGAGAAACCAGCCTCAGCGTTTCTTCGTTTAGTTTGGAAACTCGGGTTTCCTGAAAAATAGGCTACTCGCTAAATGCCCTAAGAATACAAACAAAGGAACACTATATTACGGTAACTAAAGTGCAGTACACACCGGAATTGATGAGATCTACGAGGAATCGACCGCTCTGGAATCGAAACAGAGAGAATTGGGATCTTGGATCATAGATCCCATCGGCTCCCCTGCACCTGCGACCTTACCAAATTCGCCATAAACTGTTACTCATAAATAGTTTACGATCGATAACAAAGATTGCAAATTCGGCATAACCGGCATTTAAAGCGGGAAGTTCGACTAATTGATCGACCTAGATCCTATCCAGGATAAGTGTGGCTGCTATCGGTCCCGAAAAGCACTTAAAAAACAGCAGGCTACGCCGCCAGAACACGCTACGGTTATCTAGAATGCTTCTCGGCCGGCAATTTTGTTGGGCTCGGCCCCTTCGGACCTGCGAATCGTCGCCGGAATTAATTGAGATAGCGGGTTTTTAGGCCAGCTAGACCACAATTCTCCTCCGCTGGGGGTGGGGGCCTCAGAAACAGGGGCCTGCTTGACGGCGGGGGGACCGTTTACATCGCTCGAACCCGAATTGACTTCTGCACCGGAATCTACAGCTGCTAGAAGTGTGTTCGAATCTGAATTATCAGAAGCGGCGGCTAATTCGACACCGGCACGGACAGAACGTGGGTTTGGGTCAACCTGGACCGTACGACTGGCAGTCTGACATCCCGGCAATGCTCCCAATAGAAGGCCGGTCAGACAACAATGCCATAAAACAGAGTTCATCATAGAATGCGGATCTTTTTCAGGAAGAGGTCTCGTCTCATGAGGACCACACCGGAGTCACAACGGAGGGTCCGAAATCACTTATCGTCCCGGACCTTCCTAAACTGTGGCAAACCCATCTCTTTTTATTGGGCAAATATGGAATTTTACTGCCTTTATGGAGCGAAGATTTAGAAGAGAGCGTTTAACTCATATCGCAAAGCCGCAAGCCTCCAGACGCGAGCCTGAACAGAAGCCTTCCGATACAGGCTGATTTACGACATTTGGCAAGAGTAAAAGACGTATTGCCTCTCAACTTGCATCGCAAGATAAGTTTTCTCATGAGGAAAATAGAGGAGGCAAACTGATGAGCCGACAATATGTTCGGTCAATCTGTTCAGTCGCGCTACTCTGAGAAGTCGAGTTCGTCGTCAGTGAATTCGAGCGACTCGTCTGACTCTTCTTCGACCGGATCAAGCATGGCCGATTTTTCATTAACGTCTCGTTCCACGAAATCCATATCGGCTTCGACGGGCGGTTCAGAATGCCCTGAGAACGTTTTCCCAATGCCCGAGAGGGGATTAAGGCTGGCAGGAGACATACTTGTATATGTCGAACCGCCCGTCATAGAGCTACACCCGACCAACCAGGAGATTAATCCCACACTTACCATCAGTTTCAAAATTAGTTTGGACATCAGAATTCCTTTTCTTCCGCCACCTGTCCTGCAGATCGAGATAACTTAAACCATCCAGTATTCCAACAAGGTCGCACATTATCCACTTTGAATAAAGTGAAAGAACAGCGAATGCTGATTCCTCCGCGACGTTGCCTGGTCGGCTTACAAGTAGTAGTCGCTGGCCAGACGTTTGACATCGAATCCTTTCGATGCCGTCGCTTCCGAAGAAATGGCCCAGTTATTCATTCAATGTGTTCCTGAGAAATGCTGTCGTTCCACGTTGAGCTGTGCTACACAGGATCGCGGTGAACAATAACCGGGGTTCAGGAGGGTTCCCGTAATTGAAATCAGTGTCAAATTGAAATCAGTTTCAAATTTCTGACCTGATCAGGCTGCTTTCCGGCGAAAGACAGCGAAGTTTTTAATCATCCCGACTTCTTCAAACTCGGGGCGCGGCCGCATGCATTCGTTAATCGCCCGGGTTACACCTGGAAAGATTTTTCCGCGGGCATCATCGAACACAACGTATCCACTAGGAAGTACGTGTGGGACAAAATCGTCGATGTCCGTTACGACGTCTTCATATTCATGGCTGCCATCGACCAGCAACATGGAGATGGGCTCCTCCCAGCTTTGGCCCAACTCGTGCGATAGCTCTTTGTGAATTTTGAGGCCCCGGTTATCGAGCTCAAATTTCTGAACGGTTTCCTGGTATTCTTCCCAAGTACCGCAAATATGAGGATCGATACTGATGACCCGGGCTTCCCCTTTCGTCCGTTCGGCGGCTTCGACCAGCCAGGCGGTCACCTTTCCTTTGTAAGCACCAATTTCGACAATAGACCCTGACTTGTCCGCTTCCATGGCCAGATGAGCCAGTAACCGGCATTCCCGGTCCGAAGACTGCCCTGGGTTCTGTTCGAGTAATTTGATGCGGTCGCGTGGAATATTGCTTTTCACGGACAGGTTTGCTCGGTGCTGCAGTCGATAGGCAGGATCCAGCAATCGCTGAAACGTGCGCACCACACGGAATGGACCTTTGATCAGATTTTTAACGACACGTGCGCCAATATTCATTGTCTTCACATCCTTGAGATAGACAATTTTTGTTTATTTATACAAAGAGGCCGCTTTGCCCCAAGAGTAGATGGCTACCCCGGGAATCGCTGGGACCACAATTCACTGTCGTGACTTACAGTCTTTTACGAGAGCATCAGCCCAGCCAGTTATTCCTTAACTGATCAGACGCTGGAACCTCCCTGAAGAGTCGGGGCACCAGACCCCGTCCAATCGGGAATCTAAACGGCTTTCCGTTTTTGTGTAAAGACCAATTACCTTTGTCAGCACAATTATCAGCACAGTCCATACTCTTTCGAAGGACCAGAAATATTCTTCTCCGACAAAATTCGCCGTTCAGTACGGCGTCCGGGAGAGGCTCTTCGTTTTCTTTGCCTGTAGTGGATGGTAAGGTAAATCCTCTTTTGATCACTTCATCCGTTGCCGTCTCAGGTCTGTTATGAATCAGCAATCTGCCTCCTCTTTTGACTTCTCCCGTCTGCTGTATCCTCTGTTAATCGTGATCGGAGTTATTGCCGTTTACCAGCAAACGGCCAGCTTTGACTTCGTGAATTACGATGACGAGTTATATGTCGCAGGGAATTATCGAGTTCAACAGGGGCTCAATCTGGAAACGGCTCAATGGGCCTTCACGACGACTGAAATTGGTAACTGGCACCCTCTTACCTGGTTGTCGCTGCTTATGGATGTCAGTCTGTTTGGACCAGGCGCTGGCGCGATGCACAGCATGAACATGTTTTATCACCTGTTCAACGCCCTGCTCTTATATGGATTACTTCGTTACGCCACAGGAGCCCCATTCCGATCATTTCTGGTCGCGTTTCTGTTTGCCGTGCATCCTCTGCATGCGGAATCTGTGGCTTGGATTTCCGGACGGAAGGATCTCATCAGCACGCTGTTTGGATTTCTCGCCATCTGGGCATACTTTGTCTATGTCAAGCAAATTGGCGTTTCGAAACAGTTGAGTCGTCAGTGGTACGGCATCATGATCGCCTGTTTTGGATTGAGCCTGCTTGCCAAACAAATGTTTGTCACCCTCCCTTTCCTGCTGTTGCTTCTGGATGTCTGGCCGCTTAAACGGTTTTCTCTGAAAAAACTCGTACTTTCTACAAAAGCAGAAAGCCAGTTAGCACCCGAAGCAGCCCCCGACACGTCGACCCAAAATGACACGATTCACTTCTCGCAATTGATCGTCGAGAAAATCCCGCTGTTTGGATTATCCATTCTATTTTCAATCATCATCTATGCCGCACAGCAGGCAGGGGGTGCGGTGCAGTCGGGCGATCGATTTCCCCTCGCGCTACGTCTACAGAATGCCATTCTTTCTTACGGCCTCTACCTGAAAAAGACTTTCCTTCCCAACGATCTGGCTGTGATTTATCCTCATCCCGGAACGGACATCAACCATACATCTGTCTTGATCGCCTTGGCTGTACTGGCTGTGGTCACTTTGATTGTTTTGCTACGAATCCGTAAACAACCCGCCCTTGCCGTAGGTTGGTTCTGGTTCCTGGGCATGCTTGTCCCCGTCATCGGTTTAGTACAACTTGGCGATGAACGAATGGCCGACCGCTACTCGTACGTCCCGCAAGTCGGCTTGACCATATTATTCTGCTGGCTGGCCCCCCCCACCCTGCTTAAGAAGAAACCCGTCGCCCTTGTCTCAGCGGGAGTGGCTCTTCTGTTCTGCCTTGCGATGTCTCAAAAGGGTTACCAACAAGTGGCCACCTGGAAAGATTCCGAGACACTGATGGAACAGGCATTGACTGTGACAGAGAACAACTGGAAAGCGAACCACAATCTCGCCCGGTATTGGCACCATCATGAGGGATCCCACGTGGAGATTTCAGCCAAACTGAATGAGTCACTACGAATCAAACCAGATAATGTTGCCGCGATGACTTTACTCGCCAATGTGGTGAGGGATGAAGGAGAAACGGAATTCGCTAAATCGCTGTTTGAGAAAGCGGAAGAATTAGAACCGAAGAACCAGACAACCCTGGTTAACTTTGGAAATTTCTATCAGAGCCAGAACCAATTTGATAAAGCGATTGAATACTACCAACGTGCTATCGAGGTTAAGCCAGAAGAAGGTTTGCCTTATGCAAATCTGGTTATTGCTCTGGACATTAAAGGAGATAGAAAGGCGGCCTACGAGGCGGGCTTACAGGCTTTAGAGCGAAAAACAACATTAGATCCTTACAACCTGGCCAATGTGTATATGACTTTAGGCATTTTGAATATGAAAGCAGGAAAACCCGATGCCGGTATCGACTTTCTGCAGCGTGCCGTGGAGGTTGCTCCCGACCATCCACAGGCGAACGCTAATTTGAAAAGGGCACTTCAAATGCGCGGGCAAATGCCCCGCTAAAGTAGCCGAAGTCGAGGCAAACTCGGCTTCAATTCGGTTCATCTCCAGACGGCTTAACCGATTCGGTCTCGTTGTAAATTGGGAGCAGAATCTGGGACGGGTATTCTTTCGAGAGATAGATTCGATTATTGGCAACCTTCGAGGGATCACCTGGCTCGAAATGGTCGGCCCCTGTATTGGGATTCGGTTCGAATCGGGGATCGTTCGAGGAAGAGACACTGACCCGAATCTGATGCCCTTTGTTAAAGATAAGCGATGTCGACCAGAGATCGACTTCCAATTCATAGACTTGGCCGGGAACCAACAATTCTGGGGATTCAAAAGAGTGAAGATATCGGGCTCGCATAATTCCATCGGTCACCAGCATCGAACGGCCATCGGGATAAACATCGCATAGTTTGACGGTAAAATCGGTATCGGGACAGTCAGTGCTGAAATACAACTTCGCTTTCACGCGGCCTGAGACTTCGGTCGGTTCGGTCAGTTTCTCGGAAGTAAAGACGAGTACGTCGTCCCGCTTTTCTACTTCTCGTTGATCGCGGGGGCCTTTAGGAATAAGCAAGTTCTGCCCGCCGATCGTAGGGACGGGATTCTTCGGATCGTATGCGTAAGCAAGCGACGCATCCCCTGTTGGAGCGACGATATTTAACTGTCCCGACTCATGTAGATACCAAGGAGTTTCGTCTGCTGGAGGAGGCCAATTTTCTGCGCTGCGCCAGAAGTTCCCGGGAGCCGATTCATCCTCGGGATCGCCCATAACGTAATAGTGCACCGGCTGATCTTCGTTCACTCCATTCTGTTCACCCTTAGCATGGTGATTGAAAAAACGAACTGCATCAGCGACTGGTCCTGGTGAGGCGGCGTTTTCAGGATAGGTCAATTCATCGAAAGTTCCATGGGCCCATGGTCCCATCAACAGTCGACATTTTCCGCGGGCCCCTGCTCCTCCCTGATTATGAATATTCACGAAGGAATTAATGGTACCCTGATTGAAGATGTCGTACCAACCTCCCCAGAAGACCGCGGGCGCATTCACCTCTTTCACACCACGCTCCGCATTAGTTGCGTGCCAGAAAGGACCGTACTTTGGATGAGCGTTGAACTCTTTGTAAGACCGAGGATCAAATTTATGACCCGGCAGCCAACCATCCAGCATGGACTTCCGCCAGACACCACCCTGATAGGCTGCCTGAGAATACATATCGGAAAAAGCGACGAGAATATACTGCGCTTTCAATGCCTCCGGTGCACCGGGAGCCATCATCGTCTGCGTTACTCCCAAAGCTGAACCTCCCCAAGTGACAATGTTACCGTCGCACCAGTTTTGGTCAGTAATCCATTCCAACGTTTCGTGTCCGTCCCGGTGCTCTCCCCGTCCTTCGTGATAGAAGACGAGCGCATCGTTCCCTTCAGAATCGAACCGTCCGCGGACATCTTGAATCGCTAATGCGTAACCGGATTCAGTAAAGTTAACCGCCAGTTTACTGCCAATCTTCTTTCCATAGGGACTTCGAATCAGGATAACCGGATATTTTTGTTTGGCCTCCGAAGGCAATTCTCCCCCGGGTAGATAAACGTCGGTCGCCAGTCGGATATCATCCTGCATTTCGACCATGAATCGCGTCGGTTCAGGTTTTTCCTGGGACCAAGCTAAATCTCCGCGAGTAATCAGTAGACAAAGACAAAAGAGTAGAAAGAGATTGCGACGTATCATTGATGTATACCCTTGGACAGTTCACGGTGAGGGATTTCCCCCATCTTGGATCGATATAACTGGAACAAACTAGCTCTCATAGCAAGGTATAAAACTCGAACAGGCGATCTGCCAACGATGCAATTTGCTTTAACTGGACCTCAACCTATTTTTATGGCGTCTAAGTAACCGCAGGAATTCGATTCTGTTGCGGTGCGTTCAACTTCGCCAGTCGATTCAGCGAAAAAACACTTCTGATAGCGAGTAATCATATATTCCGCTGACTTCCCTGTCCATTTAACTGTTCTATTGACGAGATCGCAACGATGAATACCGGGATTGATTTGACCAAAAGACTTGAGACCGCCTTTGACTCGAACGTTTCCCTGGCGAATCGATCTAATATCGAAATCGAATCGTTAATTGACGATGTCTCCAAGATGTTGCGTAACGGTCAGTCGAAAGTAAACGCCATTCTGGAAACAGCCGTGGACGCTGTCATCATGATCAATCAATTCGGAATCGTTTCCGATTTTAATCCTGCGGCAGAAAGAATGTTCGGTTATCAACCGGAAGAAGTTGTCGGACAGAATATCAAAATGTTGATGCCCTCGCCGTATCAGGAGCAGCACGATGGCTACCTGCACAATTACATGTCGACGGGCGAAAAGAAAGTCATCGGCATTGGTCGCGAAGTCCAAGCAAAAAGAAAAGATGGCTCCGTTTTCGATATTGAACTGGCTGTTTCGGAATTAACGTTGAATGGTCAGAATTATTTTGCCGGTATCATCAAAGACATCAGCGAACGTAAACAGAATGAACGCCATTTGAACTGGTTGGCTACGATTGTCGAATCGTCTAACGAAGCCATCATCGGAATCGATCAAGGTCTGAAAATCCATTCCTGGAACAAAGCAGCAGAAACAATCTTTGGATACGACGTCGAAGAAGCGCAAGAAGAATGCATTTCACTCCTGTTCGCCGAAGAAGAACAAATCGAACTCCTGATTCTGCTACAGGAGATCGCCGATGGCAAGATTGATCGGACTCGTCTGGAGACACATGGCATCAATAAACGGGGACTGGAGATTGACCTGTCTCTCTCGATCGCCCCCATCATTGAAAACGATCATCACATCTCGGGAACTTCGATCATCGCGACTGACATCACTCAATCACGTGAAATTGAACGCCAGATGGAACGGACACGGGCACTTGCTCAATACACGTTAAATTCATTGAATGAATGCATCGCCATTCTCGATCAGGACGGCATGATTCTCTCTGTAAACAGTGCCTGGCAGGAGTTCGTGGAAGAGATGCAGTTCTTCGACGAACACCTGAAAGAGCAGAGCTGTTTCTATCCGTCCGCAGAACTTGAACACGATCAGCTCTGGGATGCTCAGCTACAGATCGCGGGACAGATTCAAGATCTGTTTAAGGACGACAATGAAGTCGAAATGGATCAGTTTATAGTCAGTGATAATTCGGGTGAACGTTGCTTCTGCATCAAGCTGGCTCGATTTCTGGAACAGGAAGAATCGCGGGTGGTCGTTGCCATTGATGACATCACTGCTGAAAAGCAGGCGCATCAGGAGATCGAAAAGGCCGCGCGAGCAGCTCACATGGCAAACGTTGCAAAAACAGACTTCCTCACCAATATGAGTCACGAAATCCGGACGCCCCTCACCGCCATTCTGGGATTCGCCGAATTGATGCTCGAAGAAGATATGGACAAAGAAGAACAGGACCTCGCATTGCAAACGGTTCGCCGCAACGGCGAACATTTACTCGGCATTATCAACGAAATCCTGGATCTCTCCAAAATCGAATCCGGAAAACTGGAAGTCGAACATTCAGACTGTGATGTCATCAAATTAATTGACGACCTGCACGATATTATGAATCTACGTGCGGAAAAACAAAACCTTAATTTCACCACGGAGTTCGCAACAGCGTTGCCTGCCATAATCGAAACAGATTCGATTCGCTTGAAACAGGTCCTGTTCAATCTACTTGGAAATGCGCTGAAGTTTACGAGTGAAGGGAAAGTTCATCTTTCTATTGGGAGTGAATGCGGATCTTCGGGTCAACTTCGAATGCGATTTGAAGTCACCGATAGTGGTATCGGAATCGATCCGCAATCAACGACTCGGTTGTTCGAACCTTTTACTCAGGCGGACAATTCCGTTTCCAGAAAATATGGTGGAACGGGTTTGGGGCTGGCGATCAGTAAGAGGTTGGTCGGTTTGCTGGGGGGAGAAATCGGCGTCAATTCGATTCCCGGAAAAGGGAGTACGTTCTGGTTCACCATCGACTGTGGTATTCCCGCTGGGTTTAACACCTATTCGTCTCTGGAAGAATACAGAGACGGAATTCAGACGCGTCAGGAAGAAAGCCTCGATGTGGAGCAACTCGATTGTTCCATCCTGCTGGCGGAAGATGGAGAGGATAACCGCCATTTGTTTGACTTCATTCTCTCGCAAGCAGGCGTTCGACTGACGACTGTCAGCAACGGGGCTGAAGCCGTCAAGAAAGCGATCGACCCATCAAATCAATTCGATATTATCCTGATGGACATGCAGATGCCCGTGATGGACGGTTACCTGGCCACCAAAATCCTCCGCGAATCGGGATACAACGGCCCCATTCTCGCACTTACGGCACATGCTGTTAAGTCTATGCAACAGAGGAGTTTAAATGCGGGATGTGATGATATAATCACTAAACCAGTCAATCGAAAAAAACTCCTTTCGATTCTGAACCGCTGGGATCAGAAGTCGTTTCAGCTGAATTGATCGACCTGGGGCAGTGTCGGAAAAATCGGAATAATCCGCAAAGTTCTCCCATTTCACCTCAATCGTCAGGGGAGGAGTGGCCGATGAAGATGAAAGGAATATCCTTTTATTTGATTTCAAACTCTGCGAGTGAATCGCTATCGAAGCGCGCATAAAGTGATTCGATCCTGTTCAGACAGGTTTTTAAACCTCTAAATGTCTGAACTTCATTCGCTTATTTTCAGCCAGGATGGAGTCCGATGGCCCCTATGCGATCAATTCTACCTGCACTGCTTCTGACCAGCATCCTGATGACTATCTGTCTCTTGATGACGGGTTGTGCACGCACATTTAATGTTGCTTCCTCCTCGGGGGATGAATTCTCTACAGAGCGTTTACTGTCGATGGCAGAAACCTTTGAGTCTCAAGGAGATCACCAACGCGCGAACTCGCTCTACAAAGCGGTTGAGTTACGCGATCCGAGTAAGTCCTATCTTTCAGATAAGGCGGCACCCGCGAGCACATTAAAATCGGGGTTTAAAACCGGACTGAATTACACCAGCCCGCAATTGCCATCCGCTTCAGCCCCGGCATCTGCTTCAAAACTTACAACTAAAGCATCGGACGAAGTTCTCAGCAAAGCAGAATCAATCGCTGATTCAGTCATGACTGTTGAGCAGATTGAAACAGTGGACACCGAGACATTCAATCCTCTGGAAGTCCATGCCCCCTTCAATTCTTCCGAACTAGCCGAACTTGAATCGACTGAGCAGTCGTCAGAAACTCAGAGTCTGGAAGCTTTCCTGAGTAAACACCAAACTCAGGATGAGTTCAGTGAAGTTGAAATTCCGATTTTCGAATCCGAGACAAAGGCCATCTCTCAAGAAGAAAATCATGACGAGTTCGTTACTGCGGCGGGATCTGAAATGGAACGCGAAGCAAACCCGTTTGTCACGGAAGATCATTTTGCCGAGACTCAATTCAGAGCCGAGGCTGAAAACGACATCGACTTCGCAATGCCTCCGCGAACAGTCAATTACGAGGAGCTTGAAAACCCCTCAATGATCGAAAAAGACTTTTTCGAAACCCCATCGACCAAAGCCAAACCTGAAGAATCACGGATCGACTTTGCTTTGAACGAAACGAAGACTGAGCTTAAGGCTCCCATGTCGGGGAACGTTCCCGTTCAGGAACGAAAAACTCAACCTCGCCCAGTTTCAAACGAGGGTTTCATGTTGCCCAGTGTTCGTCGATAATGGGGTCCTGAGATAATGGGTTGAAGAGGAGCCGTGCAGACGAGTTATTCGTCATTGGCAACTTTGATCATTACCCGAAAAGCCTGTCCGGTACTGGCGAAAGCAAAAGCTTCTGTACTGTCCGAAAGTGAGAAGGTCTCTTCCACTAATCCAGCGAATGGGTAGGAATTGGTGTGGGCGGAGAGAAACTTAAGTGCCGTCCCTAAATCTTCCGGCGCATAGTTATGCACTCCCTGGATGGAAATCATCTTTCGGACGATTTGTTCGGGATTCATTTCGGCTGAGGTGGTGGGGAAGACGGAACCCACCAGAATAAGCTGGCCCCCAACTCGCAATAAGCGCAGGCCTTCCTGAACCAGATTGGTTGCCCCGGTCAGTTCCAGAACAACATCCGCCCCTCGCCCTTCTGTCATTTCTTTGATGGTGCTATCAAGTGGTTCTGATAGCTGGTCGGTGTGAACCAGATCGGTCGCACCAAACTTCAGTGCCCGATCAAGACGAGCCTGATCGCGGTCAATCAGGATGGCCTTTCGGGCTCCCGCTTCTTTTACCATGGCCGCAGCAGTCAGTCCCAACATACCCGCGCCCAGAATGACCACATTCCCGCCAATGACGGAATCGACTCGCCGCAGCGCCGCGGCAACGGTCGCCGTCGCGCAGTTGGCCGGACAGGCAACGGCATCGGTAAGTGCGTCCGGTATTTTAAAGAGGGAACTGTGCCGCCTCAAAATGATGTGACTCGCCAGTCCTCCGCACCAGGGGTGCAGTACGAACGATTGATGTCCATACTTCAGGAGCTGTTCACATTTCTGCGGAAGATCGCGTTGACAGAAAAAACAGTCCCCACAATGCACACACAACGACCAGGTCACTCGATCTCCCACTTTCAACCGGCTGCCATCGTAAGCACGGGCAGGTTCCTGTTCGGAAAGTGCTGCGATGCGACCAATGATTTCGTGACCCAGAATCGCAGGTGTCGCGGTTTCACGTCGACCATGATAAGTGTGCAGATCGCTACCACATAACGTGGTCGCAGAAATCGCGACCAACACTTCGCCTGGGTGCAATTCCGGCAAAGTCGCGGCCACAGACTGAAGCGGTGCGCCGACACTTTCAAATAAAATGGCGGTGGCCTGGTCGGGAGACTTTGTCACGATTTTTTTCCTGTTTTCTAATCCTGCGGCAGCAAATTGTTTAGCACGTCACTGTGCTAAATAATCACGTTACCGCCGGCTCGGGTAGCGATGCCGCGTGCCGGATCATTTTTCGTTCAAAGTAAATCAAACTGGCAATCATACAGAGAAGCGAAATCGCCGAAATCCAGATTGAGGAATTCAAGTAGAGCTTGAGATGATTGACTTCCAGGACGGTGAAGTTCCGCAGAACCATAATGAAGACATAACCCAGATAACCCGTGGCGTCCGCCAGATACATCAGGTAACCAAGGTTACTTTTTGCACGGAAGACGGCAATCATTCGTTCAAATAACGTGGTATGGAAGGCGACGTAGGGAACATACATTCCGAGTCCGCTGATCACCATAAAGGCAAATCCTCCCAACGTCTCAGACTGGTAACCCCACACGGAAAGGCAGGTCAGCATAAATCCGCCACTCATTGTAATGACTGCCGTTCGAAAGGCAGTTCGGTTGTTACGAATGAAGATGGCAGCCCCGTTGATGACTGTCACTCCCAGCATGACGAGAAACTCGGATTGAGTGAAAACCTCTGGTTGGTCTTTCTGACCGAGTCCGATCCAAATTTCTGTTGCGAAGTCATCCCGGATACTTCGAACAATGGTCAACAGGATATAGGTCAGAATCATGCAGGACAAACCGAAGGCGTAGGTGTTGAAGAACTCCCAGCGGTCCGCTTTGGTCATGGGACGACGTTCGGACCGTTGAGCGATGTCTTCGGCCTGGGGTGGAGGAATCTGTCGGAGCATCCAGACGAAGAAAAATAGTGGTAGCAGGAAGAGCATCCCTTCTACAAATGGCATCCAGAATGGGGAGAACGTCACCATTCCATAGCCCGGAATGTTTACTCCAGTGATCAACCAAACCCCGATTGATTTCACCACTCCTGAGGAGAGAATAAAGCTGGCGCACAAACCGGCATTGAGGGCCTCGGTGACGCGGCGACCTTCGAGATAACTGAGCACCAGTCCAAAGATCATTCCCAACGGTAAACCATTGAGGAACAGACACAGGAATTTGTACGGGAGCGGCACAAGGGCATACAGAAGCAGTGCTCCTTCGGCGATTCCAATCAACAGTAGAAAGGCGAGCGAGCGTCGCGTCGAAGGCATTTCGGAGATGATCTTAATTCCGACAAACTTGGAGACCATGTATCCGAAAACCTGAGAGGTCACCAACACTGTCTTCAGGCTGATTTCGAATTGTTCGTACCCTTCGTACGTCGCCGCCGTAAAAGGTTTGCGAAAAGCATACATGCAGAAATAGGCGCCAAAGGCCGCAACAATACAATAGACTGAAAATGTCGTTGGAGACGACTTCTCCAGCTTCTTCGTAATCCAGGAGGAAGACATGAATACCTGCTTTGGAACCAGTAACCGTCGACCGGAGCGGTAACCGTATATAGGAGGGGGGAGTTCTCGAGCGCAATCTGTAAAAGCTAACTTGGGCCGCGGTGAATAGCCGCGTCCCGTATTGTCAATTGTGAAGCAGTCTAGTCTGCCATTGTAAGAAATTGATGAAGTGAAGAAATGGATCCCGCAGAGGTTTCTGCGAGATCCAGCAGTAAGGTCTTCTTATTCACGACTTCTCATTCGCCACAG
Organism: Polystyrenella longa; assembly: GCF_007750395.1. Taxonomy (GTDB): domain Bacteria; phylum Planctomycetota; class Planctomycetia; order Planctomycetales; family Planctomycetaceae; genus Polystyrenella; species Polystyrenella longa. Next base: position 1,505,131 of record NZ_CP036281.1, on the reverse strand, counting down.
AGCAACTTATTCACCAGTCCCGATCGGTAACCAGGAACAAAGATACATTGCTCTGGGAATGGTCGATTGGACAAGGGCTTCCCATTGCTGCTCGATGGGTGATTTCGCTGATGTTCCCATCAAAGCCTCAGTAATCGTCGGTTCCACGTAATAGTCGATGATTCGGACTTTTTCAGGATCGAAACCCGCTTTTTCTCCGAGTGCCGTCAAAGCGTCTTCTTCATATCCGATCTGGTCCACGAGACCATTCGCCAGCGCCTGCGATGCTGTGTAAACCTGTCCTGTGGCGATGGCATCGACTTCGGCCTCGTCCAGGTCGGTTCGGTTCTCGACGATTACGCCGGTGAATAACCCCAGGGAATCGGCAATGATTGCGTCCCACAATTCTTTCTCGGCTCCTTCGAGATCTCGAAATGGGCTGGGAGAATCTTTGAATGGGCCAGACTTTATTGGTGCGGAGCGAATACCGAGCTTCTCTTCCAGACCGGTCAAATTGAATCGCGGAATAATAACACCGATGGAGCCAGTCCAAGTCGTTGGTTCGGCAAAGATTTTCGCTTCCGTTCCCGCACCCATGGCAACATAGTAACCACCCGACGCGGCATATTTTTTCATATGGACGTACATTGGTTTCTGAGCGCTGAGTTTCTTAAGCTCATGATAAATCTGATGACTATCTGGCGCGCCTCCTCCCGGGCTGTCGACCGACAGAAGAATGGCTTTTACGTTCTCATCTTCCTGAGCCTTATTGATCGACTTCAGAATATTGGTTGTATTCTTACCGAAGATAACACCGTCGACAGAAATGCGGGCCACTTTATCCGTAGCCGAAGCATCTCCATCGTGAAATCGTTCCTGGGGTTCATGGGGATCCTGAAAATACTCCTGGTACGCGGAGTACATGAACACGTTGACGATCAGCGAGATAACCAGCAGGATCTTAACCCATTTAGCTTTTCCCGGATTGTTGTTAATGACGATGGTGGATCGTCCCTCTCCCTCCGGCAGAACGATTTCCTGCCCGTCTGCTTTACTTTTCGCCATCTCGTTTCCTTTAGATCTTGTCCATAATTAAGTGTGGCGGCAACCGAACGCTAAAAGTTCTTTATAACGTGGTTTTGCGCCGCCTGAATCCGCTACGGTAAGATGTGATCCACTTCAGTTGATCAGATTTCCGCAAAACTCAAGTCTGTCGACCTGCCCTTGTGATTCTCCAATCAGCGTCCTGACTTACCAAACAGCATATATTTAGGAACCAATCCTGTTTCTTCGCGCGCTGACTTATTCTGCTGCAGCACACTGCATATCACAATAGTCAAAACAGGTCCTCTACAGACTACCGGCAAAGATTGACCACCTTGCCGATTAATCCTGTTTTTTCTCGTTCGAATCAGCAGAGGTGTCAAACCTTGTCTGACCGATACGACGATAAAAACAGTGATAGAGCGCTGATTATGTAACGTGCGCTGAGGGAGTGCAACATTGCACCCGTTTCTGTTTCAGATTCAGTCAGACAGATTGACTCTCTGAATACGTGACGCGAAACGCGATTCGAACACTGGATTTCCTACCCAAACACTCATAAACCGCATCGACGAACAGGTTCTGACCGACTTCTGTCTCGGAACCACACAGGAGTGATGAGCATGAGCTCAATTAATAGTCACCACACCAAGACCTTCGCGCTCGCCCTGAGCACCCTATCGCTGATGACTCTCTCTGCATTAGCGGCCCCTCCCCCCTCGCGGCCCAGCGTTCAAATAAGATCCTCTGCGCAACAATCTGCGGCGACCTCACAGTACAACCAGTTGCAACGGCAGCGTGGAAGCCAGGTGAACAGCAATCAGCTTCCTCAGTCACAGGTACGATCGCAGCCTCCGCAACAAATACAGCTGCGAACCCCGTTGCGAACGATGAATCAACCGGCGCGATTACTACCCGTTCTCCAGAGTCGGCTCGTCGCTGAAAGTCGTCCTGTTCGACAGTCCCGTTCTCCTTACGGAGTGATGCAGGATCAGCAGTTGCAAACAGTTGCAGGCAGTTCCCGTCCTACCGGACGTACATCAGACATTAATGCGGAGTTGCGAAAACTTTACGAAGCCGACGGACGGGAAATGCCCGACCTTCCAGCACATCGACCAGAAGCAGTTGTCACTCCACCACAGCAAAACCAATCTCCTCAAAACACGGCACAGTCGACGCAGTCTCCCTCAGCGGAACCGCAGTTCGAGTCGGTCGAGGATAGCACCTTCTATCGTCCGAATTATCTTTCCGCTGGAAAAGGAAGTCGTTCGACTTCTACCGGATCAGACTATCGACAGACGGGAACTGCGCCCGTAGAACCTCGTAAGCCGAACGCCTTCAAACGATTCTTCGGCAAACTTGGAATTGGCTCGAATGAGCAGCCACAACCGGCACCTCAAGTTACGGGTACAAACCCAGCAATACCGAACCAGCCTCCTACAAAACAGGTACAGGCTAATCAAACACAACCACGGTTACCGCAAAACACTCCCGCAACCCAGCCTGCAAATGTCGCACAGACAAAGCAGGCGGTCCCTCGCCCACAGACTCAGGCGGCGGGAAGATTGACGGTGAAACAAAATCCGTTCGAGCAGAACCTGCAGCAGCAACAGCAGACCGCTGCCACGCCAGCGAAGCGACGAATCGAATTGTCACCAGTAGAAGGCTCCACACGTAACCTCACTACCAAGTTGCCTCATCAGTCCGAAGAGGACTCCGAAGATTTTGGTGCCTTGCTGAATGACGCCTTTGCAGACGACAGTTCGGATGACGAAGCACCCGCGATGGAACCGAGCCCTTTCGGTCAGGTCGTCGTCGAAAGAGCAACCGAAACAGTTAAAAAAGAGCTTCCCGAAGAAGTTCTGGTCCAACAACCAGGACGCATCGAGATGGATCTCATGAATGCGTTTGGTGACTTCGAAGAAGAACCAATGGAAGAGTCGCTTGATCTGGAACTAGAGTCGCCTACGTTGAATGTTGCCCAACAGCAACTGAATCAGGAACGAACACCAGAAGTTTCCGCCGAGGTTCCCTTCATCGCTAACGAAGAAGAGCCAATCCGACTGGAACTGAAGGCACATGAAGGTCCAATCACTACTTCGACAGCCGCACCGATTCAGGAACCACTTGAAGCAGCGACGCAGACGGTCGATATGGAATCTCCATTCCTGATGGATTTAGAAGAGACCGAACAGGCTCCGACCCAGTCAACCGTTCAAGCCCAGCCGGCTGAACAGCGGGGCGAATACCGTCTCTCGCCAAGCGAGCCAGGTCAACTGGACGAGACACTGTTTGACGCAGCCGCCGTACCTATGAAAAAACCAGTAGCAGACTTGAACACTCGTCGCGAAAGTTTCCAGCTGGATAATGATTTCCAGGATGTCAGCAGACCGGAAGTGGCGACGGGAATCGTCGATGTTGAAAATGTGAGAGAGACTCCCGGTCTCGCCCGTTTCTGCCCGATCACTTTGCGGAACCAATTAAAACTGGTCGAAGGTCTACCCCAGTTCCGAGCCGTTTACGACACGAAAGTCTTTTGGTTCACTTCTGCCAGTGCGAAGCAGATGTTCCAACAAAACCCGGAACTTTATACTCCGGCTAACAACGGAAACGACATTGTGTTGGAAACATCCTTTGCTTACCAGACCGAAGGTTCTGCCGTCTATTCACTCTGGTATCGCGGACGTCTGTATCTGTTCGCCAGCAATAAGACGAAAGAATCTTTCCGTCGGACGCCACATGAATACCTGTCTGAGATCTATTGATAATCAAATCGTCTCTTCTCATTCTCACCTGAAGAAACGATCAATATAAATCCCTAACGAAGATTTGCCCCCGATCAGTCCTCTGGACTGGTCGGGGTATTTTTTTTTGATGCCCTGACTCAAACCAGGTGCCAAAACAAAACAAGCATTATCAGTCGCCGAAGAGGTTCCCAAATCTGCCTAGCACTGAGCCTTCTCCAGTGCTGCTGCCTCCCATCGACGGAGCGTGACGGATAATCCGGTCGGCCAGTCGCGAGAAGGGCAAACTCTGAAGCAGCACAGTTCCATGTCCGCTCATGCGGGCGAGGAACATCCCTTCCCCTCCAAAGACCATCGACTTCAATCCGCCCGACCGTTGGATGTCGTACTGAATGCCTTCAGTAAATCCGACGAGACAACCCGTGTCGACAACCAATGTCTCGCCCGCCAACTTCTTTTTGATGATCATTCCACCAGCATGAATGAAGGAGCGCCCGTCCCCTTCGAGTTTCTGCAGGATGAACCCTTCTCCCCCAAAGAACCCCGTGCCCAGTTTCTTATTAAAAGCCACGGACAATTGGGTTCCCAGGGCCGCACAGAGAAAGGCGTCTTTCTGACAGGTAAACTGACCGCCCACCTGGCTGAGTTCAAGAGGCACAATCCGACCCGGATACGGAGCGGCAAACGCGACTTTTCGTTTGTCGCGTGCCTCATTTGTGAAGTGGGTCATAAAGAGTGATTCCCCCGTCGCCATTCGGCCCGCTGCGCTGAATGCTTTGGAGAAGAAACCCTGCTGAGGTTGTGAACCGTCACCCAGACGTGCTTCGAAGGTGATACCGTCTTCCATGTAGTTCATGGCCCCCGCTTCCGCGATCACGGTTTCTCCCGGATCGAGTTCCACCTCCACGATCTGCAGGTCATCCCCAAAAATCTCATAGTCGATCTCATGACTGTTCCGCATTAGTGGCTCCTCTTACTTAGAGTTCTGTACGTTTATTGTAAAACGTATATTGCAAAACGTGTTGCGCAATTTCATCCAGACAGGGGAACGTTCGCGGGGGGCAGGCGGATCTTAAGTTTTTTCAGAACTTCAGATAGATTGGACCGTCACTTTTTCCGTAAGACGAATACAGTATCTTCTGTCTGACTATCGATTTCGATGGGATTATCGAGTTCGTAACAGAAGTCATACGTCTCTTCGATTTCAAAGCAGTCGGTCTTTTTGATCAGTTTGAGAAACTGTTCTGCCGTGTAGGTCCTGTAGATCATGTCATCGACAATGCGGAAGCCTTTTAACGGCGTGTAGACCTGGTAAGACATACCGATCTTTTCTTCACGCGTTTTGAAATCGATCCCGTCGGACCATAAGCTGGAGATGACGGTGAGATTGCCACGGCGGGCGAGCCATTCCTCGTGGTCGGTAGACTCTCCCTTGGTGGGGGTCAGATGCAAACCGATGTAGTAGATTCCTCCCTTTTTCAAGGAATCGGCCACGCAATGGAAATGGGCTTCGGCCGTTTTCTCTGTAGGCAGATGTCGGAAGCTGTTGATCATGTTGAAGGCAGCATCGTATTTCTGTTTGACTTTATAATCAGCCATATCACCCACGAACGCAGATGCGGGATACCCATGTCGCACCAATCGTTCGTTGCAGAATTTGATCGCCTTCTCGTTCAAGTCGTTACCGGCGACTTCGTACCCTTTCTGGGCAAATTTGATCAACAGTCGACCCGTGCCGCAGGCAGGCTCGAACAACCGCTGGACAGGCTTCTTCGAGTACTTCGCAAAGCAGCCCGTGAGGAAATCAAACTCAGCCTTCCAGTCGGAACCGTAGACGAGGTCGTAATAGCGGGGATAGTCGTAAATGTGACCTTCAATGATTTCCATGGTGACTTTCCGCTTTAATTTGATTTGCCGCTGAACAGACCGAGTAACTCGCGATGAATTTCCTCGAGTGACCGAATCGATTCTGTGGTTTCGTTATAGCAGTTGATCTGCGACCAGTTCCGTTCACTGACGGCCAACTCGCAGTAGACATCCCGGACGCCGGACAGGTAATTGGCATCCGCTTCCTGTAGATCGGCCGCTTTGTCTGTATAAGTCCGTTTTGATTTGCGGCTGATTAATTCCTGAGCCGCAGCGACGGGCAGGTCAAGATGCACGACGAGGTCGGGTTTGGGAAGTTGATAGATTTCAAACTCGATCTGTTTGATCCAGCTAATGAGTTCCGCTCGTTCCTCGACAGGAACTTTAGATCCCTGATGCGCAATGTTCGAAGCCACATACCGGTCGAGAATGACAAACTCACACTGAGCCAAGGCCCCTTCCAGTTTCTTTTTAGACTCGAATCGATCACCGGCATACAGCAGTGAAACGAGGAAAGGATTCACTTCGTCCAGGGCACCAAACCGGCCATTAAGAAAATCACCAATCGCACGACCGAACAAAGTCGCGTCGTATTGCGGAAAGCTGATCAACTCGGCCGAACGTCCCGTTTGACGAAATGATTCGAGCAGTAACTTCGCCTGGGTTCCTTTTCCGGAACCATCGATTCCTTCGATCGCGATAAGCACTGGGTTGGCTTTCTAATCGTGTTTTATATGCAATGTAAATCGAATAAGAGCTGTGCGACCCGGACAACTCTTCAAGATTGTCCGGGCTACCCTCGATGGTCATTATGTATTGTTATTAATTCCCGGTTGGAAAGAATCACAATTCCAGTTTCACCATCGACTCCGTTTCGGTTTCCCGCATGGGCGTGATTCGTTCGGCAGTGATACCGTCTCGGGTGGCGGAGAGGCCATTGGCGACGACAAAGTTCCCTACGTCGGCGGTTGAACCAGGTAACTCCACCGGAGCGTATCGGCGATCCGTACCACGGACCCAACCGGGACGATCCTCGCATTCCCGTTCGACGAGTACCTCGAGATTGTCTTCAACCAGTTCTTCGTAGTTCTGCAGAGCCAGGTCGCGTTCCAGATTCGCCAGTCGCTGGCACCGTTCTTTACGAACTTCGGGAGGAACCTGATCCTCAAATTTCGCGGCGGGAGTTCCCTTACGTTGACTGTAGGGGAAGACGTGTGTCTTGATGAAGCGGGCTTGTCGGCAGGATTCCATCGTCTCTTCAAACTCGGCTTCGGTCTCGCCGGGAAAACCAACAATAACATCAGTCGTGAACGACGGTTTCACCAGTCGCTCGCGCATCATTTCAATCTTGTCGAGAAACTTGGAGATGGAATAACGACGACGCATCCGACGCAAGACTGTTTCCGATCCGCTCTGTAGTGCCGGATGAAACTGTGGGCAAAGGTGTTCGCAATTGGCCGCAGCAGAGATGAATTCTTCGTTGATCTCTGGAGCTTCGATACTCGACAGTCGCATTCGCCAGTCACCCGGAATCCGGTCGAGTTCTTCAAAGAGATCCCAGATGCGATACGGCGGCAGTCCCGATTTTCCGCGCGTCGTATCGACACCGTAGTGACCGACATGAATACCGCTCAACACGATCTCCCGGTAACCATTTCCCAGCAACCGTTTGACTTCTTCGACGATATCGATGGCGGGTCGACTTCGCAAACCGGGCCGGACTGAGGGAATGATGCAGTAGGTGCAACGCAGGATGCAGCCATCCTGAACTTTCACAAACGCACGGTGGCGTCCGTCGAAGTAGCTGATGCCGTTGGGCATTTCGTTAATGCCGAGCCGGTTGAAGACATCCGGCAGTTCCCGTTTGTCGGTCACGACTTCGAAAACATTCGGAAGTGTGCTCACCATTTCGGGGTCGCGGGTGGCGTAACAGCCCATCACGATGGTTTTGGCGGCAGGGTTGTCTTTCGCCAGACGACGAATGACCTGCCGCGATTTGGAATCGCCCGTATTGGTCACCGTGCACGTATTGACCACGCAGAGATCGGCCGCTTCTTCATCGCGGGCAAGTTCGTACCCGTTCTGCAAAAGCGTTTCCTGTACGAGTTGTGTTTCGTACTGGTTCACCTTGCAACCGAGGGTCACCAGTTTGCACTTGAGCGTGGACATGACGTTGGTCTAACCTTAAAGCGGGTGACACGACTGGCTTAGCCAGCGGGGTGTTCTATCGCTCACTTATTTCGATAGTCGATGAATCAGAAAATACAACTTTACAGAGATTGTACTCGGATCATTCCTGCAAGCTGTTAATGGGTGTTGATCACTTCAGGCAGCGTGCACAAGAAACATTGGCAACGTCCTGCCTAATCCCACTGCCGGGCCAGCCAGCAGTGCCACCCGCACTGGTTCCTCACTATAATAATGCAATCGGCCTTCCGCGAGGGGAACCGCTGGACTCGGTGGGAAAATGACTGGTTTCTCCTCTATTTCCCGTCCATTTTGCCCTTATTTCGCAGGATCTTCGGCTCATGCATTCCTGGCTTCGAATACTGTTCTACTGTTGCACACCGCTCGCTCTTTCCCTGGGAGACCTGCCCGCCGTGAATGCTGACCTCACCGACGATAAATGGTTCTCTCAAGGTGTCGTGGCTGCGGACCATCCGCTGGCGGCGGAAGCGGGGCTGACCATTCTCAAACAGGGAGGCAACGCCGTAGACGCCTGCGTGGCGACCTCGTTCGCCCTCTCTGTCGTAAGACCCGGTAGCTGCGGAATCGGCGGAGGCGGGTTTATGGTCGTCTGGCTGGCCGAGGAGGAAAAAGCACTCGTCCTCGACTATCGCGAAACAGCCCCGGAACATTCCCGCAGCAATATGTTTCAGCCCGGCCCCAAGGAAAATCATCCAGACGAACTGAACCCCAGCCGCGTGGGTGGTTTGGCCGTGGGGATTCCGGGGACAGTGGCCGGGCTCTGCGAGGCTCAGCAGAAATATGGAAAACTGACGTTGCAGCAAGTCCTCGCGCCCGCGATCGAGTTGTGCAATCAGGGGATCACCGTCGATCACCACGCTCAGGCAGAACAGGCCGATCTCATCGACCTGTTTACCCGGCACGCCGGTTTGCGAACCCGATTTGAACCTCTCTGGAAAAACTACCTGAACCGGGGCATCCCCTGGACGGACAACCGCCCTTTTCATTCACCGCAAAAGGAAGTTCTGGAACTGATTGCCCAGGAAGGACCGAATGCCTTTTACACCGGCCCTGTTGCCGAAGCCATCGTTGACACCGTGCGGCGTTCTGGGGGAATAATGACGTTGGCTGATCTGAAGAACTATCAACCCGTCGAACGCCAACCGTTGCAAGGTGAATTTCAAAACCACACCGTCTACACGATGCCTCCCCCCTCCAGCGGTGGAATTGTCATTCTGCAAATTCTGGGAACGCTCGAAGCGTATGCTCAATTGCATCCGGAAGGTTGGAAACAGTTCGCCAGCATAGAGGACCCCCTCTTCCTGCATCTGTTGGTGGAAGCGAGTAAACATGCCTTCGCCGACCGTGCCCGATTCCTGGGAGATACCGACTTTGTCGATGTTCCGCTCGACGATCTGCTTTCAACAGAACGCTTGCAGAACCGGGCGAAGTCGATCCTCATGAACGGCACGAAACCGCTCGAATCTTATGGTTCGTTTCTTCCTGTCGAAGATGCGGGGACGAGTCACATTTCGATCATGGATCAATGGGGAAACGCAGTCGCCTGTACGGAAACAGTGAATACGCAGTTCGGCAGCCTGGTCGTGGTGCCGGAGTATGGCATTGTGCTGAATAACGAGATGGACGACTTCGCCGCCGTGCCCGGGGTCCCGAATGCGTTCGGTTTAATTCAAAGCGCGGCCAACAGTATTGAGCCGGGTAAAAAACCGCTGTCGAGTATGTCTCCCACGATCATGGTGAAAGAGGGCAAGGCCGTTCTGGCCGTCGGTGGCTCGGGCGGTCCCCGCATCATCAGCGGCACCTGGCAAGTCATTCTGCACCGAGTCCTCTGGGACGAACCGATCAAACAAGCGGTCAGTTCCCCGCGCCTGCATCATCAATGGATCCCCAACACGCTCTACCTGGAACCAACCCTCTTCACCGAACACGCCGCGTCGCTCTTGACCCTCGGTCACGATGTAAAGATACGAGACATCATCACCGCCGTACAAGCAACGGTGAGAACGGAAGAAGGCATGCGCGGAGTGAATGATCCCAGGAAGTCAGAAGAAGTGGACGGGGTTGGGTTTTGATATAAGTGAGTTTATTCAACGGACACGTTTTCGAGCATTGAATAACTCGCTGTTTTCATAGAATTATTACGAGATTCACGTCTATGTCTGAGTTTAATGATCCGTTTCGAGAAAAATACGGCGAGACGGTAATTTTCCGACCTTCGATGACGACAATACTCGAACTACGACGCAAAACTGGCCAATGGCTAAGGGCTAGGTATCCGCCAGGAGAGTATTCGTCCAAGGATGATATCAACAACATTTTAAACGACTATGTCCAACACCATTTCAAGAACATTCTATCAATAATAGATAATTGTTCATCGTACGAAACGTTGATTTTCTTTCTTGAGCAATACGAAAAGACAGCGAATATTAGTTCAAATCAAAGAGATGATAGGCTTACCACTGAAGAGTCTCTTCTTTGGAGTAAACATGGACCAATAATCCGAAAATCCCTGCGGTTCTTATGCGATACGATCGTCATAAGAAATCAACCGAATCGTTCCACGCAGATCTCAGTATCAGAACTTCAACTAGAAGAACTGATTATTCATTCGGAAGAAGCGATTAGACTTTCAGTAGGCAGTGACGCCACTTATCACAATGAAGAAGGTGACATTCAAATTAAAATACTTCATCCAGAACGAGACGCTATCTACTCAATACGTTTTGAGCAAAGTACAAATGTCAGCGAATACGAGAACAGGATTCACGCTGCCGTAAATGAATTTCAGAAACACCCTGATATTCACAAAATTTTCCGAAGTGCCAAAAACGTGGAAGTATACTTGGATGATAAGTTTAAACAAGTTAGAGGATTCACTCTTTCCGATGTCTTCAAGCTATTTGAATTGCTAATTCTTAAAAGCCAGAGAACCGGCGAGACTATTCAATCATTCGAAAGAGATCGTCTAGTAGAAGTGATTGGCGAGTTACTCAGCTTAAGCTCAAACCAAGTCAACATTCTTCTCAGAGGACTCACAATTAGCGAGTGTACTCTTGGGGACGCTCCAAATTATCCTTGGGATCATAGGCGTCATAACAAACTCCACGGCAAACCATTTTATGAAATCAATCAAGCCAATAGTAATAGAATTGTCACATTCTCTACGGAGCGTTTGAAAGAATGTCATTTTGAACTTTTCTCAATGTTACGAGAGTCAAAATTGCCTGCAGAATGGTTCACTAGAGAATTAAATAATTCGGTTCAGAAATATTCACAAGCGATTTCAAAAGACTTCGAGAACTACATAGTCGAAGAACTCCGCAACCTTCATGCCCCTAAAATATTTTGCTCAAGATTCAGCAAAAAAATTGGCAGTCAAAATCGTTATTTCCGAATTCCAAATCAAATCGGGGACCTAGATATTCTTGCGTATCTACCGCACGAAGAACTATTAGTGATAGGTGAATGCAAAGTCTCAAAGGTACCAAATGATCCGAGGACTTTTGATTCGGAATTAAGAAAGTTTCACGACTATCAACATCAGCTCAATCGAAAATTGGAATGGTGCAAGCAAAACATAAGTAATATCGAGCAATATCTTTGGTTGAACGAACACTTTCCTAATGATATCCGCATTAAATTCGTTTCACCGATTCTCATCACATACTATCCGTCTTTTGCGACAGCACATGTAAATGGCTTTCAATGCGTATCTATTACAGAGCTACTTTCAGGCCTCGTCGCAAAACAAGGTTGGGCATTCCCCCCTATCCTTCCAATAATAGAATAATAAAATTGAAATACCCCCTCCTCCTAAAACCTCGCCTGGCGTTGCACCAGATATTCCATCAGCGCCCGGTCGAAGGGCATGGATGTATCGAGGGGGAGATAGTCGGCACCCATTGCCTGGCATTCTTTTTTGAAGTGGGCGCGGAATTCTTCGACCGATTCCAGGTAGTCGGTTTTGATGCCTTCAGCGTCGACGTTCATGCTGTCGGTCGATTCCGGGTCTTCGAAGATGACGTTGCCGGTGAACGGGAATGTGACTTCGGCTTCATCGAGTACATGAAATAGGATGACATCGTGACCGGCGTAGCGTAAGAGGTGCAGGTTCTTGATGACGTCGTCGGCGTCGGTCAATAAGTCGGTGAAGATCATGATCAACGATTTATGTTTGATCATCGAGGCAACCCGCTTAATGTTCTTGCCCAGCTCGGTTGTCCCCTGAGGTTTGAGCTGTGCCAGCAGCGCAAGAATGTTACCCAGATGCGAGCGGCGACTTTTAGCGGGGAGCGATTTTCCGATCTCGTCACTGAACGTGATGAGCCCAACCGGGTCCTGCTGGTGAATCATCAGATAACTGAGCGCGGCGGCGAGGCAAATGCAGTACTCGAACTTGTTCAATTCCTGCCGGTAGGTGTAGCCCATACTCTCGGAGAGGTCCATCAACAGATAACCGGTGATGTTCGTCTCGGCCTGATACTTCTTGATGTAATACCGGTCGGTTCGTGCGAAGACGAGCCAGTCGATATCCTTGATGTCATCCCCCTGCACATACCGGCGATGCTCGCTGAACTCGACGCTGAACCCATGATAGGGCGACGCGTGTAATCCGCTGAGAAACCCTTCCACGATAAACTTCGCCCGGAGATCAAGCCGGGAAACAGTCTGGATGACTTCCGGTTTCAGATATTTTTCGGCCTGGGACATTATTCCGACCATTCATATTGAGTTGAACCACCAAGGCACAAAGACACCAAGGTTTTTTTAAAGGGCGGCCCAGACAATCTCGGAGAGTTGTCTGGGTTGCGTAGCAACACTAAGCGTTGAATAATTCCTTCAATCAGAGACGCTCGCGATTATTTCGCTACCTATCGTTGTCTATCCTTTGTGCCTTCGTGCCTTTGTGTTGAAAGAAAACATCGTAGCTTGCCTGCCCCAAATGCTTCCCAATCCTTTTTTGTGTTTTATGAACTCGAGTTTAAAACTCGCTTATGACTTTTCGTATTTGGGAATATTGGGTTCGGGGACTTCTTCAACGAGGCGGTGGATGACGTCGTCGGTGGTCATCCCTTCGGCCTGGGCCTGAAAGTTGGTGGAGATGCGATGGCGTAGAGCAGGAATCGCCACTTTACGGACATCTTCCATAGCGACGGACGGGCGACCGTCCATGGCGGCCTGGGCTTTGGCTCCGGCGATCAGATACTGCCCTGCCCTGGGACCCGCTCCCCAGTCGACAAGTTCTTTGACAAACTTGGGAGAGGTTTCATCACCGGGACGGGTGGCACGGACGAGCCGCGCGACGTATTTAATCGTCAGGGGCGAACATTCAATCATGCCGATTTGCTTTTGCAGATACATGATCGCTTTGGAAGAGAGAACTTTGCGAATCTCGTGCGTCTTGCCGCTGGTGGTCGACGTCAGGATTTGCTCTTCTTCTTCCTGATTGGGGTAGTCGACTTTGATGTTAAACATAAATCGGTCGAGCTGGGCTTCGGGAAGCGGGTAGGTTCCCTCTTGTTCGATCGGGTTCTGAGTGGCGATGACGAAGAAGGGTTCGGGAAGATCGAACGTCGTCTGTCCGGCAGTCACTTCATGCTCCTGCATCGCCTGCAGCAGCGCGGCCTGTGTCTTCGGTGGTGTTCGGTTGATTTCGTCCGCGAGCAGAATGTTGGTGAAGACAGGACCTTTGACAAACCGAAACTCGCGGCGGCCATCTTCGTTCTCTTCGAGCACGTTCGTACCGGTGATGTCGGACGGCATCAGGTCCGGCGTAAACTGAATCCGGTGGAATTCGACGTCGAGAATCCGGGCAATGGTACTAACGACCAACGTCTTCGCCAGACCCGGCACCCCGACCAACAGGCAGTGCCCGCCCGTGAAAATCGCGGAGAGGATCTGATCGATCACCTCATTCTGACCAATGATGACCTTGGCCAGCTCGCGCTTCATCAGGTCGTGGTGGGCATGAAACTTTTCCAGGAACTCATCGAAATCTCGTGGATCGCTACTCAAAGTTCTGCTTTTCTACAAAAATCTCAACTCCCGGAGGCGTGTCCGTTCGACTTACAAAATATTGACAAGTCGAAAATGGTCACGGTCAGAAATTGAGAGGGCTGCTAATCGGAAGTGAGACTGGGAAAAGAGTGATCCCGAACAGGTGTACGGAGGCGTAGTCATTCTAGACAAGAGTCGTGCCGGGTTCAATCAGAGTGAGAATTTGATCAGAGATAGATGGAGGCAGCGAACTATTCTTCTTCCTCATCCGGGGATTTCTGCACCCGCGGAAAACCACGCCAATCGGCAGCCAGGATGTCCGTCAGCTGAGCTTCTGTCAGCACTTCCTGAGGAACACAAATCAATTCGGTGGGGTCAATGATATCGGCTTCTCGAGCGATGAGTGCTTTCTCGAGTTCGGTTTCCAACTTCATTAACCAACTGGGAGCTTCGGTTCCGGCCCCTTGTGTGTCTTCCATGTACGCTTCGATTTCGTTGATAAGCGCGGTACTGGCAGACCCCGATTGCTGCTGGTCCATCCCTTCATCCAGCGCCTGTTCTACTCGCGCTAACATTCGATTTACTGCCAGAGGTTTGATGAACCGCTGATTGAGTCGTTCTTCTATCGCCAGCAGCTTGACGGCATACTTCTCTTCCAGTTCCTGAAGAGCGTTAACGTATTCGTCGGCGACATCAACCGTCTTTTCCTGAATCTGTTGTTCCCAGAGGAGCGCGTCTTCCGACATTCGCATATCAGTCAGGACCCGGTGAGCGATCCGCTCGGGCATCAGGTTCCAGGCAGTGCGGTCGTAGTCCGATTCCAGAATGAGAAAACTGAGCAGGACGTAAATCATCTCACCATAATCGGATTGGGTCGTCGTGGTGTTGTAATCGATGAAGCGATCATACTTGTCGACGATGGAACTGTAGATGAGTTCGAGAGCGTCGACCGCTTTATCCCGTTCGATTTTGCCGTTCTCAATATCGGCGAGCAGCTTAAAGGGCTGCATCGGTTCTTCGATTTCTTTGAGGTAATCGAGTAGCGGCTCGACCCCTTGATTGAGAATCGTCCGCAGCGAACCGATCGCTAATTGAGTCGAATGGAAAAGCTCGTGTCCGTATTCAATCACGAACGATTTGACCAGTTCCCAGTCATCCGGATTGCGCAGACGTTCTGCTGCCGACAGCCGCATCTTGCTGGATTGTTCCATCCAGAGACGTGCGAACTGCTGCACAATCATATTGAGGTAGTTATTCAGAATCCGGGAAGGGGTTTCCTGCTCGTCTGGTTTAAGATTGGCCACCCAATCCTGATACGACCCCACCACACAACGCACGACTCCCTGCAGGCCCAGCCGGAAAAGCTGATCGAATTCGGTGATGACTGTCCCCGTATGTCGGGTTTCAATCCGTTCGCGTTGAAGAGCGTATTCCAGAACTTCGTAGGTTTCCTGAATCATTCCCAACCGGGGGAGTTGCGTCAGCAGGAAACGCAGAATCGTCTGTAAAGTCCGTGCCTCGCGGAGTTGTTTGGGTTGTCCACCGGCATCGTAAGGAACGTATAACAATTGAAACCGTCGCATTTCGGTCAGCAAGATCACCATCTGCTGACGGATCATCGGTTTGTCCCGCACAAAGATGGCGCGGCAAAGTTTGATTAGGCTTTGTTCATACCGGGCCAGGTCGCCGGGCATTTTCCGTTTTGGAAGACAACTCAGCAGCAACCATTCGGCTTTACGTGTTTCGAGATGGGTCTCTGTTAAGAGATATTGCAGGTACGACTTACTTTGAACTTCGATGTCGTATTCGATGTTCGCGTCCTGATCGCCCCCCATCGATTCAATACTGTATTCGGAGATGGCATCCAGCAGTGCTCGCAAACCTTTGCGGAGATGTTGAGTCTGCTTGTACCAACCTTCCAGACTGGCGACCAACTTGTCGCGCTCCTCTTTTTTGCCCGCCTGCTTTTTACGAACAAGATCGTCAGCGATCTCTACCGCCACGATCTGCCACATGCGAACAAGAACCATCATGAACTTAAGTCGCGGCTCCAGCATTCGCGCGATCAGTTCGAACTCGGTGTTCTCTCGACCGTAACCTTCGTCCATCGTATCGCTGAAATTACCATCGTCAGTGGTATCGCGATAAACCATGTCGTCGTAAGCGGCAGAAAACAGCTCGTCTTCTTCGTCCGGTTCCCAGTCGTCTTCGTCGAAATCGCCCTCCCCTTCGTAAAGTTCGTTTTCCAACTCGTCGAGATCGATCGAAGGAAAATCGGTCACTTCGCTCAGGTCGGGAACATTCCAGAAATCGCCGGCGTTAATTTCGAGGTAATCGAAAAAGCGAGAAAGATTGTTCCAGCGTTCCGCGCGGGTTCCCTTTTTATCCATCATCAGGCGCAGCACTCGAAGCAACATGGAATGAAAAGAATGCGGCGGAGCTTCGATTCCCACTTCTTCTGACTGGCTGAGCCATTGCATCAGCAGCCCGAGAGCAGCTGTCTGATCTTTTCGTTCCAGCAGTTGTTCCACGACAATCGCAAAGCTGCGGGCAGATTCGAACTTTTCGATCTGGTCGCGCCAGAAAACGATATCGCCCGCCACCTCTCCATTGGTGCGCCATTTCTGGAGGACTTCGGAGACTTGCCGGGCCGCTTTCCAACTGGTCGCACCAGCGACAGCGGGAACATCTTCGACTACATGCGTCGCGTAACGATCCCAGCGTTCCGCCGATTGTTGGTATTGAACCGAAAACCCTTCAAGGAGATCGTCTTCCCCTTCCGCCGCCGCAATACTCATGGCGCGGGTATATAAAGAGAAGAGTTGCTCCGTCAGATCAACCAGAACTTCCGCACGATGGTCCGGGAGGGCATCTTCGCGTGACTGGAAAAGTGGGAACTGGGCCTGAAACGCCAGAATGTTCCAGGGATCGATCAATGCGCCGCAGCGAATGCCTCGTTTAATCAAATCTTCGGCTTCGCGAAGAGAGGTTCTCACTTCTTCCAGGTTTTTCTGATCGAGCAACAGTTGCCCGCGGGTCATCAGGCATTGCAGTTTTGATTCAAACCGGGCACTGGGGGCGGGCATCGCTTCCGCGTGTTGTCGACTTGCCTCTTCCATTCCCAGTTTGGCGAAGAAATGCGCCAACTGTCGATGTTGCACCTGTTGAGCCGCGTATCGCGACAAACTCAGATTGATAAATTGTCGGACATGTCCGAATGGTTGTTGGGTCTGCGTTAACACTGAGACCAACCGCTGTTGGCGATCGCCCGAGCATTGTTTCATGATGGCGTCGTAGTACGCGTCGCGCTGGCGGGCAATCATCGGCATTAATGTGGAGAGCGACACTGACGAATCGTGTGTGCCGGGGCCAGCTCCACTGATCGAGGTCGCCATCAGGATGGTCCCGCATAGAACGGCAGAAGCATCATGCAGAGCTTCCTTGTAACCAATCACGGGGGTGGTCTCTTCGATCCAGAAGAGCATTGTATCGAGAATGATCTTCCGCAGCACGAAACGAGTGTAATAGCCACCCGTATTGACCAGATTCGGGTCCCACTCACCAAAGGGATAATTTGTTCGTTTATTTACGGGATGCAGCGAGTCATACGCTCGCATATCGAGCGACAGCTCTTCCAGCTTATCCAATTCGAAATACGAATTATGCAGGATATTTTCTGGAATCTGATGAAAGAACTCTAGAGCGGTTTCAATCAGATGTTCGTAGGAACCAGCAGCGCAACCAACATCTTTCAGGAAGAGAGGCAATGGCCGTTGCCACTCATGTCGATACGGTTGCATCTTGCGTTCATTCTCAAGCAGCGCAACCGGCCGGTATCCGACATAATCGTTGATCTCTTCAACTGAGCGGGAAATGATTCGGTCCGTTTCGTCCCACGGCCCTTCCTGCTTAAGCAGCATGTTGAAGATACAGACCAGAAAGAGTGGCTCCTGAAACTCTTCTTCGGCGACATGAGCGAGTAAATCGCCGTGAAATTCGCGATAGGCGGGAATGAACAACTCGAAGCCCATCTTCAAGACCGCTTCGGCCTGCTGGCTTTTCGCGAAGGTTTCGGATGTTTTTTTCAACTCCGTGAGGGCTTCACTCAGTTCCTGAAAGACAGCCTCCCATTCATTCTTCTCGGTGCATTCAAGGAAGAGTTCGTTCAGTCGTATCGCAAACTGGGGAACGTAGGCACCACTGGAAAAGTTTAAATATCCCAGGACCTCTTCGATTTTCAATTTTCGATCGGCGGACAACGACAAAACTCTTCCTTTTTATTTACTGGTCTCCATCTGCTTGAAGACCTTAAATTCAAACAACGTGTTAGCCGCTCAGGTAATTTTCACTTAGAAAATAAACGGCACTCAAACCTGCTTAGCGGGCAAAAATAAGCCACCAGAGCCAATACCCTCTGTAGAACAGGGCGCATCGGGGAAAAGGTGAGATCATAAACGGTTTGAACTCGCTGGAGAAGCGCTGAAGAGAGTTCGATTGAAATAGTACAAACATCGGGTACGCCCTGGTGACACATTCCCAATGGCGCCGGCCCATAGCACCAGTTGAATTCTCCTTCCTGTTCTCCAAAACTGGTTTCGATGCCGAATTCCCGAAGACGGAGAATTTTGTCAGCAATCAAGGGCCACGTCTCGCCCCGCTGACGCGAAAAAAGTAGAATAAATGTAGTAGACCCAGATGTAGTTCCTCAACTGCTAAGTCTGCTAATCATATTAACTTAGAATTAACCCGCTGTGGAGAACCTGAAATCAGTTCCCCACGGGTCAGCCTGTTCCCACGCCGGAAATATCCGGGGCGGGGTCAGTACCGAACTTAGTCCTTCATCTCGTATCAACAAGGAATCCCCTCTCATGATCAAGCTCAAAAAAATCATGGTCGCCACCGACTTCAGCCCTCATTCCGAAGTCGCGATCAGCTACGCCACCGAGTTTGCCAAAACCTTCGACGCCGAAGTTCTGGTCACCGCCATTGTGGAAGAACCTTCGCTGATGGCAGAGCTTCCCCCCATGGGCGAAGCCTACTTCCCCCCGAACCTGGCCGAGATTCAACAGCAGAGTGCCGAGAAAGCCTGTCAGAAAAAGATTGAAGAGCATGGTTTAAAAAACGCTCGGGTCGTCGTAGAGATCGGAACACCCTTCGTCGAGATTGTGCGGATTGCACGCGAGGAAGAAGTCGACATGATCATTATCGGCACCCATGGCCGGGGAGCGATCGCTCATATGCTTTTGGGCTCTGTTGCAGAAAAAATCGTCCGCAAAGCTCCCTGCCCCGTCTTAACCGTCCGCAGCGGAGAGCACGAGTTTATCCAACCTTAATTGATCGAATCGCCGTCTTGAGTGGTCCGATAACGAATGTTTTTTCAGAAACGGTCTTGATGAATTGCGTTTGGACAGGGCGATTTTAACTTCGGAAACGTTGGTTTCGATGGCAAAACAAAGGCCAAGCCCATTGTCGATATCAGCACTCGTATTCTATTTTTTGTAGAGGTCTTTTGCTTTTGTCGCAGTGCTTTGTCATTGTGATCTGTATCGCATTTACAGTATTCTGAAAACACCTCCCTGGCGACAGGGTCGCGAACGGTGACACGATTTCTCTCCACACACTTCCGCCTGCGTCCCTGCCCCGTCAATTGGCTCTCTCTTCCAATCTTGATGCTCCTTCTCAGGAGGGTTGCTGATTCCCAGCAGCCTGGACTTATTCATTATGACCTCTTCCCCCTCCTCGCCCGACGCCGACATCCCCGTCAGTAACTCCTCCGATTTCGAAGCGCCCTATCCCGGCTCTCCAAAGATGCCTAGATGGGAAACAGGAGAGTTGATTGATGCTCCGCGATTCAAATTGAAAAACTGGGCAATGATGCTTGGTCCTGGACTGATTTTGGGGGGAGCCGCGATTGGAGGTGGGGAATGGTTAACTGGCCCACTGGTCACCGCCCGCTACGGAGGGACTTTGTTGTGGCTGGCCACGCTCAGTATTTTAGGTCAGGTGATCTACAACATCGAAATCAGTCGGTACACGCTTTACACCGGTGAGCCAATTTTTACCGGTAAATTCCGCATTCCACCGGGTCCCCGGTTCTGGATGATCAGCTACCTGCTGCTCGACTTCGGTTCCTTCTTTCCGTATCTCGCCGCCTACGCCGCGACACCTTTATTAGCAGCTTATCTTGGTGGTACACCCGACGCGGAAGCGGGCCGTATGACGATTGAAATTGCGGGAATGGGGGGGACTTATTCCCACGGCGAAATTATGCGCGTGCTGGGCATGATAATCTTTGTTCTGGCGATTGTCCCTCTTATCTTTGGCGGCAAAGTCTTCAACATGTTGAAGGCCATCATGGCCTTTAAGATCATCACCGTGATGACGTTTCTTCTGATCGTCGCTCTCTGTTTTTCCAGCGCAACCACATGGATTGAGATATTCTCAGGCTTCTTCAAATTCGGAAATATTCCTATTGAATCGGTCGAAGATGTGAACCACAACGGCATACTCGATCCCGGGGAAGACTGGGACAGCGATGGCCGGTTAGACATGATTGAACCACGAACAGATTATGTCATTGACCAGGATGGCGATGGGAAAAACGACGCGACTGATATCAATCGCGACAATATTGCGGATCCGATGGTCGCTGTTTCGGCAGGCATCGACGGATCGGAGACCATCCTGTGGCCCGACCTTGATGAAGATGGCCAGCCCGATGTCGCCTACACTTATGATTCCAACAATGATGGAACCCCCGACACCAGTATCGCCTATGATGCAGACCAAAATGGCTATCTGGATCCCTACCTCGACTATGATGGAGACGGGACTCGCGATGGGGATAACGTGGAGAACCTCTTTCTGCGTCCTTTCAAATCGGAAGGTGAAAAAGCACCGATTCATATCGACTGGTCTGTCATCGCCTTTCTTTCAGCCTTAATTGCCATCTCCGGTTCCGGGGGATTATCAAACACGCCCATTAGTAATTACACCCGCGACCAGGGTTGGGGAATGGGGCATCACGTGGGTGCGATTCCGAGTATCGTCGGTGGCCAGGACATTCAGCTCTCGCACGTCGGAACAGTATTCAAACCAACTGCGGAATCGTTACCTCGTTGGAAGCGGTGGTATCGACATATTGTTCGTGACCAACTCGTGATCTGGATGCCGGCCTGTTTCTTTGGTTTAGCACTTCCCAGTATGTTGTCGGTCGAGTTTCTTGCTCGCGGCACTATCGTTGAAGATAAATGGGCCGCAGCCGTCATGACTGCCGATGGAGTGAAATCGACGGCCATCTCCAGTTTTGGAGCCGAATGGGGTGCCTTTTTCGGGTTCATGACGCTCTTCTGTGGCTTCCTCGTTCTGGCTCCCAGCATGTCGACATCAGCGGACGGTGTCATCCGCCGCTGGGTGGACGTCTTCTGGACGGCCAGCCCACGTCTTCAGAAGATGAAAACGAGCGCCATTCGATATGTCTACTTCTCCGTTCTCACTGTATACACCGTTCTCGGTTTGATCATGCTCTCGTTGGAGCAGCCTGAATCACTCTTGCTAATCGCGACAACGATCTACAACTTTGCCTTGGGAATCAGCTGTATTCACACATTGGTCGTGAATTGCTGGTTGCTTCCTAAGGAACTGCGACCGAACTGGTTCTCCAAATTAGCCCTCGGTATGACCGGATTGTTTTTCTTCACAGTCGCCTGCTTATCCACGTTGGCTAAATTCGTTTAGATCCTGCCCAGGTTAAGTGTGGCGGCTATAGGTCCCGAAAAGCCCTTAAAAATAGCAGGCTACGCCGCCAGAACACGCCACGGTTATCTGGAATGCGCTCTAGCCAACAGTTCCCAACAGAGTCGGTGCGAAGTCCGTCTCGGTTTTGATCTCGCAGACATGGATTCGAGGCAGACTCAACTTGCCAGAACCTATGTTGGGGAGAGGAAATGCGCTCAAATTCACCTCACCTATCTGGGTCGCCTCAGGTAACTCACACCGCTGTCCAACAGCTCTACAGAACAGCTATCTCACCAAATGGCAGCAAAACAACCGACAAGACCTAAATATCCCATTCTATCTTAGAAATTCAAAATTCAGGCAAAGTCCCTACAGCCGTCAGCCTAGATCTTGCCCAACACCCCCATTAGGATGGTTCCCGAATGGACGTCATCAGTTCTATGACCCGCTAACAGGAGCTAGACTCACTGACCTACTTACTTTGCTTGTGGCACGCACTCAGCCCACTTTGTTCCGGCTTGATTTCAAGTAACGGAACGCCACCAGTCGAAGTCCATTCACATCTCACTCTCAGCTTGAGATGTTCCTGACCGCTTCGGCGGATTCGGAAATGCAGGGTTCGATCCTCAGACTGATCGTTCCAGACCCAGTTAACTGACCCTAACTCAACATGACCTGAGAATTCCCCTCGGGAAGGCGGTAGCCTTCTCTTCCAGGTGAAACGTTCCCGTCAGACTGCCCGGCAATGAACGGAAGCTTGCCCCTGTTGTTGATTCTGCAATCTCAGACTCTTCTGATCGCAAATCGACATATAGGCATGACAATTCCCCCCTCCCGGTTAAACCTGCCCGAACTGCTCATCTCGATATTGTTTCGCTGCGACTCATTTTCGTAGTGAATACGATTCTATTCCGAGAAATTTCCCCACTAGTGGTCGTTCCGTGGTGAGGGTACGCAATCGTGATCTCGCGATTTGCTCCTCCTCTGTTCTTTAAAACGTGTAAAGAACTCCGATTCGGAACGTTCAACCACTTTGTTTGAACTCATGAAAGGATGCTCTGTCTGGCAAAATGGATTTGCTGTGGACTCGCTTCAGACACCTGTCCTCTACCCTCCCAAAGGGTGCCAGATAATAGCGCGAAAGGTACTTAATTGACTAAGCACATGATCCCCTCACTTGTGATTGGCAGCCTCCTCCTCCTTAGCTCCAACCTGTATGCAACAGAAATGGCAGAAGCCTCTCTAAAGCATTTCTCCTCAACCAGCAAAATCGAATGGCAACATGACCTGGGTCCTGCTCAGGAAATTGCGGAAACAAATAATCGTCCGCTACTGTTGTTCTTCACCGCAACCTGGTGCGGCCCCTGTCAGTCGGTCAAGCGGACCACGATGCAGGATCCCTCGGTCATTCGGGAACTCAGTAAGAACTTCGTCCCAGTGATGCTCGACTTCGACCAGCATCGTTTCCTGGCCAGCCAGATGAACATCAGCGTTGTGCCCACAATTATGGTCCTGAACCCAAGTGCGACTGGCCTACTGCACAAAGTGACCAACACCAGTGGCAGTATGTTTATCCGCGAACTGCAAACAGCCAAAAAAATGCATGGCGAAGAACGTACGATCAAAAAGACTGGTCTCTCTCGCTAGAGAATCTCTGCGGTTGCAGATTTTAAGCAGCCAGTACCGTCGATCTACTCGATTTGCCATCTGAAATCAGGAGCCAGCCCTTTCTTATTGAGAGGCTGGCTGTTTTTTTGCTTGCTGACTGGAAAACAGAGCATCAAGTACTGAAAGCAACTGAAGTTGACGCCTACCCGCACTGGACATTTTCCTCGCCCGTCCGCTACAATTCGCCTCTTGCAATTCGCGCGCCCCTTTTAGCCTTCATTTGGTTAGAGGTTAGGAAGAACCCTTCCAAGTCGCTGCGAAAGCTTCCAATACAAAACAGCAATACCAAAGCCTATGCTGGACGGGCTTAATCCGACTTCGTCAGAATTCACCCCGTCCTAAATTTGCCTTTGCATACGAGACCTTCTGCCGTGGGTGATCTCCGTTGCCCCAATAGCGACGGAAACCCATTCTCTTCAGGCGGATTCCCACTTGGTGGGCCATCCCCTTTCTGTGACGACAGGACAGTATGTACTGTTGGAACGATCTGCGAATTTCCGCAGATTCCTATCTTTCAAGTTGTCACTTCAGGTTCAATCACCTTTTATCGCTCGTCTAACAAGATCATGACAAAACCGACCCCAAAAAACAGCGACCTTCCTGAAAACGAAGATTCCTGGGATGACCTGGCTGAAAATCTGTTCGGGATTGAAGCGACTCCGTCTGAGGACAGCGAAGAAATCGATCTGGACGATGTCGAAGAATTGGCGGAACTTCGGTTCGATTTTGAAGACGACGATTCAGATACGACTGAAGAAAAACCGGCCCCCCTATCTGCGGCACCCAAAAAAGAAGCCGTAAAAGAAGCCTCCAAACCAGTAGCAGCCAAAGCTTCTGAAGAAGTGGCATTCGACGACGAAGACGATGATGACGAATACGAAGACGACGAAGTTGTTGCCCAAAGTGCTCCCCAGAAGAAAAAACTGGCGGATGACGATTTCTGGGACGCTCTGAGCGACTGGGAATGGGGCGACGGAAAACCGGAAGCAGCTGCCCCCGTGGAAGTCGACGATAGCGACGAAGCAAAACAGACTCGCAGTTTCTCTGCTGTCAGCAAAAATGATGAAGCCGAAGAATTGGATGACTTCTTTGACGAGGAAGCCTTCGGTGATATGGATGAAGACGACGAGCCCGCCAAAACAAAACCGGTTGCCCAAAAGTCCACTCCCGCCAAAAAAACAGAATCAAAACCGTCCCAACCAAAACCAACCGTAGCCAAAAAAGAAGTGATCGAAGAGTTGGAAGACGAGGACCTTTCGTTCGACTTCGATTTTGATGAAGACGATGACGATGACGAAGAAGACGATGACGTCGAACTTTCCACAGATGACGACGATGACGACGACGACGAACAGGAAACTGTTGTTGCCGAAGAGGACGACAGCGACGATAACGATGAGAATTCAGAGGAAGAATCTGCTCCTAAACGCCGCCCACGTCGACGACGTGGTTCACGCGGAGGACGCAGACGTCGTGGTGGCCGTAGCCGCAATACAGAAAACGAAACCAGTGCGGAAGCAGAACCTGATCTTTCGTTTGACAGTGACGATGATGACAACAGTGATCGCGACGACGATGTGAACGAGATCGACGAAGACGATCTCTCCTTTGACGACGACGATGACGACAGCGACGATGTTTCAGCCAACTTCGACAACGAGGACAGTAAAGAAGATGAGGACGAGCGACCACGCCGACGTAGTAGTCGCGGACGATCTCGTGGACGTCGAGGTGGCCGAAGCCGCGAACGGTCTGAAGACGATGATCAGAACGACAAAACCTCTTCCAATCGCGAACAGTCTGAAAAACCTGCTCGTCGCAATGAAGGAATTCCCACTTGGGAAGAAGCGATTTCCTACATGGTCCTCACACCGGAAAAAGGCAAACGAAGCTCTTCCCGCGACAGTGGAGGACCCCGGCGTCGCAGCCGCGGTGGTCGAAGCAGTGGCAGTAACACTGACACCCGAACTACTGATAGCAGAAAGACTGACAGCAGAAATGCGGAGAGCGGAAATACCAATAGCGAAAGAAGCGAACGGAAAGAGAGAAGCAGCAAACCGGCTTCGTCTGACAAAGGGGAGGAGAAATCAGAATCTCGCCCCCGTCGTCGCACACGACGTCCTCGACGACCCAGCAAAGACTAATCTGGTTGGGTGTAATACAAACCGAGAACGATCTTCACTCGCTGGGTAGACGCGTCGAGAGAAATCCCGCTTGATCCTGTCCCGGATAAGTGTGGCGGCTATCGGTCCCGAAAAGCCCTTAAATACAGCAGGCTACGCCGCCAGAACACGCTACGGTTATCTGGAATGCGTTCTAGAGGTAATATAACGCCAAACCCACGTTTGCAGAATTCCTGAAAATGTAGGTCCGCGTCACTTGGCTCCACTCCGATTCGTGTCATAGAGATGACTTGTGTCGTTGCGGTTTAACTCCGTTTGCGATGTTGCCAGTGCATGCGATCGTGGGAGAGAACGCCTTGACTGAACGCGCAGGTCAAACAGTACTTCTCGTTCCCTTTGTGCACGTAGATTTCGCCACTCATCAGCAGATGGAAGTAATCTTCTCCCGGTCGCTTCGAGTAGCAATATTCTTTCTCAAAACCCTGCTTGACCACTGCCTGCCAGCTATCAGGTTCATGAACATACAACCGAAGCTCTTGTGGAGCATCCCCCGGGATCGTCCCGGATTCTCTCTCTTCATCCTGCCCGGCAGGGTTTGCGGCATCAGGGTTTGCAAACTCAGGGCTTGATTCCTCCGCTTCAAACGGATCTGAACCATCATCGTCCACAGGAAAATTCGGCAGCATCGTTTTCCCCTCGAAATCTTAAGTCTGGCGAAACCATAGATTTTGTCAGAACAAAGCTTGTTCAATTTTATCACTCAAATTTTTACGTTCAGTTTTTCGGCCAGATCGAGCATCGCTTTCCAGTTCCCGTCATCGATAGGAATTCCATTCGCTTTTCGTTCAGCATGAATACGTCGCTCGGGATCACCGGGCAAAGTGATTTTATCGACTCCATCGATTTTCGGCACTGAGCGAACGTATTCTTCCAATTGTCGTACTTCCTGAACGAGATGGTCGCTTCCCGCCATTTTCTCTGGTGAGATTACCAGAAACCAGGCTGCATTTCCGAGAGGAGATGGAGCGTCGGGCTGGGCACAGGGAGCACCCGCCAAGCCGCTGGCGATCATTTCAATCATGAAGGCCAGCCCGAATCCTTTATAGGCCTGTAATCCTCCCATAGGGAGAATACTTCCGGGAGGATCTTCGTACAGTTTGTTTGGGTCGTTGGTAGGTTCGCCATTTGAATCGAGAATCCAACCATCGGGAATCTGTTCTCCCGCAATTTTTTTGACGCGGACTTTTCCTTCGGCAGTGGCACTGGTTCCAAAGTCGAGCACAAACGCTCCATGCTCACCGCCCGGAACTCCGATACAGAGGGGGTTTGTTCCCAGTCGAGGGCGTTTTCCGCCGACGGGTGCCACACGCTGAATCGCGCCATGATTATTGGCACAGATTAAGGCGATCATTCCGGCTTCCGTGGCCATCTCGGCATATTCGCCCAGTCGCCCAATATGAGCAGACTGTTTCAACGACCCGGACGCTACACCGACTGTTTCGGCCTTCTTAATGAGTCGGTTTACGAGATCTCGAGCAACGACCTGGCCAAACCCCCAACCTCCATCGGCGAGAATAGCAGAGGGCGTTTCGTTCAAGATTTGCAGACGACTTCCCTGTTTCAGAATCCCTTGCTGCATCCGATCAATATAAAACGGGAGCCGCATCACACCATGTGAATCATGCCCGTACAGATTCGCCTCGACCAGACTGCGACTGACTGTTGTCGCTTCCTCTTCATCCGCTCCAGCGGCAAGCAACAGGCGACTGGTGATCTGCTGAAGTTCTTCTTCGGAAAAAACGTGCACGAAAGGTTCCTCTCGGAGATGGGACGCGGACCATTGGCAGACCCGACAAGCAAAAGTCTGTCCGTTCCTTCGATTCTAGCGTGGACAGACTGTCAGGAGAAGCGAGTCTTCCCGCACTCTTTGAAGGCATCATTGATGGCTATTCACTCCCACAGCAACGTTCCTGTTCGATTCAATGAGATCGAACTTGAGACTCTTTTCTTCTTCGCTCATGCACACTGTGAATCTGACCACGTCTCACTACAACCGCTACGGTTTGCCAAGTTTCACCCTCTTATCGCCAAATCCGTTTCCTCTTCGATAAAGTCTCTCTGAACTTACCAGTTTGACTTGAAAGAGTTGCTGAAGAATCCGGTCGGGAAAGTTTGCGGAGCTTTGCGTTTCATTCGGATGAAACGACTCAGTGTTTTAAATTCGAAGAACGGTGTTAGCCGGGTCGATACATTCGACTGCTTCAGTACTCCATAACTCCTACTGGACCGATGACTGTCGTTAACAATTCCTGAGGTTCACTTCAGGAGCGATTACAGAAACGACTACTCAGGCCCAGTGTCCGTTCGACTTGTTGATTGACCGAAGGCTATATGGAAACCCCCACCGAGTTTGAAAACCTGGATACCGTCCGAGACTGGATCCACGAAACCTTGTGTCAGCGTGAAAACCTGTTGCTCGACCAGTTTCCGACCACGGAAACTCCGCTGATTAAAAAAGGGAAACTGTGCGGTCTTCAGTACACATTGCACGGTCCGCGAAACGTCCGTCTGAGTGCGATATGGGCAACCGACCACAACATCATTTACTTCTATGATGCTCAGGGCGAACGTTATCACAAGCAGCCGCTCGCCAATCGGGTCGAACTATCTGATCTCTACACCTGCTCAGAAAAAGCATCGGCTTGAATCGACTCGCATTCGCAAGCCTGTATCGGTGATTGCAGCTTCGGCAAGAGAACAGTCTTCGTACCATCTACCGCTGCGCGGTGCGAAAACGGGTTTACTTTTCGATCCTCCTCTGCGTGCTCTTCACAAACAATTCCTTCACGCACGAAGTTTCGATCCCCAGATTTATTTACGACGATTCCATGGTCTTCTTGTCATGTAAATGCCGTACAAACCCGTGCAAATTTGTTTAATCTTATCTAAACCAACTGTGTTGAAAAATATGAGACGATTGTCCAAATAATAAACAGACAGTCGAGATGTCAATTGAATCGCATGTCGATTAATTAATTAGACGAGCGATTCAAACGAGATTTTAACAAACTTTCTTTCAGACACTGGTACCACTCAATGTGGGCGTGCTTCATTCGAGTCTACATCGGATCGGTACATGTACCGTCTATTGCTTCCCTTCTCTCTCCTGTCTGACAATATTGAATACCTTTCTGAGATTGACCAGATCATGATGAAAAGCACCCCTCTTTCAGAAGAGACGGCCCTGCTAGTCCACGATTCGTATCGACGGTGCATGCTCGCCAGCAATTTTCTCCCACTGTTCCATCAGAAAATGATTGGATCCTCAAAAGAAGTCGCTAAATACTTCGATGTTTTTCCAGTAAATCAGCGATATCGCATTCTCGCTAAATCGGTTGCGGAACTCGTTTCATTTGCGGAAAAGAAACCAGAAGCCATCCAGCAAATGAACGAAGTCGCTCGATTACATAGTAGAGAAAAACTAAGACTCAAACCGGAATTCTACACCTTTTGGTCGTCGTCGTTCATGGAAACGATCAGCGAACTTGATGACCAATGGAATGACGAACTCGAAACGGCCTGGACTGATTCGATCTCCCACGGGATCGAATACCTGATCCAAAAAAATTCGTTTCGGCTGTAGAAAAGACTGCGTCAGTCGGATTGCCTTAGCTCAATATCGGCAGTCCTTAATCATGATTCGCGACATAGCAACTCAGAATGTAGTGCTGCAGGTAATACTCGTTACCAAGAGACTGCAACGTCCATCCCGGTAAGCTGGATCCCAAATCGGGCGCCAAAAGCGATTCGGTGTTAACGACGAGAACTGAAGGCGGATCGCTCTGGTTGGCCTCTTTCAGTTTATTCACGGCCTCGTTCCAATTTCGATAATGTTCGAGGGGGCGATTCATCCACTGCATTTTGAGTACAGCACGCACGGTCGGTTGCAAGTCCTGTTCGCTGATCACAAAAAAACGATCCGCTTTTCCGACGACCTCGTCGATTCCGTGCTCGAACTCAGCTACGTTCTCTGCGAAGAATTTGTGGTTCTCTCGAGACAGGACGCTATTCCCCAGACACATTATCAACAGTAGGAATACTCCTAACCGCAGCATTTTTCTGGCGCGGAACTCGTGTCCGCTGGTTCGTAACCAGATTTTCCAAAGCGCAATTAGAATGAAGAGAGTCACACCAACCTGCACCCAGACACTCACTGATTCCAAAACGCGCAAGGTATACCAGATGGCCATCAGTAGCGCGAGACCGAAGGCGATCATTACATCGATGATGGAAACCTGTCGTTCCAGAATTTTATCTAACGACACGGCGACCAGAACCAATAAAGTGATTGTGAATAACAAATTCCAGCCCGCTACCAGGTCAGGATAATGATCAGACTGAGTCTGATTGGAGGCAACCCAGACTAATCCACTCAACAGAAAACCAATGACCCAGAAACGTTGATTAATCGCCAGTCGACCAAATTGTAAAAATGCTTTCAAACAGACGATCAAGCCAATCAGCAGAAAACCGAGCAGGAAACTGGTCGATTCCAGAAAGTCAGTGACCAACCGTTGTTCTTCCCAGGAGACGGGGGACAATTTGGGCATGAGCAGAGCAAAGTCATCCGGGCTCCCCCAACGCACACTGAATAGAAACAGCCCGCTGGCTGTAATAATCGCGGCAAAGCCTCCCAACGAGATAAGACGAAACCTCAAAGAATGCCACATTCCAATCTCTTTAGGGTTCCTACTTCCTTTGGGTTGAGGAACGACCGATCTCAGTGCGGCGATCAACATGGTGTCGGCGACCATCCATGCGACCAGAAAATAGGTAAACGCCGGAGCGATGAACATGTTCAACCCTCCCGCCACCGCACCGACGAGTAAGTAAGGCGAAAAAATAGTCTTCTGTAGCAGATGCCGTTGATATCCCCAGAGTGAGGTGATTATCAATGCCAGGGCGCACATGGGCGTGACCTGATGTGTCAACTGTTCCAGGTACTGTGGATGCATCAGTAATAACAGAGACGCGATCAATCCACAGCGGGAGTTCAGCATTGTCTGGGTGAGCATAAAGACCACCAGCACGAGCATCACACCGAAAAAATAAGTCGGCAGGAGAGATCGCCAGCTAATTGGCAGTTCTGTCAAATGCAAGGTGAACCCGGTCATCCAATGCGGCAATGAAAACGCGACTGAAGAAGGAGCCTCCCAATGTTCAAGACTTTGCAGAATAAACAGCGAGTCGTACCGCGTCAGTTCGTCATACTGAATGACGAGTAACCCCGGAATCAGCGCGAGCACAAACAGCAACGGTTTAAAAGCTTCCGCCTGTTTCAATATGGTCAACACCGGCTCGGGCCGATCCGCCGCCAACTGGATGAGTTCTTGATCAGTTACGAGGGACAAAACAGAGAGTCCAATTGCTTGAGAAAGAGTGACGGCCTCACAAAGGCCATCGTTCGTACAACTTCCATTATATCATAACTAAACGAGCGAGGAGTCTACAGATACTCCACTTAAACAGTAATTGTCCCGCTAACCGTTTCGAGCTCGACGTCAATTCGAAATCTAGTTTAGGAGGGACTCGAGCTATGCGAATCTGCCCCCCCCCAGTTAGGACTTGTTTGAATGTCTAAATCATGTATCAAGTCGAGCCTGCTTCCATTTGATGATTTCGTCCAGAATTTCGTCGAGCGAAAGCGAGGGTTTATCATGGATGAGCGACTCCAACCGGGAGAGGTCGGGCACGCGGCAGCGAACATCTTCGAAGTCGGCGCCGTAGACTTGCTGGTATGGAACATAGTCGATAGCTAGAGTCGGATCGATTTTTTGGATCACCTTTTCCGCCAGCGCCTGCATTGTGATGCTTTGGTCGCCACCGATGTTGCAGATCAAGCCATTGGCGGCGGGAGTTTCCATCAGTTTAAGAATGCAGCGGACGACTTCGTCGACGTGGGCGAAACATCGTTCCTGCTGGCCATCGTCGTAGACTGTAAGATTCTCTCCCGCGAGGGCTTTATCGATGAACCGGGGGATGACCATGCCGTAGTTCCCGACCTGATTCGGCCCGACCACATTGAAGAACCGACCAATCACGACAGGCAGGCTGTGCTGACGCGCGTAAGCCAATGCCAGAAATTCGTCGATTGCCTTTGAGCAACCATAAGCCCAGCGCGGGCGAGAGGTCGGTCCCAGACAGAGATCGTCCTCTTCGGACCAGATGGAATTCGGGTTCTTTCCATAGACTTCGCTGGTGGAAGCGAGAAAGACCCGCTGATTGCGGACAGCAGCGGCCTTCAACAGGAACTCCGTCGGCGCAATATTTGTCTCGATAGTCCGCACTGGATCTTCAGCGACAAGTTTGACTCCCACTGCTGCGGCAAGATGATAGACGGTATCAACATCCTGCAGGGCATCGTTCAAATGATTGTCGCTGGTGATCGAGGCTTCCTGGAATTCCAACTGATCGTATTGAGAAAGTAATGGCTCCAGATTTTCGATGCGACCGGTCGACAGATCATCGATTACCCGCACCTGCTCCCCCTGCTCCAGTAATGCCCCACAAAGATTGCTACCGATAAATCCGGCCCCCCCTGTAATCAACGAGAATCCCATTGAACGAATGACTTTCTATTTCTTGATGTGTCTCTTAAGTAGTTGTCGACCAGTTGACGCGTTCTCCTCTTCTGAACGGGAAGAGCTTCGATTCTCTTTTCTACAGCGTCGTCCTATGAAATTGATCATAAGGAAAACGGACTGAAAAGGTATCCGTTGAACCCAGCCAGAATAGACGAATAAAAAAAGAACGCACACTTTATTCGAGTGTGCGTTCCTTTCAGGGTCGAACCGTCGGTTCGTTTTATTGAAGAAGTACTCTCTCCAGATTTGTCTTCAGGTGATTAAGCCTGAGGATCAGGGTTAGGTACGGTGTCTTCTGGGTTCTCCTCAGGTATCGGAGTCGGTTTGTTCGTTTCGACTCCTTCACCTGCATCGTCACTGTAGGTCGATCCTGGTGCGGAACCCGCTCCAGAGAAAGGAACAGAACAGTTACCGGAAGCACAACCTGAATCACAGGGAGCACAAACCGTGCTGGGCACGACTCGGCAAACTTCGTAGGCAACTTGACGAGGCACACATTTGGCAACCATCCGAGTACAGTTCACCTGCTCGACTCGTGGAACACATTTGGCCACGCGGCGGGTTACTTCGTAAGGAACTTGTTTGGTCACGCAGAATGGAATCTCGCGAGTTTTCTTTTCGTAAACAGTTTTGCAGGTACGAACGGGAATTTCGCAGGTGCGTTCTTCCGGGACCATTTTGCAAACCTGGTAAGGAACTTTCTTCACGATCGTTTCGCAAACCATTTTACAGGTACGGTAAGGAATCTTTTCAACGATCACTTCCGGGACCATTTTGCAAACGGTCACAGGAACTGTAGTTACCTGAACTTCAGGAACGTACTTGACGACCTGAACTGGGCAATTCTGACGAACGACTTCCGGAACGTAGGTGGTGCAGGGAATCTGCTGTTCAACGACTTTGGCACACCACTGTGGGCGGTAGGTCGTCCAACCCGGCATCTGAGTCATACAGACTTTCCAGCCGGTGCAGGGATCGCAGCTCATTTTGGGAACTACAGGTCCCGGAACACAAACCGGTTTCCAGGTCCAGTGTCCACAGTCACGACGAACGGTTTTACAAGTCGTGACCGGTTTCATAATCGTGTAGCACCGTTCCTGATTAACCGTTTCGCAGACACGTTTCATCACGGTGCGGCGACATTCGCGTTCAATCGTTTCGGTGACCGGTCGCATGACAGTCCGGCGACATTCGCGAACATGATCTTCGAAAACAGGCCGTCGAACTGTGTACGAACTATCGCGGTACAATGTTTCGGTGACCGGTTTCATGACGGTGTAAGTCTGAGTACGGCTGCTGGTCTCGTAAACGGGACGGGCGACGGTGTACTCTTCGGTGCGGTACTGAGTTTCAGTCACGTTGCGGTAGCAGGTAGTCGACTGATCTTCATAGACCGTATCGTAAACGGTTCGGTTAACCGTGTACGGTTCGGGTTCCATGACAGTGTCATAGACCGTCTTGTAACAGGTCTGCCGTTCCACTTTACAAGTCGTGTAACAGGATGTGGGCTGACAGGAGGTAACTGGACAGCAGTTGTAACTGCCGGCACCCATATACCAACCTGCCTCCGCCGTCACTGGCACCGCCAAAGTGATTAAGGCTAAAAACAAGGTTGCTCTCATGATCGAATCTCCCTGGGGCCCGCATCGACGCGGGACGATAAACAATGGTGTGAACTCTCAAGTGGTGTAGTTCCGAAAACGGCATCGGACAAACGAAGCGAAATCAGGAACGGGTCATAGGGGGTCAAGTCTAGTGTGAGTCGGGGATCTCTTTCATGAGCCCGTTTTGTCATTCCCGCGAATTAAAGGCTGATTCAGATTCGCCAGATACAAAACTTGCTGCACTACGAATTATGCTTACATAAGGCAGCAGTTGCAAAGAATAAATTGTCTTCGCAATCGGAACGACCGATACACGGACCGGTTGTAACGATCACAAGTTTCAGGGAGGTTAAGCAGTTACGACGACGTGAGGAATTTTTGCGGATTACGGGTTATAACGATGCCGTCAATTCACTTCATGTAAAGCTGGCTAAGCAGGGAAAAACAGTCTAAAGCCCGTCGCGCATTCCCAAGCCCTTAAGACTGATATAATCGGACCGATAGCGAACAGCGGGACACTCCGCGTTATTAAAACAGGCGTCGCTGTAGGAGCTTCATGACAGCGTTAGCGATGGAAGCGTTTTCAACGATTAACATCGCCACTAACACCCAACACCTGTGAGGTCGGAGCGGAATTCCCAAAGCGGTCATATTGATCGAAAGCCCAAACCACTTTTTTGGTCGCCGGATCAATTTCAACCAGCAACGGATTCCCGGGACCGGCATGACAATTCCCGATGATGTAGTTCCCGTTGGGATGAACTTCCAGAACAGTCACCCAAGCAAAACGGATACCGTCCAAGTCATCCTGATGAAGTTCCCAGACAATCTCTTTCTCGGGGGTCACTTCAATCACCGAATGCCCGTTGCCGGTCGCGATCAGTGTGTTCCCGTTGTTGAGTCGCAAGGCGGCATAGGCACTATTTCCAAACGCATCCAGTCCATGCCCCGGTTGAGGTTCTTTACCAAATAGAGGAACGGAATACTCCCAGACAACCTCGCTGCTCTCGCCATCATACTCCCGGATGACTCCGTCCCCTTCATGGCAAACCAGGTAATTACCGTTATCGAGCTTACGGGCCAACCGGGTATCCCGGTGGGGATGGGGATTCTCTATTTTCAGTGGGACAGTTTTGAGCAGTTTACCGGACCGATCAATTTCGATAATCCGCCCTGCCCCCGACTCGGCAATCATCACCCGTCCATCCGCCAAAGGTTGGATGGCATGCACTTCGATTTTCTTCCCGCTGTTCCCATTCTCTATCGAACTGTCGTACGACCAGACGACTTCTTTTGATTTGCGATCAATCTCGACCACTTCGCGAAAGGCACGGACAGTCAAGATATTGCCATTCTCCAACATATGCAGATCATGAATATCCTTCCACGGCATCTCCCATTCAACTTCACCCGCTTCGTTGACGACGGCCAGTTTCCCATTCCCCTGCATGATGACAGGATGAGCGGCGAAGGCAGGAACACTGAGAGTCAGCAGTACGAGAAGGGAGAACAGAACGCGAGTCAGATTTGGCATCAAAGGATTCCTATGGGTTGTATATAGATCGAGTATTATCTTCTCGATCGTAAAGCCCGCAGTCGCTGTAAGCAATCCCCAATCAGGAATCATACCAAGGTGCCACTGCTGACTCGTTCAGCAGTGCCGGATACGGGTATAGCATCGAATGCTCCGAAACCAATGCAACAACGGGATTCCTCAAGAAAGATGGAGTGCTCCCTTCAGAACAAAATCTGTTGTACCTCAAGGAAACTTTCAACATCGGTACGCTTTATCGCCCATTCTGATTTTTTAAAAAACAGCTTGATTGAAAACTATTCCTTTGATGCAATGGTTTAGTGTGGCTTTCGACTTTTCTCCTTTCGTACCACTCGCTGGTCCTATCTGAATAGCATAAAAATGGAAACCCATCAGAATATCCAACAGACAGTTAACGAACTGGATCTCCTGAATGCCAAAGATTCTATAGAACGACTCCGTGTCCATTTTCAAAACGAAGGGAGTGTGATATTCGATTCCTGCTATCGCCGTCTGATAAGCCAACGAGACAAATACGATGAAATGACGGTCGCGATTCTGATTTCCCTCTGTTCCGAAATCGACCGGGAAGAACTGTTTAATCGACTTTATGAGAATTGGGGAGATTTTGATGTCTACAAAAAGACCAACATACGCTTGTGTGCCAGAGATGCAAATGGCCTGACCGTTACCGAATGGCTTCTTATATATGATCATCCGGAAAGTCAGCAGCATGATCGTCGCGGTATTTTCGGCGATCTGCTGGCTGGTGGTAACAGAGATGAATTCCAACCCTATTTGCAAAGATACGCCAAGCGACTCAAAATGGAATCTCAAAACGACGTCGACTATTTAGAATGGCTGAACTATGTCGCAAAGCAATATGGAATAGAGTTATGAACTGACGTTGAGGATTGAGAATTAGAGGCAACTCGCATCTGGACAGTTATGTGAAGCCCCCCATTCGGAATCACACAAGGGTGCCACTGCTGACTCGTTCAGCAGTGCCGATCACGGAGAACTCATTGAATACTCCGAAACCAATGCAACAACGGGATTCCTCACGAAAGATGGAGTGCTCCCTTCAGAACAAAACAAGTTTAAGCCATCAAGAAGCATACGAAACCGACTCTGTAATCGCACTGCTGGGCAAGCCAGCAGTGGCACCCGGAAAACGTTAGTCGGTAACCCGTCATTGTTATACCGAAGTCATACCGAACGTGAGACGTTGGAGTTATTAATCGATAGCCACTGCTGACATTCGCCATAACTGAAATGCTCCGCTCGCGCTATTCGTCTTCGTCGGTTGCGTGCGTAGCAGCGGAAACGATTTTCTGTTGTTCGTTAGGAGGGACGGGCTCGTAATGGGAGAGGTCCATTGTGAAGGAACCTTGTCCACCCGTCATGCTGGAGAGCGCGCGGGCGTAAGTCATCACTTCGGCCAGCGGTGCTTTCGCGTGGATGATTTGATACCCGCCCGAGAGACCTTCCATTCCTTCCACGCGACCACGGCGACTGTTGAGGTCCGAGGTGATGTCGCCCAGTTTGTCGTCCGGGACGGTGACCTCCAGAGCGACGATCGGTTCCAGCAGGTTCGGCTTCGCTTTCTGAAAAACATCGCGAAAGCAGTATCCGGCAGCCATTTTGAAGGCGGTTTCGTTGCTGTCAACCGGATGATCTTTTCCGAAGAAGAGTTCGCAACTGACGTCCTGTACCTGATATCCAGCGAGAACCCCTTTCTTCATCCGTTCGATCACGCCCTTTTCGACTGCGGGAATGAAGTTGTTCGGTACGCTTCCCCCCGTCACCCGGTCAATAAATGCAAAGTTCAGTTCCGGATCGTAATGATAACTTCGCATCGAGGAGAAGCGATCTTTGGTGAAGTACTCCTCAGGTTCGATTCCCTGTGGCAATCCGGCAACCCGAAGATGGACTTCGGCAAACTGACCGGAACCTCCAGACTGTTTCTTGTGGCGATAACTGCCTTCGGCGGCACCGACAACGGTCTCCCGATAAGGGACCTTCGGTTGATGCGTGATGATCTCGACTTTTTCACGAGCTTTCAGGCGTTCTTCGATCAGCTTGAGATGCAATTCCGACAAGCCAGTCATCACCATTTCTTTGGTCTGGTCATCCCGGGAGACATGGAAGGTGGAGTCTTCTTCTTCGATCTTGTGCAGGGCTCCGGAGATTTTCTGTTGATCGGAGCGACTCTTAGGCTCGACAGCCAAACCGATCATGGGAGTTGGAAATGTAATTTTAGGCAACCGGGGACACTTGTCGGTGTCAGTCAATGTATCTCCCATGTGGAGATCTTCGACTTTGGCAACGGCCACGATGTATCCGGGCCCGGCTTCGTTCACCGGTTCCTGATGGGCACCCTGCACTTCCAGAAGCTGTGGAAGTTTGAGAGGTTTTTCGACACCAGAGGCGTGAACGGAGCTTTCTTTTTTGAGCGTTCCCGAATAGACGCGAATGTAACTTAACCGGGCGACAAAAGGGTCGATACGGGTTTTGACGATCTGGGCGAGGAGTGGTCCGTTTGGATCGGGCTGCAGGTCGATGTTTTCTCCGTCAGAATTAAACGCTGTCTGATGGACATCAATGGGGGAATCGGCGTAATCGGCAATCGAATTCAAAAATTCGTCGACTCCCACATTCTTCTCGACGGACATACAGAAAACGGGAATCAAAGAACCTTCCGCGACCGCGTGGGCAACACCGTGATTAATTTCGTCCTTAGTTAATTTTTCGTCGTTCAGATATCGCTCCATTAACTCTTCATCTGCCTCAACGATCGAGTCCATGACCATCTGGGAAACGTCGTGAGGATTCATGGGGAGCCCATCGGGAATACTGTCCGGTGGATTGAGTGTGTCATACACCCCTGAGAAGTTTGCTCCGAGGCCAATCGGCAAGTTGAAAGGAACACAGCCTCGACCGAACATGTCCTGAATGGAGGCAAGCAGCTCGATAAAATTGACGTTATCGTGATCCAGCTTATTGAGCACGATAAATTTACCAACGTCCGCTTTGTCGGCTTCAGCAAAGACACGCCGAGTATTGACTTCGATCCCGGCCGGGGCGCTGATGGTAATGACGGCTGTTTCAACGGAACGCAATGCACCAATCACCTGACCGATGAATTCTGGATAGCCGGGGGTATCGAAGAGATTGATGCGGCGACCATGATGGTCGAAATGAATGAGGGAGGAAAAGATGGAGTGCTTGTGGTGCTTCTCATCCTCTTCGGTGTCCAGCAAGCTGGTACCGGCATCGACAGAGCCCGGTTTGGACGCAATTCCCGCTTTGTGCAGGAGCAAGTCGGCCAGCGAGGTTTTTCCGACCGCCCCATGCCCTACGAGGGCGACATTGTGGATCTGTTCCGGGGTATATTTGGCCATAGCCATACGTCTCCTTATTCCAATGTGATGTCGTCGTAACGTAAAACACACGCAACTGCCGCAGACAGCAAAGCCAGAGGCAGATTGGATTTTCAGATAAAGAGGAGACCTCCTGAACGAGATCGTTCTTCCAGGAAGAACAGCAATTTCAGGAGTGATGCATGCCCAGACAGCGAAGTCTACGGACAGTGAACCTGCCCGAGCATGAATCGGGTGGACCGGGGTGCTTCAGAAAGCGGAATAAGAGAGGGCCAAATCGATGAGAAAATAATTTGAGAAGATAAACAGGGAATGAATGAGCTTCCGAAGACCTTCCTCCCTGAATAATAGATTAACCGTTCGCGGGCGAAAAAAAATCAACCGAACCACCCTAAAGCGAGTGATTCGGTTTTTTAGATTTTTGGGAAAAATTCTATTTGATTTCTGGAATCAACCCGGTGTCGAATTCGTCCTGAATTAGAACGGCGGAATCGGAGACTCGAGCTAGTCTTGACAGATTTTCAGCTCGGTCACGGGTGGCATTCCGGGGCCACAGCAACCTGACTCAGCGTAAAGTTCGTCTTTCGCATCGGCATTCAGAACGACAAAGACTTCCCATTTATGACCATCCGGATCGATGGCCCAGACTTTGTCCTGTACGGCATAGCAACAGGTGGTTGCTTCTTCGGTGATGGTTTTTAATCCTGCCTTCTGCAAACGTTCAATGGCGGCGTGAACATCTTCCACGGACTTGACCTGAATGCCAAAGTGCGAAGAACCTCCTTGGACTTGTCCGATATCATCGAGTTCATTCAGGGCCAGATTCACGGAAGGGTCGGCGGGTTCAAATTTGGCGTAGCGAGGACGCTCTTTAACAGGAGGTTCCCCAAGCAACACTTCATAAAAATGACGCGACGCTTCCAGATTTGAAACGTTCAGGGCGATATGCAGACGGTAACGACCAGCAAAATCGACGGCTGATTTAGTATTCATAATGACCTCCATTTTCAGTTGATAGCGGAAAGTTATATATCGGCTTCATAATGACTATTGATTGAGGTAGTTTTCAATCTTGGTCTTGATCTCATCCCGGACGCGGCGGAACACGACCATTTGCTCCTCTTCACTTCCGGTTGCATCGGCGGGATCAAAAAAAGGCCAGTGGAGCAGCGTCTTGGCACCCGGAAATACGGGACAGGCTTCTTTAGCATTGTCGCAAACGGTCACGACGATGTCGAAAGACTGATCCTGAAATTGTTCCAGCGACTTGCTTTCGTATGCTGAAATATCAAAGCCCAGTTCTGCCATCGCTTTGATGGCGAGCGGATGCACATAACCGGAAGGTCTGGAACCCGCTGATTCCGATTCCCATTCTCCCTTTCCGGCTGCTTCCCACAAAGCTTCTGCCATTTGGGAGCGGCAGGAATTTCCCGTACACAGGACCAACACACGTTTCTTCATGACTCTTACTTCCCATTACATCCGTTCAAGCGGATGTTTTAGTTAAATATTAATCGCTCCGTAATTTATTCACAGCCTTTCTGGCAGCAGGACGAGTCCAGCGTTTTCACGTCTTTGTGGAGCAGTGAGATCGCCTCACTGGCCGCTTCGACGCACTCAAAAACTTTACGCATGAATTTCACATCCGTATCTACCAGTTGGTAATAATGCCAGAGACCTTCCTTGCGGGCTTTGACCAGATTCACTTTTCGCAGATACGCCAGATGCCTCGACACCGTCGACTGCGGAAGATCGAGTACATCGATCAGGTCACAGACGCAGAGCTCCCCCCCGCGTAGCAGATTCAAGATCCGCAATCGGGTAAGATCGGAAAGGGCCCGAAAGACCTTTTCGATGTCGTAGTCTGTTTGTTGTGTTTCCATATTACTACATCCGCCTAAGCGATTATAGTTCTTGAACCAATTTGTATCAATCCCGAAAGTTTTTCGAAACCGAAAATATCGGTGGTCAGTCTTACGGCTACTTTTGGGATGGCGGGAATGTAATATCCGGGCCGGATTCAATTTGATACTCAAAGTTCTCGCAATTTTGCGTTTTGAGCATCGCGCCTAATGCCTGCATTATTTTACGGAAGTCCCCTTTGGGTTCTAAATTGATGTAGCAGACTTTACCTCGCGTCGCAGTGGTAATACGACCGGCAATTCCTTCCTTATTCGTGTACATCGTTTCGACCAGCTTCGTCAACGCCTTGGCAGCGTTCTCGCTGGGAGCGGTACATATCAGTGTCAAGGATGTCGGCAGGTTGGGATCCTTGCCTTCGAACGGCTCAACATCAGGAAGCACATTCACCTGGGTTGTCAGCTTCAGGGGAGTTGCAGCTCCCACGTCGTAGGTGACCTCGACGAAGTATGCAGTCCATCCTTTAGCCGGTGTGTCAATTTTGCCAATATAATTCCCGTCCGAATTCGCTTTTAACGTAGTGCTTTCGTACTTGGGCCCCAATTTCTCTAAACGAAAGTCGCGAGATTCTTCGTTGTGTGCCTGCCACATCTTAACTTCTTTAGGTTTCCCTTCAGCTGTCACAATCAGTGAACCATCTTCCCCTTCTGTCCAATCAATTTTGGGAATAGGTTTATCATGGGCAATCAGATGAACGAAAGCGGAGGCTGTCTCCATTGCATCACTGTCACGCAGACTGTGGTCTGCATTCGGGACATAGCGAAGATAATTGTCTCCAATGAGATGCTCCCAGTAGAACTGAGAGGAATCCGGGAGGAAGAATTGGTCTCCACTCGCATTGAGCACGAGCTTAGGCATATCGAGTCGATCGCGGTAATAATAAGGATCAACCAGCTCATATAGCTCTTTCACGCGAGGATGGTTCATCCGCTCCATAATTCTATTCTGAGCATAATCGCCCACAGAAGGAGCATAGAAGCCGTAGCTTTCGAAGTGGTGTCGCATCGAGATATCGGTATTCAGAACATCAATAACGATCGGCATGATTGCGACTACGCGGTCATCCAGTGCGCCGGTCAACCAGGTTGTCCAACCCCGCTTAGAAGCTCCTCCCACAATAAATTGATCGACCTTTTGTTGGCCCCCTGCATCGGATGCCATAAAAGCAGTCATCGTATCCAGAGCCCGCACCGCGCTCTTAACCATTGGGTTTCGAATCGGCCAGGAAACGTCGCCTGTTTTGATATACTGGTCCCAGGTGTATGCAACAATTTCATCCTCGGATCTTTTAATGCCGTCACCATGAAAAATGAGCGGTTGGTTCGGCACCATTCCCAGTTCCGCGACAACAGTATTGGTCGCCTGGGCGATTGGGAATGCAATCCGGGGAGTCCGAGCCGATTTACCATTGGCGCCCCCAGAAATGATGAGTGTCCCTATACGTGAATCGACTTTCTCCGGAATACAGAGGGTGAGCCAGTGACGCCATTCCGTCCTATCCACATCTTCAGTCGTTCTCCAGTTCTGGGAAACCATATCAATGATAACCACACGAACGCCATCGCGGATCTCGTCACTAAATACTTCCCATTGATAACTGTCGTCCGACTTCGAAACATAGTCATCGAGCGCGGTCCGTTCCGGAGAGTCTGCTGAGCTAACTGATGAGAACGGTACTAGAAGACAGACCATAAAGATTAATTTCCACAAGATCAGACGAGGCTTCATTGTCGAATCAACTTTCTATTCACAGTGGCTTAAACGAATCACAGTGGCATTTCTGAATCAAGGCAGACCGGCCCCCTGAGGATCACCAATTCTTGTTAGTCTCATTTTTATAACATACACGCTAAGCAAGCAACAGCCCCGAAATATTCTTTATGAACGAGCTCGATTCTGTAGATTCTTATTCTCATATTCAATAGCGAGTATGCTACTATAATTGAACAATTGAGCCGATCTGGCTCTACCCCACCCTGAATTTTAATGGATGTTCAGCGTGTTTTCGTATCGTTCCCAACTAGTTGCGACCTTAGTCGCCATTTGGACGTTTGTCGCCATGAGTGGCGATTCGGTTCAAGGTGAAGGAAACGAAAAGCAATCCTCCCCATTCGACTTCGAGCAGGATATTCGTTCTGTGTTTGCAGTCAAATGCCTGCAATGCCATAGTGCGGATGAACCTGAGGGAGACCTGAATCTCACCGTCCGCGAGTTTGCCGTTGAAGGTGGCCAGATCGTTCCCGGGAAACCGACTGAAAGTTCATTAATCGAACGGATTACTTCGACGGACGAGTCACTCCGCATGCCGCCGGAAGGGGAACCACTTTCTCCGTCTGAAGTCAAGAAGATCTCTGCCTGGATTCAATCCGGAGCACCCTGGCCTCGGCATTGGGCTTATCAGAAACTGATTGAACCGGAATTGCCCAATCTGCTCTCGACTATCTCAAGTGACTGGTGTCAGACGCCCATTGATGTCTTCATTG
The DNA here is from genome assembly GCF_007750395.1 of Polystyrenella longa. Classification (GTDB taxonomy): domain Bacteria; phylum Planctomycetota; class Planctomycetia; order Planctomycetales; family Planctomycetaceae; genus Polystyrenella; species Polystyrenella longa. The sequence continues at coordinate 1,462,194 of NZ_CP036281.1, read as the reverse complement.
CTGCCCGACTGGAAAAGGCCGGACTGGTACCCTCTGCAGTTGCGGATCGAACCACGTTAATCCGTCGGGCGACAATCGACTTAACCGGGCTTCCCCCCACACCGGAAGAAGTTGCTGCCTTTTTGAATGACGAATCCCCCGACGCCTGGGAACAGCAGGTAGATCGATTGCTCGCCAGTCCGCGTTACGGAGAACGCTGGGCCCGTCACTGGATGGATCTCGTTCATTTCGCCGAGACCCACGGGCATGATCAGGACCGTCCCCGCGAACATGCCTGGCCTTACCGCGACTATCTCATTCACAGCTTCAATCAAGACAAGACGTACTCTGAGTTCGTAAAGGAACAGATCGCGGGTGACGTCTTTGCTCCGTTTGATCCAGAAGCGCTGACTGCGACAGGATTCCTTTCCGCCGGGCCCTGGGACGAAAGTTCCCTGCTCAACATACGGGAGGATTCAATTGATCGACTCAAAGCACAATACCTCGACCGGGATGACATCGTCACGACAGTGATGTCGACTTTCAACAGCACCAGTCTCCACTGTGCCCGTTGCCACGACCACAAATTCGATCCGATCACTCAGGAAGATTACTACGAAATGCAGGCGGTGTTCGCAGGTATCGACAAAGCAAACCGATCCTACGATTCCGATAGTCAAACGGCACTCCAACGAAAGGAACTGACGGAAAGGAAGTCAGAACTCGAAAAAACGTTCACGACGAATCCGACGGAGTTACTGACCGATGACAACTTGACCCGATTAAGCGAATGGGAAAATTCCAATCAGCATAAGCCCGTCCTTTGGAAACCGCTCTCGATGATCGACTTCCATTCTGACGAAGACGCGACATTACAACTGCAAGAGGACCAATCTATTCTCGTCACGGGAATGAAACCGGAGACGGACATCTATCACCTGACGGCGACAACGAGAGTCGATACTGTTACTGCAGTGAAGCTCGAAGTCCTGCCCCATGAGGCCTTGCCCAGTCGCGGTCCGGGTCGCGCGGAAAATGGAAATTTACATCTGAACGAAGTCCATTTATTTACAGCGAAGGGAACCGAACAACCGGAACAGGAATTACCGATTTCCGATCCCTTCGCCGATTTCAATCAAGAGGGATGGGGCATTGATAAAGCAGTCGATGGAAACCCGGATACGGCCTGGGGCATTCACCCCGCAGAAGGACAATCTCATTTCGCCGTCTTTCCACTCACTGATCCGGTCGACGGATCGGCGAATCAACTGCTCCGTTTGGAACTTCACCAGACTCACGGGCGGTCTCATCTAATCGGTTGCTTCCGCGTCTCTGTGACAGACGCCCCTGTTGAGCAAATTAAGAAACAGGAATCGATTCCATTTGAAATCACTGAGATTCTTCTGCAGGAACAAAGTAAAAGAACCCCCGAAGACCAGGCTCGACTTGTTCATTGGCATCTCTCGAACGATCTTGAAGCTGAATTCGCCACCCTACCCTCTCTGCAAATGGTCTACAGCGGTACCAATCAGTTTGAAATCGAAGGTTCCTTCAAACCAGCAACAACACCTCGCGACATACACGTGTTGCATCGAGGTCAAGTGACGGAGCCGCGCGAGTTGGCCAGTCCGGGATCGCTGGATTGTCTCGAATCGCTCTCGGGGGAAATTGCCATCAGTAGCCCGAACCAGGAAGCCGCCCGGCGGGAAGGACTCGCGTTCTGGTTGGCCGATAAAGAGAACCCGCTCACCTGGCGATCGATCGCCAATCGCGTCTGGTTGTATCATTTCGGACAGGGGCTCGTTACGACGCCCAACGACTTTGGACAGATGGGGGCCTCCCCCACTCACCCGGAACTGCTCGATTGGTTGGCAACAACCATGCGGGAGGAGGGGTCCTTGAAATCTCTCCACCGGCTGATTCTGACCAGTGCCGTTTATCAACAGCAGTCGACTTCACGGACAGAGGCAGCGGAAGTCGACTCCGGAAACCAGTTGCTCTGGCGAATGAACCGTCGTCGACTGGATGCCGAATCTTATCGAGATGCACTACTCCTGATATCCGGATCACTCGATTCGAAAATGGGAGGGCCTTCGGTTCGTCAATTCATCGAGACGAAAGGGGTTCACGTCACTCCGAATGTGGATTACTTAAACTTCGATGTAAACGACCCAGCGAATTATCGTCGTAGCGTTTACCGCTTTCTCTTCCGTACAATTCCTGATCCGTTTATGGAATCGCTCGATTGCCCGGATGCCTCCCAGCTGACACCGAAACGAAATGTCTCACTCACAGCGATTCAAGCGCTGGCAACGCTCAACGACAAGTTCGTCATTCGCCAGAGCGAATTGCTGGCGGACGATTTGCAATTACTCACAGAGCTTCCCGAAGAACAGATCCAACAGGCCTGGAGAAGATTGTTTCAACGTGACCCCAACCCGGAAGAACTGGCGGCCGTGCTGGAGTACACTCACCAACATGGTCTGGCGAATACTTGCCGGTTCCTGTTGAATACCAATGAATTCCTGTTCGTGGATTGACACCATGTCCTACTCTTCAATATCCGACTGGCCTAAAGCCCTTTCCAGCTCTCGACGCCGATTCCTCTCCCAGGTCGGTGGTGGGTTTGGTAGCTTGGCGGCAATGGACCTCTTGCTCCACGAACAGTTGTCCAATAATCAGGCGAAAGCCAACGAGACGACAGGCTCAACCGACCTAAATGGAGGACTACACCACCCTGCGAAAGTCCGTCGAGTCATTCAGCTGTTTATGAATGGAGGTACCAGCCAGATGGACACCTTCGACTACAAACCTGAACTTCACGCCCGACATGGCGAGAAACAGGACTTCGGTATCAAGACCGCCGTCACCAGCGACCCTGGATCGCTGATGAAATCTCCGTTTGAATTTCAACAACATGGTGAATCAGGTCGTTATGTCAGCTCTGTATTTCCAAACGTCGCGCAGCATGTCGATGACCTCGCTTTTTTAATGGCGATGAAGTCGCAAACGAATGTCCATGGACCGGCCAGTTACCTGCAGAACACCGGTTTTCTCAATCCCGGTTTCCCCTGCTTCGGCGCCTGGCTCAACTACGGACTCGGCCGGTTAACGGATAATCTCCCTAGCTTTGTCGTGCTACCCGATCATCGCGGACTACCGTATAACAACACCGGTAACTTCTCCGCCGGTTTTCTGCCGGCCTCGAATGCGGCCACCATTATTAAACCCCACACAGACCACCCAATTCCCAACCTCTTTCCCCCCGACAGCGCAGAACAGATTACGGCGGCTTCCGAGTCCGACGGACTCCGGCTGATTGACGGTTTAAACAAACAACATCTGGCCTCGCGCACTGCCGACTTGCGACTCGAAGCGAGGATGCAATCTTTCGAACTCGCTGCGAGAATGCAATTGAGTGCTCCCGAAGCACTCGACATCAGCGGCGAAACAGAAACAACGCTCAACAGTTACGGACTGAATGAGGAAGCGACGGCCTCCTTCGGTAAGAACTGTCTCCTGGCGCGACGATTAATTGAACGAGACGTTCGCTTCGTTCAGGTTTGGAGCGGCGCGGGTGGTGCGAGTAACAACTGGGATAACCACACGGACATTCCCAATGAACTCGCCACGATCGCCCGATCAGTCGACCAACCGATTAGTACGCTGCTAACCGACCTCAAAGAACGTGGACTGCTGGAAGATACCTTGGTGATCTGGACGACGGAATTCGGTCGTATGCCCTTCACTCAAGGCGCTACTGGCCGCGACCATAACGGAGGCACCTTCGTCAGTTGGCTCGCCGGAGCTGGCATTCAGGGAGGAACCTCCTTCGGTCAAAGCGACGATTTCGGCTATGAAGCAGTCGAAGACATTACCACAGGATACGATCTTCATGCCACAATTCTGCATTTGATGGGCGTCAATCACGAACGACTGACCTATCGCCACAATGGATTGGAACGCCGGCTCACTGACGTGCATGGACATGTCATAGACACGGTGCTTGCTTAGACACGACCTCAGTTCACAGCGTCCTTTAAATATAATCCCTTGCTGGTAATTCGCGAAGTGAAGAACGCAGCGAGAATGTTGCCCAAGATCAGGAGGAGTAACGCATTACTGAAGTTCCCCTGACGAATCGAGTTGAAGTCAAAAAAGAGAATGGCAAAAAAGAGAACGGCCTCCCACATGGCGACGCCGTAATGGCCGAGAAGAAAAGTTCCCCAGGGTGGAAACAGAAAACTTCGGGTGGCAATTTCCAAAGGTGTCCAGAAGAGAGTTCGACAGTTAGGACATTCGTAGTCCCCTTCCAGCACGGAGTGAAAGCATTTTCCGCATAGTTGTTGACGCGATTGCATGGAGGGTGGATTGAATCCCCGGGCAGCAAAGGTAGCGCCCATCTCCCGAGTGACCTGTTTAAGCATCAGGTTTTCATTCTGAGAGAACTCGTAATAGCTGACCCTCAAACCATCTTTAAGCAGGAGAACGACTTCGTCGGTGATCCCTGTTTCCACTTTGTCGATCTGATTGTAATAAACTGACCAGCAGGTCCTGTTGGGAGCTCCTTGACGATTGGTCTCGATACACAGCAGCCTCAGGTTGGTCAGCACTAATACGACGTGCAACCTCATGTTGTCGTCACAGAACATCCGCACTAAGTAGGTGTTCCGGGATGAGGTCATTTTCCCTTTACACAAAAACTGAACAACTTCTCCGTCCAGCAATATTTCTGGCAGCAAGGAATCCAGCCGGTGCAGCAACTTCACGCGATTTCGAATCGTCCCGGCGGCATACCTCCCTTTATACTTAGGGAACAGCGTCTCCAGTCGATAGGAAATCTCCGGCGCGAGCTGCACGTTCAGCTCGTTTAATTTCTTTTCAATTGCCGGTCGCTCTACAGTGGTCATCACCAGAATCATTCTAAATCGAAATCAAAAGCAGCTGTATGGTGCTTCCCATTTTATCGCACGAGGAACGATGCAGGGAAGGACAACTTTTCAAACAGTCCTTAATGAAGCGAATTCGGTCTCCGGTTCCTGCTTGATGTGCAGCCCCTTAGCCGCGATTCGGGAAGTAATTAAAGCGTCACTCCCATTTCCGATGAAGAATGCGAAGATCGCGAACACATAATCCTCATTCGCTGCTGCTCCCAGCATGATGGCAATCAGAACCAGGAAACCCAGGAGTTCAAAAACAGCGATGGGATAATGTTTCATCACAAAGTCACCCCAGGAAGGAAAGACGAAGCTACGAAATCCAATTTCTGCCGGAGTCCAGAAGGTGGTGCCACACTCTTCACACCGATATTGGCCCTTGGGAACAACTTCATAGCAGTGTCCACATAAACGCTCCCAGGATTGGGTAACCGGAGGATCGAACCCCTTCTCTTCAAAACTCCGATACGCATCCTGAAAAACACTGCGCATCGTCTGCTGATCAATTTTGGGAAAGCCTGAATAACTGAGCGACTTGCCATCTTTCAATTTGATTTTTGCATTTCCAAAAATCGTGCTCCCTAAATGCCGAATCTGGCTGTAGTAAATCGACCAGTAGGTTCGTTTCGGTTTCCCCTTACCATTCGTACGAATACAGAGTAAACGGAGATTGGTCAGAACAACCGCCGTATGATTGATCATCTGCGCCCACAGTGCCCCCATGAAGAAACTTTCCGCAAATGAAGACTGGTTCCCTTTCGAGACAAACAGAACCGTCTCATTGTCCAGCAGCATTTCGTCCATTAAAGGTTCAAGCCTGTTTACCAACGCGGCCTTTTTTTTGATCGTCCCTTTGACGAACATTCCCTCCAGTTTGGGGAACATCGTTTCAAGCTGGTAATTGATGTGAGGAGAAAGATGCAGATTCAATTCCGCAAGCTTTTTCTCAACTGCAGGACGATCGACAGTGCTCATATGGGGACATCCCAGAAAGTAGTGACACCGGGAGAGGACATGTCTCTAATCCTAACGCGAATTTAAAAGCGGTGCAAACATTCCTGCACACTTTTACTTCGCCTTAGAGAGTGAGTATTCGCTTCGGAAGCTCGCACCATATCACTTCGGCATCTCTATCACTTTGAAGCACTTTGAAGCTAAGGCACCGTCTTTTGGCCGGAGCGCACTCCCTGAAGCATCTAGAAAATCACCAATGAACTCCAGGGAACCAAGCAGAACCTACAACCAATCATAGCATTTGGTCGCAAGTTCGCGTTTAAGCTCTGTTCCCGAATTCAATCTCCGTCCGCTTAGATCCTGTCCAGGATAAGTGTGGCGGCTATCGGTCCCGAAAAGCCCTTAAAAACAGAAGGCTACGCCGCCAGAACACGCTACAGTTATCTGGAATGCGCTCTAGCCTTCGCTCGCTTCCGACTCGACAACCCCTTTGGCGAATGACTTATAGGCCTGCCAGAAGTTCTTGGCCATGGTATCTGGAAAGACATGAAACTCATCCGTGCCTAAGGCTTTGACGAGTCCTTCGGCAACAAGATCGGGCGATTCGGCCATTTCTTCCAGACCCGCTTCTTTTCCCATGTCGGTCATGATCGGTCCCGGATGAACGCTGATTACACGAACCCCTTTCGGCGCCAGCATGTCTCGCAATGCCTGTGTAATAGAGTACGAAGCCGCTTTGGAAGCACTGTAAGTCGCAAAGTCCGCAAAGTTGCGAAGAGAAGCAACAGAGTTCAACTGAACGAAGACTCCCGAACTTTTCTCCAACAGCGGAGCAAAGGCGCGGGCCATGCGGATCAGCCCTTTGACATTCACATCCATCTCAAAATCGAAGCATTCAAAAACGTCGTCCGAGAAAGGCGTTGCCACTTTCAAAACACCCGCGTTATTGATCACCAGATCGACTTTCTCCAGATTTTGAGCGACGGCGTTGATGGTATCTTCATTGGAGAGATCGAGCTGTACCGCCGCGACCTTTCCACCCGACGCCTCGACGATATCGGTCATCGAATCCGGATTGCGCACGGCGGCGTAAACTTTAGCCGCGCCCGCTTTAAGCATATGATCCAGAAACGTTTTTCCGATGCCCCGGTTCGCGCCGGTAATCAAAACTGTCTTCCCTTGAACGTCGAATGCCATTTATCCTGTCTTTCTGTCACAGAAGGTTCAATCCCAAGTGTAGTATCATCGCCTGACGACTCGCCCGATTATAACGAATTCCTCATGCGGAACTTGAGTAGCCGGGAGGTTGTATCCCGGAAAAATATCGATCCTGTGTTCTTCGGGGCTAATCCGGCGGAGGCTGTTTATTTATACCAGTTGATCCCTTTCCGAGCTGGAATGGGACTTAGTAAGCTGGTGACAACCTATCCGAAACTAACACCCGATCTGAGGACGGGATTCTCCTTTCGCCACAGGTGCATCTGTGCTCAAAATGGTTTAGAATTAACACGCTATGAACAGTTCCGCAGCGGAAAACAGTCTCGATTTTGCACAAAACATCACGATTCAAGGCGTAGGCCTGATCGGGGGGTCGATTGCGGCCGCGCTGAAGATCCTGAACTTCCCCGGTACAATTTATGGCGTCGGGCGAAATCCAGAGCGGTTGCAGGAAGCCCATGATCGCGGTCTCATTGATGAAGCGACCACCGATATTAAAGAAGCGGCGGCTAAATCGGACCTCATCATCGTTTGCACGCCCGTCGACCAAATCGTCGACAATGTGCGAGAAGCAGCTGACGCGGCTCAACCGGGGACTTTGATTACAGATGGTGGCAGCGTCAAAGGGTCCATTTGCGGCCCTCTTGCTGAAGGACTTCCCGACGGAGTCTGTTTTATTGGATCCCACCCTCTGGCTGGATCGGAAAAACAGGGATTCGAACATGCCCAGGCGAATCTGTTTGATGACCGAGTCTGTGTCGTTACTCCGGTGGAAAATACCCCTCCAGATCAACTTAAACGAGTGATTCGTTTGTGGGAAATGCTCGACATGCAGGTGATCGAAATGGATGCGGAAACGCATGACATCGCCCTCGCCCAGACCAGCCATCTCCCCCATCTCGTTGCCAGCGTGCTGTGTGGTGGCTTAGCGGACGCAGATCGCAAATTAGCCGCCACCGGTTTTCGTGATACGACGCGGATCGCCTCGGGCGATCCGGGACTGTGGCAGGCAATTTTCCTGGGAAATCAAGAGGGGTTGCTCCGCAAGCTCGATGATTTCCAAACGCTGTTACAACAATATCGGACCGCGATTGAGAATCAGGACGCGGCCACCTTGCAAAATCTACTCGAAAACGCCAAAAGAAACCGGGACGGACTGTCCTCATAACCGGAACGGTGGTTCACATCTGTCCCACCGCTTATCATAGGTGGCCAACTCCTTTCTCCAGAGGAATTGCCCTGAAAGGAAAGGGTCACCACTGAACAGCTTTGTCTGTTCTACTCTCGAAGGAAAGATCAAAAAGCATGTTGTGGGAAATCGAAATTTCACCCGTCTCCAGTGAAATCAATCGAGAATCAGAACGCGTCCTCGTCGAAGCAGGCCATCTGGGCGCCGATTCCGTCAAAGAAGTCCACGCGACTCGCTCTTTTCTGATCGAAGGTCCTCAGGAAAAGACAGTGGTCGAAAAGATCGCGAGGAACTTGCTGGCGGATACCGTCGTTGAGAACTTCACCATCCACTCTCTGCCCACTTCTGCCGCTGATACGACTGCAGGCGAACTTCTGTTGAACGTGCTGTTCAAATCGGGCGTGACCGACAATGTCGCCTCCAGCACTCAGAAGGCATTGGCTTCACAGGGAATTGATGTCACCGCCGTTTCCACCTGCCGTAAATACACTTTCAACAACGATGCTAAACCGGCCGATCTGCAACTCGTCTCAAAACGAGTCCTGGCCAACGACGCCATCGAGCAAATTGTCGAAGGGCCACTGCAACTCACCACGATCGGTTTGGGAAGTGATTACGAATTCGAACTGATCACCGTACCCATTCGCACCATGTCGGACAGTGATCTCGAAAAGCTGGCAAAAGAGGGGCAACTTTATCTGAGCCTCGTCGAAATGCAGACGATTCAGAAACAATTCCAGGAACTGGACCGCGACCCTACCGACATCGAACTCGAAACGGTTGCCCAAACCTGGAGCGAACATTGCTCGCACAAAACCTTGGCGGGCCGCATTCACTACGTCGACGAAAGTCGCGATCTCCACTTTGAAAACATGCTGAAAGAAACGATCTTCGCAGCCACGGTCAATATCCGGAAAGAACTGGGCGACGACGACTGGTGCGTCAGCGTCTTTTCCGACAACGCCGGGATCGTGAAGTTCGACGAAAAACAGAATGTCTGTATTAAAGTCGAAACACATAACCACCCTTCTGCTCTGGAACCTTACGGTGGAGCGAATACCGGTATGGGTGGCGTCATCCGCGATCCGCTGGGAACCGGACTGGGCGCGAAGCCAGTTTGTAACACCGACGTCTTCTGCTTTGCCGATCCGAAAACTGCTTACAGCGATTTGCCTCCAGGGACGCTGCACCCCAAAGCCGTCATGGAAGGGGTTGTCGCGGGGGTTCGCGATTATGGAAACCGTATGGGCATTCCGACCGTTAACGGCTCGGTGTTCTTCGACGACCGCTACCTCGGTAACCCGCTCGTCTATTGTGGCAACGTCGCGATGATCCCCACAGACAAATGCTTTGGCAATATGTCCCCCGGTGACTACATCGTCGCCGTCGGTGGCCGAACGGGCCGCGATGGTATTCACGGAGCCACATTCTCTTCTGCCGAACTAACCGAAGAGAGCGAAAGCCTCTCCGGTGGAGCGGTACAAATTGGGAACGCCATCACCGAAAAGATGATGCACGACGTCATTCTCGAAGCCCGCGACCGAAATCTCTACAGCGCCCTGACCGACTGCGGAGCGGGTGGCTTCAGCAGTGCCGTGGGTGAAATGGGCGAGAAGACGGGTGCCGAAGTCTGGCTTGAAAAGTGTCCTCTCAAATACTCCGGCTTGGCTTATCACGAAATCTGGATTTCCGAAGCACAGGAACGGATGGTCCTTGCGGTTCCCCCCATGAGCTGGGAAGCCTTCGAGGCGCTTTGTGCCGCAGAGGGTGTGGAAGCGACCATCATCGGAAAATTCACTGACACCAAACATCTGGTCCTGAAATACGAAGACCAGATCGTCGGGGACGTCAGTATGGAATTTCTTCACGACGGTCGGCCCCCCGTTATTCGGGAAGCAAATTATCAGCCCCCCGCCAGCAGTCCTGTCGAACTGACGGACCAAGCTTCTTTTAACGAGGAACTGAAAGCGATCCTGGGTTCGCTCAACGTCTGTAGTAAAGAATGGATCATTCGCCAGTACGACCATGAAGTCCAGGCAGGCAGCGTGGTGAAACCACTTGTGGGTGCTCAGTCCGATGGCCCTGCCGATGCCGCCGTCGTGCGACCTGACCTGACCAGCTCTCGTGGACTGGTCATCTCCAATGGTATGAATCCCGAATTCGGCGATTTTGACCCATACTGGATGGCTGCCTCGGCCATTGATGAAGCGGTTCGAAATTGTGTCGCTGTAGGTGCCGACCCGAGTCGTATCGCGATTCTCGACAACTTCTGCTGGGGCAACTGCGAGAAACCGGAAGTACTGGGAAGCCTGGTCCGTGCCGCCCTCGCCTGCCAGGAAGTTGCTCAGGCCTTCGGCACCCCCTTCGTCAGCGGTAAAGACAGCTTGAACAACGAGTTCTCCTACCTGACTGAATCGGGCGAACAAAAAACAGTCGCCATTCCATCGACTCTGTTGATCAGTGCCTTAGGACAAATTCCCGACGTCAAGAAATCACTTACCATGGACCTCAAGGAGGCGGGCAACCGACTCTATCTGATCGGCAATACTAAAGAGGAAATGGCCGGAAGCCATTATCTGAAAGTCACTGGCAAGTCCGGTGGCCAGGTCCCCCAGGTCGACCTGGTTCAGGCCCCGTTGATCTTTCAGGAACTGCACGACGCGATCATGAACGGAACGATTCGTAGCTGTCACGATTTAAGCGAAGGTGGACTCGCCGTCGCTCTCGCGGAAATGTCTTTCGCGGGAGAACTGGGAATTGATGTCGACCTTTCGAAATTGCTCGCTCAATGCGAACTTTCGGAGGCGGTCGCCCTCTTCTCTGAAAGTAACACCCGCTTCGTAGTCGAAGTCATCCCCCAACAGGCCGAAGCCTTCGAAGCCCACTTCGAAGATTTGCCACTGGTTGTTCTGGGTGAAGTGACCAACAATAACCAGGTGATCATCAAAGGAAAATCAGGCAAAGCCATCATCGATGCCGATCTCTACGAACTGAAAACCGCATGGAAAAGCCCTCTGGCATGGTAAGCAGAGCCAGGTTCTAGAACTTTCATTTTGATTGAGAGTTTTTTTCAACACGAAGGCACGAAGACACAAAGATGAATACATCAGACTTTGTCCCGATGCCTGAGCACTTTGTCCCGATGCCTGAGCACTTAGAAACCCTCGCGACGGCTATTGTGGATTCCTGTTCTCAAGTCCATAAAGAACTTGGACCGGGATTATTGGAATCTGTTTACCAAGCCTGTCTTTGTCATGAACTTTCATTGCGAAACATTAGCTTTGCACAAGAAGTCCCATTTCCGGTTGTTTACTAAAACTTAAATTTAGAATCGGGATTACGGCTCGACATGCTAGTGGACAACTCGATTGTCCTCGAGTTGAAAGCGGTCGAAACAGTACTTACAGTTCACAAGGCTCAACTCCTGATTTACTTGAGATTAACCCGCTTGCGGCTTGGATTCATTATTAATTTCAACGTACCGCGAATTAAACAGGACATACATCGAATAGCTCATTAACCCCTTTGTGTCTTCGTGCCTTCGTGTTGAAAATAAAACCCACAACTCAGCCAGAAAGGAGCCGAATATCATGAGTGATTCTTCTCTCAATCTGTATCAGGATCATTCGCGTTCCTGGCAGCAGAATAAGTTCGTCTACCCGGTACTGTCCCGACGAAGTAAAGGGATCTCAATTGGGGTGAACTTGAACCCGGATAAGATTTGCAATTTTGATTGCATCTACTGTCAGGTTGATCGCCGCAGCGAATCGGAAACAAGGTTCGTGGGTCTCGATCAATTACTGGTGGAACTAGAGCATATGTTCGAATTCGTCAAATCGGGTGACCTCTTTAAAGAAGAGAAGTTTCAGGAAGTCCCGGCGGGACTTCGGAGGTTGAACGATGTCGCCTTCTCTGGTGACGGGGAACCGACAACTTACAAGAACTTCGATGAGCTGATGCAACTGGCGGCCGATATCAAAGCCGAACATGATCTGGACGATTGCAAGATGGTCCTCATCACCAACGCCAGCATGTTTCATCGCCCAGTTGTGCAACGCGGACTGGAAGTCCTCGACAAAAACAATGGTGAAGTCTGGGCGAAGCTCGATGCGGGTACGCAGGAATATTACGAACTGATCGACCGGTCGCGTATCAAATTCCAACAGGTACTAGACAACATCGCTGCCGCCGCGCAGGTCCGCCCGCTGGTCATTCAATCGCTGTTTATGAATGTCCACGACGAGCCCCCCACTCCAGCAGAGATCGCCGCCTATTGCGACCGGCTCAATGAGATCAAGGACGCGGGTGGACAAATCAAACTGGTGCAGGTCTACACGATCGCTCGCCAGACGACGGAAAGTTATGTCACGCCTCTGGCTGACGCAAAGGTCGACGAAATTGCGACGCAGGTTGAAAACTCGACGGGTTTGTCCGCTGAAGTTTATTACGGTCGTTGAATTCAGCTCTACTCACTATCCACCATCTGGAGAATCTTCCATGGAACCACGCGTCAGTATGCTCGGACTGGGTGTCCACGATCTGAAGAAATCTGTTGAGTTCTACGAACAGGGGCTGGGATTTTCGCTCGCTTCCTCCAGCAACGAAAACATCGCGTTTTTCAATCTGAGTAACCTGGTTCTCAGTTTGTATCCGTGGGACAAACTTGCGGAAGATGCGTCCGTCCCCGCCGAAGGAACCGGCTTTCGTGGTGTGACTATCGCGCACAATGTCCGCTCTAAAGAAGAAGTTTCTGAAATCCTTAAGCTCGCCGAGTCTGCGGGCGGAAACATCGTGAAACCCGCGCAGGATGTTTTCTGGGGTGGACACAGCGGTTACTTCGCGGACATCGACGGCCACCTATGGGAAGTTGCCTGGAACCCAAAAGCCATTCTAGACCAAGCTGGCGGAATGCTGTTTGATTGAACTTGGGGTTGTACCAAATCTCGTTTAAATAACAGTGGCGGCTGGTCAGTGCAAAAAACGAGTGAAAACTTTTTTTGAGCCGCCGGTATCCGCTCCGGTTTTCGAAGACACGCTCTAGAAAGTCCTTCATGGCACCTTCCTCATGGCAATCAGTTCTGACATTGAATGAAAAGCGAGAACCGATTGCGGGTTCGACGGACAAGCTGAACGTCGCCATTCGCCGGGGTGCCGACCTTCGTATCTACACCGAATTTCGGCATAACGAACACTTGGTCCCCGGTGCCGAAAACGACGAACTTGTTGAAGAAGTTTCTGAGTTCCGGGTGACTTATCTGATCGACAATCGCTGGTCCGCCGGGATCATGACATTACGTCAACCGATTGAACCTCCCTACGGTTTTGGCCCTCGCCCTTCGATGTCGTTCTTTATGTACAACCAGAATGGGCAACAGGCGATTGCGCGTCCGTATCTCGATAAAGAACCGGTAACAGGTAAACCGGGGCCAAGTCCGCTGGAAGTACCGGCGAATATGCCCAAGTACCATGCGCTGGATAACTGGGATGCCGGAACCCGTGGACCTTCGCATAACTTCATTTACGACTTCGGTGAATATCGGTTCTGCGTCCGTGACGACTGGCGCGAGTTGCTGCATCACGATGAAAATGGGAAAGTCCTGAGTGGTTCGCTGGATGAATTCGCTGATTCTTTTCGCACCGGTTGTGAACTTAAGGTCGGAATCACTAACCTCTGCGAAGATCTCTCCCGGGACGATTCCTCCCTGCCGCACGAAGTCTTCATTCAGCTTGGCCCCGGTTACTATCACACCCAAACCCGCATCTTCTCGGCAGGCAGCCATCCCCTCGTCCGGGTTCTGCCGAACATACCCTTGCAGTATGCTTCTCGCAATTGGGACTGCGGCTGGTTAATGCCTCGTACCGATGGATTCCTGGCTCGCCAATTGCTGGATCCACTCACGCAGGAATTCGTGAAGTCAGAATCCAAACATGCCATGCGCTGGTTCGTTCGCTAATGAACGGAGTGCAATCTGTTACATCCCGAGTTCTTTTTTCAGGTTTTCCAGTTCGTCTTCAATGCTCTTGTTCCGTTCGACATCGAGCGACGATGGAGGGGTTCCCACGGACGAAGTCGCGACATCGGCTACGGACTCTCCCTGCAACTGAGCCTGTTTACGCAGGGCTTCGTTCAGTCGCCCTTCCACAGCGCGGAAGGTGGTCGTTAGATGTTTGACCGTCGCCTGAGCCGCTTTATGCTGCTGCTCCAGCCCGGCGACCACATCTTCCATTTCCTGTTTGCGATGGAGTGCTTTACGGGCCGATTCTTCGTTGCCCTGTTGAAGAGCGTCTCGCGCTTCGGCCAGCCATGTTGCTAACTCGCCCCGGTAGGTATCGAGTTCGGACAGAATTCGTTCTTCCTGCCGCTGGGAGTTTTTGACGGCGCGCTCGGCACCAGCCACTCCCTCCTTCATTTCCAGAATGATCACTTCCAGCGCTTTGCCGGGGTCTTCTTTGGAAGCCAGAATTTCAGAAAGATTGCAGGATACAATATCAGTTAAACGACTGAAATAAGTCATGTTTACACCCGTTCGGCCATCAGTGAGTGGCCATCAGTTGGAATGATCCGTCTCAATTCCTTGAAAGGGAAAAAACCAGAAAGTCTCCGGACCGTCATGAAAATGGATTTGTGTCGGTATCAATCTAATTAAATATACTAATTAAACAGAGCACGCAGCCATCGTTCATCCGGATGGATTCCAGGAAACGGTCTGAGAACAGACCCCTGGAGGAAAAACAGGTGGTGCGACCACCGTCGGCCCACAGCAGGGAATACGCCCCGTTTCTCCCGGAGGATCATGGTCTTTTTCTTTTTTTTGAATTGAGTATTAAAATCCCGGTGAAAAAGTCAGTGGATTCCCTCATTCGCCGTAATTCAGCGAATGAAAGGTTATTTACAAAATAGGTCGTACAACTTGTGGGCTCCAGTCCGAACAGCCTCCTGAAAATCCTTCTCAGCCTCATTTATTCGTTCTGAATTACTCAGGCGATTTTATTCAGGAATCCGATGTGCTGTGCGAAGCGTCGATTCCTCGTTCTTTCAATTTTTCCTGTAGCTTTTCTCGCGCCAACCTTAGACGGCTTTTGGTCGTCGGAAGCGCCGACTCCATAATTTCAGCCACTTCCGGCAAACTGAGCTGGGAATAATGATGTAAGGTGAAGGTCAATCGTTGTTCGTCGGGTATTTCCTGGAGCAGGCTGTCGACCAACTCGGATAATTCCGCCTGATGCGCCCGGTCCTGCGGAGAGAGGATTTCATCCCGTATGCGAGCGAGGCCATCGTCTTCGTCCTCTTTTTTACCCTTGTAGGCATGCACCAAAGCGTCGCGCGATTGTCTGCGAATACTGTCGATCATCAGGTTCCGGGCGATGCGATACATCCAGCCGCGAAACTTCCCCCGGGGAAGATAATCCCACGCTTGATCGTATATTCGCAGCATCGTGTCCTGCGAGAGATCTTCCGCCATCTGCGAATCGCGAATGTTGCGATAAAAGAAACCTATCAACTGCGGTTGATACTTCTGTACCAGCGTTTCGTACGCATCGGTTTCGCCGCTTTGGATGCGGAGCATTAAATCGTCATCTTCGTGCATGTGCGAAACCGGTATGGGAAAGAAGAGAAAGCGAGGCTGGTCTATTTTCCAGTGAGATGATCGCCTAAAATGGATTCCTTGAAATAGTTATCCGGGACGACCATTCAATATGGCATCCCGGAGGTGCCGTTCCTATAGTTCGGCGACCTTACACAGGATTTCTCTGAGCAGGATTCCTGTGGGCTGCATTGTACTCCTTTCTCTGCGGACTTTGAAGCAGTATCCAACCAACAGAATTCGACCTGAAGAATCAAACCGTGAAAAAAAATGGGAAAATGACGTTTGAACTGCAATACGGAACCACCGGGAACATCCGGTTAGAGATTCCGGAAGAGAACGTAATTTCCACGTTTAGAGCCCCTCCGCGCTGCGACGACCTCAAATCCCGCGTTCGGGAAGCCTTGGAAGAACCACTCGATTTCCCTCCTTTCTCCCGATGTATGATTCCCGACGACCGGATGGTGATCGTCCTCGATCCCGAAACACCGGAAGCGGCTACGCTCGTAGAGACGGTTTGCGAGATCGCTCTGCACAAAGGGGTGAAGCCAGAACAAATCACCGTTCTGCTCCCTGCTCACAGTAGTAGTCTGCTGATTGAACAGTTGCAGAAGCATCTTCAAGAGCAATGCGGTGCCGAGATCAAAGTCGTCGAACATGATGCCTCGCTGCCGAATGGAGGTTCGTACCTCGCATCCAGCAGCACCTCGGACCGCATCTATCTTGACCCGGCGATTATCGAAGCCGATTTTATTTTTCCGATTGGACAAATCGCTTTCGCCCCCCTGCTTGGTTACAAAGGCAACTTCAGCACGCTCTATCCGGGAATGTCGTCCGAGGAGGACATTAAGAAGTCCCACGGTCAGGCGAATGTTGAACTCGAACCGGAAGACGAACGACAGTTACATCAACTCGTCGAAGAAATCGGCTGGTTGCTCGGAATTCAAATTACCTTGCAGGTTATCGCGTCCGAACAAGGTGGCGTGTCTCATGTGCTGGCCGGTGCCCCCGAATCGGTTATGCGGCGGGGCAAGGAACATCTCGAACAAAACTGGACAGTTCAAATCCCCGATCGACTGGAAACGGTTGTTGTGTCCGTTGATACATCGGGAACGGGCCAGCATGGTTGGCGAGAAGTCTGTGCAGCGATTGAAACGGGGCGTAAGCTGGTCGAGCATGAGGGTCGCATCATTGTCCTCTCCCAATTGCAGGAACCAGCTGGAAACGGAATTAACCAGATAGCCCGGAGTGAATTCCCTACGGATGCGATGCGTTCTCTTCGGGAGACGATGCCGGAGGATGTGATCCCCGCGTCACAACTGGCGCGTGCCCTCGACTGGGCGCGGATTTATCTGCTCAGTTCGTTAGAAGGGGACTATCTAGAGGATCTCTTCATGATCCCTATCACCGACGAAGCTGACCTCACCCGTCTGCTACAGAACGAACTCGGCTCTACCGGTATCATCGGCTCCGCTCAGAACGTCCACGGTGCCGTTAATCTCAACGACTAAAACCGCGGCGAGTCTGCTGCGAAGAATCCGTTTACGCTTCGACTGTGTTTCGGGCTGGTCGTTTCAACGTGGAAACCCAGATCCCGGCGAACAAGGGGAGCACCAGAAAGAAGATCAATCCGTACTGGTAGGTTCCAAAGAAGTCTTTGGAGAAGGCCAGCGGAAGCGTACCCAGGGCGGCGGCGTAAATCTGGATCGACAGTGCCATTCCCCTGACGGACCCCTGATGCAACCTTCCAAAATAGTTCGGCCAGACAACCGTCCCTGCGCTGCGAAGTGTTCCACCTTGAAAACCGAGACAGCCCGAGTAGATGATCGCGAACCAGGCCACGGGCATGATTAACAGAACAAGAACACTGACCGTCAATGCAACCATCGACGTAATGAGTGCTGCTCGGATCATATTTTTATCACACATGTAACCCGCGACCAGACTGGCTACAGTCGCCATAATTGCTTGAAACCCGATCAGGTTCACCGCCCACAGAGCGGAAATATTTCGTTCTTCCAGCATCGAAAGCTGATGGAAAATGAGACCCGTTCCCAGCATGGCGCTGACGCTGATGACCATCGTCACTTTCCAGAACTCTGGAGAACGGATCGCCTCCCCTAATTCGAATGATTCTTCATCGGGAAGTAACAATTGTGGTTCCGGTTTTTTGATTTCCTGGTTAACGCGGGCTTCCTCTGCGGCAACTGGGCCGGGAGCGCCGTCAGGGTATAAACCGATATCCTCTGGACGGTTCCGAACCAGAAAGAGACTGGGAACAACCAATGATAAAACGACAATCCCTCCGCAAACCAGCCAACCGGTTTGCCAGTCGAATCGTTCAATCACGAAACGATTCAGTTGAGGGAAAAAGAGAACGGACAAAGTACCACCGACGCTGATCAAACCAGTCGCGATACCCCGTCGTCGAGCGAACCATTCACTAACCATCCAGGTGGAGATGAGAGTCAAAGTCCCCTGCCCCAGACACCGAATCGCCGTGAATCCCAAACAGAGACCAACAAAGCTGGTCACGAGCGACATGGAGTAGCAGGAGATGCCCAGGAGAACTGCAACCAGTGGCAGCATTACCCGGGCTCCATATTTATCCAGCCCTCGCCCCATGAAGGGAAGGCAGAACCCACCGACCAGAGTGGCGAGTGTATAGGCGGCAGAGTAAATCGTGCGGTCTAACGTTCCGCTCGCGCGGGAAGCATCGCTGATAAACCAACCTGCAAAAAAGCTGTTTGATAAGTCCAGGCTTTTCAACATCGGATCGATAAAGATGGCAACCGAATACGACTGGCCCGGTCCCGACATGAACATCGCCAACGCGGCCAGGCCGAGGATACTTCCGCCCCAGAATTTGAAAGAAGGTCGGGGGGATTCTTCGTGGTTCGAATTCAGATCAAAATTTCCCGACGAGAGAGTTTTCACTGAGGACATTTCGCCGTCTGAATTTGCGCAAGTCACCGATGAACCGGTATTCTCCGGCAAGGAAGACTCGGTGGGACAGGTTTCCGGGAAGGTCGAATTGGAACAGTCTTGGTTCATTCTGAAATTATCTGGTTAAAGGGTGCAGTACGGGAGCGCTGCTGGAGTATCCTTCTGGACAAGAAGAATACCACCGGGGTTCATCTCGCGTGGTCGCCGTGTGTTTCGATCCGTTTCCGAAAGGCCTGAGGTCCGTCGGAAGGAGCAGATGCTTCCCTATATTGCGCTGGGTAAGCCTTCCGGAGTGCGTCCGAACTCGACTGCTAATCTCCGGGTATCCTGATCAACTGAAGGGGCGAATACTTAAAAGGGATCAGGTTGACCTGTTTTAGCGGACGTTTTTACGTAGCGGAAGATCATATTCAAAAATATATGACTAAACTCGGGAAACGACTCTCACCAACATCGTCCGTTCAGGCAGCTGATGAACACCAGCCCGGCTTCTTCGTGCTTTCACTCCCGCCAGCTGGTAGTTATCCATAGATCCCGGGGAGCTATTCAAAACCACGAAGGCACAAAGAAACAAAGAAACAAAGAAACAAAGAAACAAAGAAACCACAAAGAATCAAGTTGGTAAGAAATCGTTCGTTTTCGATCCGTGGTGAATCGGAGGCCAGCCTGTATCTCTTTTAAACTGTTAGTGCCCTTAGTGCCTTTATGGTGCAAATTCAACTTGTTCGCGGCCTGACAACTAATGGAATGTTAGAGCACTACAACAAACTCCGAATGTAATCGAGAGCTTCCTCTACTTCTGGGACTTCGACACCTTTTTCTCGGCCGCCGCGATCGCATTCACCGAGGAGTATCAGGTCTTCGTAGTATTCCGATTCCTTTAACCGACGCCGGGCCCGCATTCCGATTGTTCCATCCGCCATCTTGTGTGCTTCCATGTGGTGCTCGATCAACCAGTGGGTTCGTTCGGTGATAAACCCGGAAAGAGCTTCGAGCCCTGTCTGCACATGGTCCAGCGGATCAATTCCCTTTCCGACATCATGCAATAAGGCCGCGAGTAGCATTTCCTCGTCGTAAGGGACTTCGTCGCACATCAGATCGTAGACCTGCAAACTGTGATACAGAGCGTCCCCTTCCGGGTGGTACTTCCGGCTCTGCTTGACTTGACCAAGCGGGAACAGTAGCGAGGCATAAACCTGAAAACGATCCAGTCGGTCCTCGGCTTCTTCGACAGCCTCATCCAGTTTCAATTCGGGGTATTGCGTCTGGAGGAACTGTTCAAACTCGGATAGCGAGGCGCGTTCCATCGCCTTTCCCGTAATGGAAGACTTGAAAACGTATTGGGCTTTGTCGGACGGATAAATCGTCAGTTCGACGGGATACCGCTCCTCCACATGGATGTGCACGAAGGTTTGTTCTTCCCCGTTCTTCCGAACATGTTTCTGCTCGACGGTGAATTCCATGCCCTCTTGATCGAGGCAAGTCGTCACAGAAGAGGTCGACGCGGCGAATACGTGGATATCGACATCGGAACCTTTGCGAATATGGCCCGTGAGCGTACTGCCGATTGCGCGTGGTTTGAATCCACGTAGCAGTCGGAGAAACCGGAGTGCCTCGATTCGCATCTCCTGTAATTTATCCTGATGACCATCCGCTTCGTAGATAGTGGTAAAGCGTTGTATCTCGAACCGAATTTCGGCATTGCTGGGCAGTTCGGACGGTTTCACCCATCCCTGACAGATTTTACGAGCCGCTTTCATTTTGGCCCGGTAATACTCTTTTTCCTGCCGGTGGTACATCATTCGGGCAGCTTCAAAGACAATCTGCCGACGCAGTTTTTCATTCGCCATTTAAGGAGGCAGTTCACATTCGAACTGTAGCACAATCACTCCGGGGGAGTGATCACTCAATAAGAACTGTTAATCGTAAACTAGGAAGGTTCGTCTGCCGACAATATTATCGGTTTGTCACACGAGGAACAGGGCAAGTTATCTTCCTGCTCGCCCAAAAGCAGAAAAGCACCACTCGATTAAGGGGCGAGAGATTTCCCCGCTGGACTCCATTCCCCCTGATCAATTACGGGGGCTCGCTGGAGGCGGGCCGACGATGGGGGTGTCCATTTCATCTCGGACTGCACTGTTTGTTGCGGTTCGAACTCGGGCGATTCAACTTGTCGTCGTGGCAGCGAATGCCCCTGGTTCGCACCACCCAGTTGATCCTCGCGCTGTCCAGCGTGAATCACATCGGAATGGGAAGTTGCGTCGACCTGCTGAAGGTGATCCAGCAGAATTCGTTGAACTTCGAGGACGGTTTTCGGATGACGATGAAGTTTACTATGCTCCGCGTGTACGACAACTTCGGACTCGACGGAATCCAAATGAGCACTCAAGTATGGGACAACGCCATCGGAATTCTGTTCGAGAGGTTTATCAGAGGTGATCCCCACCACGTTGTGATACCGCACCCATTCGGCTTTTTTCGATTCAAAATTCGCCTGTAGGATCGGAGACTTCGGTGACAGAGAATCGATGCTCGTCGCCGATGATATCTCGTTCAGTAAACCGGAGGGATCAAGCGTCAGGATACTCATCCCAGCTTCCATCGTATGCCCTGGCAGCGAAATCAACTTGCGCCCCAACCATTGGGTGAAGTTATTTGCTAAACCCGATCCCTGATTTGGACTACCAATGGTTACCACCCGTTTGATCGATTGTTCTGGTTCAAAATAGAACAGTCGTTTCAACTGAGCTTGAGATTCCTCGGAACCGCCAACTTGCTGAATTGGCTTTTCACTGATTTTGTTCCAATAGACATCCCCGCCATGGGAGGTCAACATACGAGAAACCAATCCCCCCATGCTGTGCCCGACCACCACCATCTCATCGAGTTCATGCTCTTGATCCATGTGCGCGAAAGTCGTTCGCAATTCCTGCAGATTGTCGCGAAGATCGGCCGTCGTCTCCCAGAAAGGTTGACCACTGGGGTACAGGTAGAACAGAAACTGATATCGATCGCGGATTTCGGGAACTCCGCGCAGGTCGTTCATCATTTCCATCCAGGTCATCGGGCTCGACCAGAGACCATGAACCATCAACACCGGAATCTTGCCTGGTTGATAAGGTTGAACCATATACAGGCCCGAAATTTCCTTCGCTTTGTCTGCCCAGACGAGGCCGTAGGTATCAAGATGTTTCAACTTCGGGCTGTCGAGAAAATAGGCGAGCGGCGTACTGATATCGCTTTCGAGAGGAATTTCATAGTTCGCTACCTGAATGCGGGTTTGCTCCAGCGGATCTTTCAATTCCAACTCCGCTTGTAAGGGGGCGTTGGGATTCGACTCATCTTTCTTCAATCGGAGAAAGGCAGTGATCGGGAAACTGAGATTAGGTGCGTAATATTTGTCCTGGAGAGCTCCGCTCGATTTACTGGAGCGAACGGCGATCATGGGGACGCCGAGTCCATGTGTGCGATATTTATTAGTCAGGCCTGTCAGTTGGTAATCAGAAACAAACTTGAATTGATCAAATTCCTGATCGCGCCAGTTCAATCCTTCAGATCGAATGGAGAACTCGACTTCACGTCCGCCCACCATATCGATTTTTCGGAACCCTGGCTTTAACTGGCCTGCCTTCTGAATTTGACGCAGTCCCGCCTCGAGCGACACATTGTAGAGATCACAGGCTCCCCGAAACTGGGGGTCATACGGATTTGCCGAATCGGCGAAACGAGGATGAAACAGATACTCGTACGAATAAAGCACGCAGTTGAAATAATGCTGCATCGCCGCCTGGTTATGAGACCGTTCGAGGTCTTTCCCGGCGAGATAACTCAGCTCGGAAATCGCGTAACAAGTCTCATGGCTGGGCGTCTTTCGGTAATACTCCATCAACCCCTGAAGTGCCTCGGGGCTGGGATCGCCACCGGATTCGGTCAGGTCGTATCGCCTCAGTGTTTGTACCGTACGTTCACTCGGTTTGGGACCGCGCCAGGCGGAGAGTTTCAGTTTCTCCGAAAGGGGGTTTTGCGGAACTGTCCGGACTTTGACCAGCCTGCTCGTCGCGCACCCCGACACTCCGCAAACGCACACCAGAATCAGCACGATTCCGAATACGATGCGTCGCCGTCTGTGAAATAACGCGAACGCGGACATCCTTGTCAGACTTCTTAAAAGGTATCGTGAGGCGAAAGTCGCTCGCCTCCGCCATCATCGCGTCCGATGGAAAAGCATCCTGCTCTCATCTATGCCCACGAATTGGCTCCAGTTATGAAGATACGGATTAAAGACAAATCCCGCGTACCATAGGGATTTTCGCCGACAGGTCAATCCAACTTTGTTTTCGCAATCGACTTGCGTTAACAAACAATCGCTCTTCCGCCAGCCTATGGAGACAGAGGAGAAATGGCCCCCATAACCTTATATGGCAGTCTATGTCGGATTGCTTAAAAATCTAGGTGACCATGAAAATTCGTTAACAGCTTAATTTTTTTAGTGTACGATAAAAGTCAGTATGTGGGGAATGTACCCCACACAGAGTGGTTACCCGACCGACGTCCTCTGTTCCTCACTCCGCTTTCCGATTCGGTAAGCGGTCTTGGTTTCGCCTTGATAAAGAGTTTTACTCTGATTGCTTCGGACCTGCATTCAATTGATCAGAAGAGAGCCTGCTGACGGGCAGTATTGTCAGTGACTCCCAGTACGATTATTGAACCGAGTGAATAACGAGTACGGACGAGTCAAACCGGGTGATGACTTCTGTCTATCCTCTTAATGACTCCTCCCAAGAGTCTGCGTTGATCTCAAATTGTTAGGACCGATATGAGTTTGAATTTGTATGTAGGTAATCTGCCCTACAAGACGAATAGTGACGACTTGAAAGACGCTTTTTCCGAGTACGGCGAAGTGATTCGAGCCGCTGTCATTATGGACCGCGAAACCGGTCGCAGCCGTGGTTACGGTTTCGTCGAAATGGAAACTGGAGGCAAAGAAGCCATCGAAGCAATGGACGGATTCGATATGGACGGTCGAAGTCTTAAAGTCAATGAAGCCCGTCCCCGCCAACCTCGCGCCCATTGATCAGTTCCCCCGTCTTCTCCGACAGGGAACTTCGGCTACGAGGCGAGTAAATCAGAACCAATTCCGGGACTTATTCGGAGGCTGACAACCCCGCCTCCCCACCCGCACACCGATCTCCGTCACTGCCCACGGAGATTTTTTTACGCGCGGTGGATGTGGCTCTGAGGCATTCCGAATAAATCTCAAATCAACCGAACGTGTTTCCACTAAGCCAGCACATCCTTAATCACATGCCCATGCACGTCCGTGAGTCGCCGTTCGAAGCCGTTGTAGTAATAGGTCAGGCGTTCATGGTCTAATCCGAGCAGGTGCAGAACGGTCGCATGGAGGTCGTAGACCGTCGTCGGATTGTCGACTGCTTTGTAACCGAATTCGTCGGTTGCGCCGTAGCTGAAGCCTTTCTTGACTCCCGCTCCGGCAAGCCAGCAGGTGAAGCCGCTCGGATTGTGGTCGCGACCGCTGGCCCCTTTCTGGAAGGTGGGCATCCGACCGAACTCGGTGCAGAAGAGAACAAGCGTGTCTTCCAGCAATCCGCGTTGTTTGAGATCTTTGACGAGCGCGGCGGCTGGTTGATCGAGTACCGGCCCGTGCACCGCATATTGCTCTTCAATTTTCTTATGTCCGTCCCAGTTACTGACCCCTTCTCCTCCTGTTTGATAAGCGCCGTTAAAGAGTTGCACAAATCGCACCCCCTTCTCCACCAACCGACGAGCCAGAATGCAGTTCCGGGCGAAACCTGCTTTCAAGGTATTCTCGGTATCATCTGCCCCGTACATTTTCAGAATGTGATCTGGCTCCGAATTGAGATCGCTTACTTCCGGAACGGAAAGTTGCATGCGCGCTGCCAGTTCGTAACTGGCAATTCGTGCGGCGAGTTCAGAGTCCTGGGGGTAACGGGCTTGATGCGATTCGTTCAGGAAGCGAAGGTAATCCCGCGTCGATTTATCGGCGACCGCGTCGATCGCTGCCGGTCGGGAGAGATTTCGAATTGGGTTTGACGCGTTGAAATCGGTTCCTTGGAAAGCGGCCGGAAGAAAACCGGGCCCCCAGTTATTCACACTCGACTGCGGTGTACCCCGCGGATCGGGAATAGCGACATAGGCGGGCAGGTCGGCCGTTTCGCTACCCAGAGCGTACGTCACCCAGGCTCCCATGCTGGGAAAGCCATCAAGCGTATTGCCAGTAGACATGAAGTTTTCACCGGGTCCGTGTGTGTTTGTTTTGCTGGTCATTGAATGAACAAAACAGAGATCATCCGCTAACTCAGCCATATGAGGCACCAGATCCGTCACCATTTTTCCCGACTGCCCGCGTGGTTTGAATTTCCAGGGCGACTGGACCAAGTCCCCCTGCTCTCCCTGAAACGTGATCAACTTATCCCCGCCCGGCATCGGCTTACCGTGGTGCTTGATCAGGTCGGGTTTGTAATCGAACGTATCGAGATGACTGATCGCACCAGAGCAGAAAATGACGATCACGTTTTTCGCTTTTGCCGGATAATGTCCGTCTCGCCGAGCATGGGGGTTGGCTGGATCGATTTCAGGCCGGATTGGTGTTTTCTCGGAAGCGGAAAGCAAACCAGCCGAACCCAGCATCTGTGCGAGCGCGATACTACTGAGCCCCGTCGCCGAGTTGCCGAGAAATGCACGTCGGTTGAGTAGCTGATTCGTCCAGCGAGTCGGTTGATTTGACATATTGATTTCCTTGGTGGAAGACTGGACTCGTTCTTACGGAATAAACAGGAATTCGTTCGAATTAAAGATTGCACGGCACATTGCTACCAGCCCCTGCTCTTCGACGAACTGTTTGCTGCGGCTCAGTTCTATTGCCTCAATGGGCCGGTTGTAGGCCAACTTAAATGCCAACTGAATCTGGTTGTCGACAGAATCCGGAGCCTCTCGCCGAAGTCGTTGACTGAACAGATCCGCCTGTTGCAGGACGAACCGGCTGTTATACAAGTTGAGGGCTTGCAGCGGCGTAGTCGATCGGCTTCGTTTCGCCACGACCTGGCTGGCGTCGGGACAATCAAACAAACCAA
The DNA here is from genome assembly GCF_007750395.1 of Polystyrenella longa. Taxonomy (GTDB): domain Bacteria; phylum Planctomycetota; class Planctomycetia; order Planctomycetales; family Planctomycetaceae; genus Polystyrenella; species Polystyrenella longa. Next base: position 1,436,273 of record NZ_CP036281.1, on the reverse strand, counting down.
AGACGGAATCTTTTTCCTGTCGAACTTTGGTCATGTAAATCATGCGTCGCCAGTCTTCGGGACCATAGTTCTGTTTGGGGTGATAGTGTCGCACGTTTTCAAAGTCGACCGCAAATGCACTGAATCCCGGGCCTCCCTGTTCAAGATTGAGAACATCCGAAACGGCCAGTATCTGATCTCGTATCACTTCCGCCGCCAACCGTCGAGGAGGAAAACGCCAGAGATAACGAGCCGCCGCATCCACTTCGAGTCCTTTCGCCACAGGGTGACTCGATTGCTGAAATGTTTGGGAAGTCAGAATCAGACGATGGATATGCTTAAGCGACCAGTTATTCGAGCGTAGTTCATTAGCGAGCCAATCCAGCAACTCGGGATGCGTCGGCAAAGTTCCGTTACCACCGAAATCACTCGGTGTATCGACGATTCCCGTTCCGAAATGAAACTGCCATAACCGATTAACTATCACGCGGGAGGTCAACGGATTGTCCGAACTGACAATCCAATCTGCCAACTTTACCCGTCGTTCCGATTCATTGGTTTCTTTTTCCAGACCGAGCGTTCCCAGTACTTCAATAGTATCGGGGACAACTTCTTCTCGCTTAGCCATCGGATCGCCTCGATACAGTCGATGCGTCGGACCCGGTTCTGTAAACCGCCCGAGATAACCTTGAGGTTGATTGCTTTTCAGCTTATCGAACTCACTTTTTAGAGTTTGTCGCTCGATAACCATCGCCTGTAAGTCCGCCAGGTTCTGTGACTGCGACTCTGTTTGCACGTTACTAATATCAGTGGTCGAACCTTCCCCCGGAAGTCGTGTTAACGAGGTCGCCACGAGTTGCCATTGTTCCGTTCCTGGAATCTGGACTTCAATTTTATATTGCGAAGGAACCCGGTCACGATATTGTCCCAGCCGATCACGTCCCCAAACGACCTTCGACAGATACTGGGGTTGTTCCAAATCAATCTGAACCCACCCCTTCCCCCGTTCACTCGAAACCCAACTATGCTGATTTCCTACACGGCCATCGCAAACATGCTGGAGCTGATGGATGGCATAGCCAGGCAGTGTCCCCGAGGTATTAAAAGTTAAATCATTCGTTTCGGAATCAAGAGGTTTCCCGGCGGCCTCTTTTGAATCGGCGGCGAAAATCTCGATTTCATCCAGACAGGGTTCATTACCACCAATTGTGGCTTCAATCGAGAATCGTAAACTCGACGCTAGAACGGTTTCAAATTCTTCAACGTTCTGTTTTGAATTCACGGGTTGTCGCAAACCGCTATCGGCCAGCTCACGATCAATTTTTTTGAGTTCCTGTTGGACGATTTTCATCCGCTGGGATTCAGGAGAATCTTCCGGATACCTCAAGGTCCGGTCACCATGCTCGACACCGGCGAATACCGCCTGGATCGAATAATAATCCGACTGCGTGATGGGATCGAATTTATGATTATGACAGCGGGCACAGCCCAAGGTGAGTCCAAGAAAAGCGGTTCCCGTCGTATTGATCAAATCGGCCAGTTCATCCTGCCGTTGCATTAACGTCAGATTGATGTCGGGGCTTTTCACCAGGTCATGGGGCCCCGCGACGAGATAGCCTGTTCCTAGATCGGCGTCCAGCACATCACCAGCGAGTTGCTCTCTGATGAATTGATCGTAAGGTTTGTCGTCATTAAAACAGGCAATCACATAATCGCGGTATCGCCACGCATGAGGCCGTTCGCGATTGGTTTCGAAGCCAGTAGTCTCACCGAATCGAACCAGGTCCAGCCAATGCTGCGCCCACCGTTCCCCGTACTGAGGACTTTCCAATACACGTTCGACTAATCGAGCGTACGCATCAGGTCGCTCATCCTGTTCAAAAGAGGTCACCTCGGCGGGTGTGGGTGGCAAACCGAGCATGACTAAATAAAGACGCCGAATTAGTTCCCGACGTTCTGCCGGTGCGGAGGGTTCCAACCCCTTTTCCATCAGCCGCGCACCAATGAATTGATCAATTCCGGTGGCACCCCAATTGGTGATCCCTGCGGGTGGCTTCACTTCAGCGATCGGTTGAAACGACCAATGGTCGGTTGTCAGTTTAATTTCTTCGTCTGCTTCTGATCCGGGTACAACGGCGCCAGCTTTGATCCAGGCGGACAGTAGGCCAATTTCCTGGTCCGACAATGCGGGTCCACCGGGCGGCATCTGTTCTTCTTCGTTGGTGCTTTTCACCAACTGCAGCAGGTGGCTCTCGTCTGGCTTTCCAGGAATAAGCGCTGGCTCACCTGAATTGCCACCGCGCAACAACCAGGCGCGACGGTCAATACGGAATTCACTTTCCTGTAGATCAGGGCCATGGCAGTCGAGACAATGAGTGGCGAAGAGCGGAGCAATGTCTCGCTCGTGGTCGATTTCTGTAACCTCCGACGAACGTTCAGCGGCCGTCGGTTCCTCCGCAAAAATAACCCCGTTAGTAAGGCAGAATAAAACCAATGCCAAAAAGGGGATACTGGAAAGAGGTCTGGTCATAAGAAGCGACCTTGGTTTTTTCACCTGCAAAATGGAAATCGAGTCACAGGCTGCAGGAGGGAGAATGCAGATTAAGACTGGAGACAATGCACACTCATACATCGTATTACATCTATTCTTAGAGTCAAGCGGTGAACCGACAGTGGCGAACCAATCGCAAACTTCGATTGTCCCTTAAAAGGAATGCTACGCTTATGCCCACCTGTCATCATTCATAATGACCAAAAAACAGACTAAATGGCTGATACTCCATGAATGAGAAAAAGAAGAAGACGCCCAAAGAACGTCGAGAAGAACGGGAGCGTCAAAAAGAGGGAAAGCGGCGACGGGAAGAGGAAGCCCGTATTTGTCAGCGATTGACGGAACCGCTGCGCCGATTTGGATACACGATTCCCGCAGGTTCCATTCCTGCAGACTTAAAAGAGCAAGCCCCCAACAACTCTTACGGAGCTCCTCTGTATTACGAAGATATTGAATTCACCTGTCAGGATTGTGGTTCGGAAGAAATCTGGACCGCCGAGCAGCAGAAATGGTACTACGAAATCGCGAAAGGACCGATCCAGGCCACGGCGATTCGCTGCCGCGATTGCCGACGCAAAGAGCAAGAGCGAAAAGAACAGTCTCAGCTCCCGAAAGGCTATTCAAAGAAGACGCAGTAATCAATGCCACACTCAACAGATTACATCACAACAGACTTGGATCTGTATTCACCGCAGTCGTTTCACTCATTACGTAGAGAATTAGAGCGTCAATGTTTGCTATTGCATTACCATGAACATGAGGAGAGAGAGTCTTTTGCAGTAGTGGAATGCATCTTAGAAGAAGAATCTCCCACAGCTGAACAGGAAATCACGCAACTGCTAGACGTTATTGTGAAACTCAACTCGAACGCTCGTAAGGAATGGAACAACTGTTCCAAACGAGTACTAAATCTCGGTTTTCGTACAGGTGATAACTCTCGTTTTCATGCCTATAAATGTGATATCTCAGAATCTCTTGTCCGTCAGGCGGCGGTACTGGGCTGTTCCATTGAAATCACGATTTACTCCAATTATGAAAATGATAAAAACGCCCATTGACTTGTTGGCGTTTATTAATGATCACTTTTCTCTACTAGCAGTGTCATCAGTTTCTGATACCGTTCGTCAAACTCCTGCCGGTCTGATTCCACAAAGCCCTGACTATCAAAGCCAGACTTGAGTGCGATCGCCTGAACTTTGATCGCTTCTCGATCTCGTTTCCGGGTAACGTGCGCCGTGATACGCAGTAGTGAATCGATCATCCGAATCGAGACGGCCACACTGCGGATTCCATTTTGCCGAACCATATTGAACGCATCATTCAGTATTTCTGGAAACCGGTCGACGTTGGTTAAGACAACACGGGGTGTTCCCTCTTCATCACGACGAATGATTTCAGGAAAATCGCGTTCAGCCAGCGTACACAGTGCGCCGCTGAACCGATCAATACAGCCCATCGCCGTGAAAGGATCATTGATTCCGGGAGAAAGAGCCCGCACAGCGATCTCCACCAATTGCAGAACCGCGTAGCTGATATCCTGCCGGGGTGTGCGGGTTGGCCCGATGATGATCACCTGCTGAATGGTTTTAATCAAACTGTCCCGTGCATCCTCGTCAAGATCATCGCCGGACTGGTAACTCTGAAACTCGGCTAGTGTCTCTTTATAAGTAACAAAGTTACCCGGTTTGCAATTGAGTTTCAGCAGCCCCTTGTGCTCGCATGCTTCAGAAATCAGCGTGTCTCCATCAATCCCTTCGATGTACCCTTCTGTAGAACACAAGATTTCAATCGTTTCTCCTTCAGGTCTCGACAGTGCTTCTTCTGCCGTGTGTGACTCATCTTCTTCTCCCCTTGGTCGCCCTATGTGTTCCGGGAAGAGTCGTTCGATGGTTGTCCCTAACTCGTCAGCAACCGATTCCACCAGATTGGGAGCCTGAATCGATGTGGCGACATGGTGAATAAACCAGATCAATAACCACATACTGATTAAACCAAAACCGACGCCCACAGCCGTGCCAATGTGGGGAACGAAGGCTACCTCCACGTATTCGGGTTCTCGAATGGTCCTCAGGACGAGTAGACAGAATAAAGCGGAGCCAATGTACTGCCCGATCACCCAGTCAGCGATACTGTCGCTCATGACATTTCGCACCAATCGGGATCCGAATTGGGTCGAGGCAATGGAAAGGCTGAGGATTGTGATTGAAAAGACCACCCCGGCAAGCGCAATCGTCGCACTTGCAACAGCCGTCAATGTGGATCGGGCCGCTTCAGAAGTTGTCGAGAACCATTCGACCTCCTCATCTTTCTGTGCCAGATTTACGTCCACGCTATGGGTGACTTCCGAGAGCACAATCGCGAACAGGATCATCAACGTCGGTCGGAACCAGAAGCTTCCGCGAAATGAGTCCCACAAGTTAAGAAGATATGTTTTCATTGATCAATCAAATTCTAAATTCAGTCCATCCCCAGCGAAAAATGCCACCAAAACCACTGCAATCCGGTCTGGTTTCGCCATTCAGCACGCTGCGAAGCTTGGTAAAACTACGACTTGTGCAGGTCGTCTCTCACTTTACGGGCCATGAGTGGATCACTGAAAGCGAGAAAACGAAAAGTTTTCGCGATTTTGTTTCGAATTCCAATGGTGTATAATGCCCAAGCTGACCTCCCCTCTCTATCTCCATTTCTTCGCCGGCGCGCACACTTATGTTGGATCGTAATCGAGAAATCTATGTTCTGCTGATCTGTGAAGATCCGCAGGACTCCCAAATCATCCGGTATCTGCTGGCCGATTCGAGTCGGGTTCGATTCGTACTGGCGACCGTTCGTACCGTGGATGAAGCGATGGCGGTTCTCCTAGAAGCAGAGTACGACGTTCTCTTACTCGATTTGAAAATGTCGCACGATGATGTCCTCGCCCCATTTCGAGAGATCCGCAAAGCGCAGAGCCGATTACCCATAGTAGTGATCAGTGAAGACGATGACGACGAAATCGCAAACGAAGCAGTCCATGATGGAGCCCAGGATTATATCCAGCGTTCCGAACTTGACCCGACACTACTCGAACACGCCCTCCGCTATGCGATCGACCGAAAAGAGGCTGAACAGGAATTGCGGACGACCGAAGCCCGGTATCAGTCACTCATCGAAAGTTTGCCCCTGAATGTTTTCCAGAAAGACCTGGCCGGGCACCTCATTTTTGCAAACAACCTGTACTGCCTGACGATGAATCTCACTTGGGAAGAACTGGCGGGCAAAACGGACTACGATCTCTTCCCCGATGAGCTGGCGGAAAAATATCGTCGCGACGATTCCCACGTTGTCGAATCAGGCGAAGCACTCGAGGATATTGAAGAACACGTTAAACAGGACGGCGAACATATTTATGTCCACGTCCTCAAAGGTTTGGTCCGTGATGCTGAACAAAATATTATCGGTACGCAAGGAATGTTCTGGGATGTTACCGCGGAGAAACAGGCAGAAAAGGCACTCCGTCAGAGCGACGCCCGCTTCCGCCGGTTTGTTAACTCGGACATCATTGGTATCGTCATCACAGACACGCACGACAAGATCACTGCCGCAAATAATGAATTCCTGCGCATGATCGGATATTCCCGCGAGGACTTGGATACCGACCGGATCAACTGGGAAAGTATCATCCCTGTCGAACATCGCCATTACGACGAAGAAACAGAACGGCTGCTCTCCGAAACCGGCAAACGGCCTCCACTGGAAATGGAGTACATCCGAAAAGACAATTCGAGAATTCCGGTCTATGTCGGAATGACTCAACTCAGTGATGAAGACAGTCGCAAAGAGACAATCTACTTCGCGCTGGATATGACGTCACAGAAACAGGCAGAAGCAGCACTCCAGGCCGCCAAAGAAGCAGCCGACAGCGCTAACCGGGCCAAGAGCGACTTTCTCGCCAATATGAGTCACGAAATTCGTACGCCTATGAATGCCGTCATCGGAATGACGGAACTCGTACTCGATACCAAACTAACCGGCGACCAGCGCGACTATCTGGAGATGGTACTTGCCTCGGCAGAATCGCTGCTCTCCATTATTAACGACATTCTCGACTTCTCAAAAATCGAAGCAGGCAAGTTGGAACTGGAATGTGTTCCATTTGAACTGCATGAAAATGTCGGCGACACGATGAAAACCCTATCCGTCCGGGCAGGTAAAAACTGGCTGGAATTGATCACCGACATCCGTCCGAATGTTCCCGACGTCGTCGTGGGTGACCCACACCGTCTTCGTCAGATTTTGATTAACCTGGTCGGCAACGCGATCAAGTTTACCCCACGAGGAGAAGTCCTGCTGAAAGTCGAAGTGATCGAAGAGACCGAGGAAGATTGGGAGTTGCAGTTCTCTGTTAGAGACACCGGTATCGGCATTTCCCCAGACAAGCTCGATCACATTTTCGACGTCTTCGAACAGGCCGATACCTCCACGACGAGGCGCTTCGGCGGAACGGGACTCGGTCTATCGATCTCCCGACGGTTGGTCGATTTGATGCAAGGCGACATTCGAGTCAAAAGCCAGATGGATAAAGGAAGTACCTTTGCCTTCACGGCCCGATTTCTGAAAGCAGACAGCGATGCACTGCCGATGAAAAAACTCGTCATGGATCAGGATTTGACAGGACTACGGGTTTTAGTTGTTGACGACAACGCTAATAACCGACGCATCCTTAAAGAGATGCTGCTCAGCTGGAATATGTATCCGGTCACCGCCTCGAATGTGAAACAGGCTCTTGAGCAATTGCACCATGCACAGCAGCACGGCCAGGCCTTTGACCTGATTCTCAGCGATGTGAATATGCCTGATCAAGATGGCTTCATGCTGGTTGAAGAGATTCGAAAAGACAAAGAGATTTCGAATCCAACCATCCTGATGCTGACCTCGGGCGACCGTCCGGGTGATCGTGATAAATGCAAAAGCTTCGAAGTTGCTGCCTACCTGATCAAACCGGTCAAACAGTCCGAACTTTTCGACACAGTAATTTCGACGATCGGAGGAACCTCACTCCTCGACGATGACCAAAGTCCGTCGACTCAAACCCGAGTCGCGAACGGTCTGAATATTCTATTAGCCGAAGACAGTCTGGCAAATCAGAAACTGGCTGTCGGCCTTCTGGAGAAACGAGGGCATCACGTGAGCGTCGTTTCGAATGGAAAACAGGCGGTGCTGGCCGTTCATAAGGAAACCTTTGACGTCATTCTTATGGATGTGCAAATGCCAGAAATGGATGGGTTCGAAGCAACTCGAGAAATTCGCAATTTCGAGGCAGGTTCCGAGCGGCATACCCCCATCGTCGCGATGACCGCGCATGCCATGAAAGGTGATCGCCAACGCTGCCTCGACCAGGGAATGGATGGTTATCTCGCTAAACCCATTCGTTCCCGGCAGGTCTACGAAACCATTGAGTTTCTGGCCGCTGCCAATAAAGAACCCTCGATCAAAATTGTCAAAGTCGAGCCACAAGAAGCTTCTCTCGACACCAAACCCAGTGAGCTCAACAATTTTCTCGACAATGCCAGCGACGACGAAAAACGCTGTATTGAATCAGCCTTGGAAGCCGTCGATCATGACGAAGAGTTGCTTCGAGACTTCGTATCGGCTGTTCTGATTGAATCACCCGAGGTGCTCACGAAAGCCGAACAGTCTCTCGCCAATGAGAATTGGGACCACCTGAAACGACATGCACACACACTGCGAGGAACGTTGCGGACCTTGGGAATGGAAGAAACCTGCGAACTGGCAGCAGCGGTAGAAAAGGCTGCGAAAGCTAAACAGGGAGAGGAAGCCGGAATTCAATTGGAGAAACTCAAACCCCAGGTCGAACGCATCTCCGAGATTCTGAAACGGTACATTAATCTCGGTCCATCTTCCTAGACAGCCTTGATTTCCCGATCGCTCTACTCCATTCACCCGACTTGAATCCCTTTAGACAAGGAATTTGAGCTCTTCTAATAATTAAAGGGGTTTTTAATTGGATTCCGAACTGGTTAGAATAATATCTGGGCCGAGGCGACCGTCAGCGTTCTGAGCGCTGAATAATATACGGGAAGCCCCCACGAGTCAGAGAACGAACAGGTCGTTGAAAGTCTACTTTTCACCATCTTTCGTCCAGGATGAAACGGGTTTAACGATGCCGACAATTCTTGTTGTTGACGATTCCGCCGCCGATCGAATTCGGGTAGGTGGTCTCATGAAAAAAATCCCGGACGTGAATATCGTCTTCGCTTCCAATGGAGTTGAGGCGCTGGAAGCGATCGAAGATCATATCCCGGACATAGTTCTCACCGATCTTCAAATGCCCGAGATGGATGGTCTCGAACTCGTCTCGACGATCAAGAAAGAATACCGCCTGATCCCGGTGATCATTCTGACGGGAGAAGGTTCCGAAACTGTTGCCGTCCAAGCACTCCAACAGGGTGCTGCCAGTTACGTCTCCAAACCCCGAATGGCCAAAGACCTGCGCGATATTGTCGAACGAGTTCTTTCCACTGCCGAAGCTCAAAGCGCCCAGACCCGGTTAATGACTTACCGGATGACCCGCAACGAAACCGAATTCTGTATCGAGAATGATCCAGCTCTGATCTCCTCGCTGGTCAGTTATCTGCAGGAAGAAGTCACCCGCATGAGGTTCTGCGATGAAACCGAACGCCTTCGCGTCGGCATCGCCCTCGATGAAGCAATCCTGAATGCGTATTATCACGGCAACCTCGAAATCAGTTCTGCCCTTCGCGAACAAGATCATCAGGCATACTACAACCTGGCCGAAGAACGACGTCATCAGGACCCTTACCAGAGCCGTCGAATTCACATCACGGCGACATTAACTCCCGAGAAAGCAACTTACATCGTTCGTGATGAGGGAGCCGGTTTTGACCAGTCCACCCTCCCCGACCCGGCCGATCCTGCCAACCTTGAAAAACCATGTGGCCGCGGGGTTCTCCTGATGAAGACCTTTATGGATGAAATTCATTTCAGCGAAACGGGAAACCAAGTCACCCTCGTAAAACATCGTTCGAAACCGTTTCTCGACGACTGCGACGACGAGGAAGATGACGACGACATCTAACAGTTCAGAATCTCGTCTATATGAGATAGCCTGAAAAAACGCCGCCCCGAAAATCGAGACGGCGTCCGTTCTTTATACTCTTAGGAATGGACATGCTTCAGTTCACGGGTACGAAACGACTTCATTCCCGTTGATCGTCAGCAGATTGCTATAAACTTCGACAGAAATGTTCTCCGTCACAGGGTGCACGGATCCATCGCAGAACAGAAACAAACCATAAGACGTATGAGGGGCAGAAACTCCCCGGTCCGCTCCCGGGCCGACCGCCGTATTTGGCGTAAACTGCCCATCGAACAGCACCATATGACCATGATCGTCTCCGGGCGTATCGATATCACGCACCGCCGCCAGCCAGGACGTCTCGAATGAAGGGTGCGGGGGAAGCCCTCCCATGATCGGGCCATTTGTCCGTTCTCCAATCGCAATGGTGTGCGTTGTTCCATCCTGAATATCTTTTATCTTTGTCGCACTGTTCCGATAAAAGACTCCTTCCGCTAATTCAGGAGTCGCATCCAGATTCACCGACGAGGTCGCCGGTCCCCAGCTCGCGCAGTAACTGGAAGTTGCATATCTTTCGACATCATTCGGATCCGTATCATCCCTCACCACCCAATTATCAGGCGAGTAAGTATCGGAGGGACAATGGAAAAAACCGAGCTGCGTCTCGCGAATCTCCGCATTGGCTGTATCGAATGGAGGCCGCTCGAAATCGATCATCGCGTAGTAATTATCCTGCTCCAGAAACGGTAGCACATAAGCTCCCCACGCAAACCCAAGTTGATTGTCCTCATCCGTTCGATCAGGCAGGTCACCCGTAAGAGCCTGGTAATCTTCACCATTCATATACAGATAACCGGGCGGCATCACCCGGTGCAGCGATTCGTATCCGTGCAGTGCGATTCCGATCTGTCGCAGTTTATTCCGACATGTCGTCCGCCGGGCCGCTTCCCGCGCCTGCTGCACAGCAGGCAACAACAGTCCAAGCAGCACCGAAATAATCGCCATCACGACCAGTAATTCGACCAGCGTGAAAGCGGACCGCCGATGTTGGTAATTCATCTTTGATTCCTTAGTTTTTATATTGGAAATGAAGCATGATTGTCGATCGCTCTTGCGCGCCATCTCCTCGTCTACGCAGTAAGCCACGCGCAGACCGGTAGCGCAAAAACAACGACATTGAAAATCCTGCTGAAGCAAACGTCTACAGTCGCAGCAGGATCGTTAAGCAATCACGCCCATTTCCGGCGGCGGAACCAACGGTTCATAATCAGGCGAGATATATTTACCATCGGCGCGGGGCAACCAGTCACTATGTGACACCGACAACTTGATCAGCGATAGCATGGGGTAATGCGGAGATTTGAATTCCCATTCAAAAAACATCATCAATTGGTCCGGCTTTAGAAGCACCACGGCATCAACTCTAACCGTATCAAGTTCTGTTTCGACCTCCTCCATCTCTCGACCAGTTTCAGCAGCAATCATTCCATTAGATGCGACTGTCGAAATACGGGTCGTTTTCTGATTTAATTCATCGTCGCCAAACTCATACGAAAACTCGAACCACAAAAAAGAAATATGGACGTGTTTCCCGAAACCAGACATCTCCGGTTTACTCTCCATACGTCCCGAATTCGTTTTTGGATCCACCTTCGCTTCATGAGAGTGGTCACGCTTATGGCTATGACCGTGAGAATGATGGTGTGAATCTAAATCACCATGATGATGTCCGAGGTGGTGATGTCCGAGGTGGTGATGTCCAAGGTGGTGATGCTCGTGGTCATGATGTTCGTGCCCATGTTGGTGACTATGCCCATTGGCGTGGCTGTGGGAAGCGTGACCTCCGTCATGTTCGTGCATGTATTGGACGTCGATCAATAACGACATCAACAGGATCAAAACCAAGCAACCGGCGCACCATTTCAACCCACGCACTTTTCGACCGCGCCACCTCAGCGAGCGGGAAAGTTGACGAATCAGGAACAATGATCGCGGGGAAAGCAAACGAAGAGCCTTGCGGGAAAGTCAGTGGGGATTTCTTCTAACGGTCGTATCTTAACAACCCCTCCCTCAACCAATCAAATCGCTCACGGGTTTACCCAACCCATCTTTAACGCATTGTCTCTCGCTGGGAATCTCACCTAACACTTACTCGAAAGCTTCTGGTGCCTCGGTGCCCTGTACACTTTCCTCAGAGGGTTTTAGGACCACTCCTAGTCTTCCGGCTCTTTTATTTCTCTTTCTCCGCAAAAAGGATCACATTTGATGAGTTTTTCGATACTTTCTTTAGAACTGCCTGGTTGCACTTTCACACAAAACGAATATTCTTCATCGAAAAACAATAGCGAGTAATCTGCGCTCGATGAATATTTGCAACAAAAATCGATCATAATACTCCACTCTGGCATACCCTTCGGAGTTATGCAAAGTGATGTACCATCATTAAGGAGACTTACTATTACTAGTGCGTCTCTTTGTCTTGTTGAAAAATCACCTTTCGATAACAGTATTTCTACATCATCAACTGTTTCAGAGAGTATTTGCGAAAATATTTTGACAATTTCTCCCTCGAAACGCCTTAGGTCAACACGTCTGGTAAACAGAGCACTGCTCATTGTCTATATCCCTTTACGAATTCCCAATGCTCCTTGAGGAAATCCTGATTCGTCAGCAATCCTACGAAAATAATCATGGGTACGAAGAATGAACTTCTCGAAAGGAGTCGTAGGATCTTGAATTATCTCTGAACTAAGTTTCAAAACCGTTCAACAATAATGAACAGACAAGCGAGTTGCACGAATTCTTGATAGAGGCGAGCGTAGCATTCGTATCGTACCACGATCCGGCGAAAGGTCTTCTGTCAACTGATCGTCCGTTCGACTTTCCAGCGTTTACGATAACGGCGTAACGCTCTCCCATCCTCAGTTGCTTTCTTCTTCCGAGACTTCTTGTGTGGGGAGATCAGTTCGATGCCTCAACCAATCAAATCGCTCACGGGTTTACCCAACCCATCTTTATCGTGTTGAACTTTGGATGAATATTTTATGATACATTACAGGCTGCTACGATTTGGGAAGGAATGGAGTTATGTACTTAATCCCAGCGTCAAATTCGGAAAAGTATCTTTCTCCTTCGTCACCACCGGTGATGAAGAGTCCATAGAGGTTCTTTCCTTTATTTTCTTTGACTCCTTCGATTAGTGGAGACCAGTTTGAAATAGCGACCGATCCAAGTACGCTGGGACGTACTTACCAGCGGAATCAACCAAATGGCCACTTTTTATGTCTAGAATATAAATATTTACTTCGTTTAAATACACCAGTCAGGATTGCAAACTTAAGAGAGTCGGCCCCAAATGAGTTATAACCATATAATTGAACCTCCTCTGTTAGATTCTCTTATTACAGATCCTAACAATGTGGAAGTTGCTGTTTGTGCATTGAGTTGGATAGCTGAAAAGATTGAACCGGCAATATCAGTTTACAAAATCTCTTTTCGTCTTGAACTAACGTTTGTCCAATATCATGGTCCATACCCTGCTTATTTAGCATGCTTTGAAAAAGACTCTGATCGTTGGGATATAGAGACATACGTTTCAAATCTCATTGAAGCTCTCTTAAATGAGTCTTCAGTATTAGAACTACTGAAGTTTGTTGATAAAGCTAATACTAACTGGAAGAAAACTACCTTAGAGCTAATGAAAAGAGATAGAGTCCCAGAAGTATATCAAGAACAATACCGTTCACTCCTCTCGAACCGGCCCTGAAACCCTCTGAAGATAGGGCACCGAGGCACCAGAAAGTTTCGAGTAAATGCAGGTGATATTCCGAGCTGGAGACGAGACTTCTGGACTTCTTCAGCCATATGGTCGTCCGTTCGACTTTCCAGCGCTACGAATAGCGGCATAACGCTCTCTTCTTATTCCGGTTCTTCTTGTGTGGCGTGATCAGTCCGATGCCTTGTAAATTGAGCAAGCGATGTCGCCGCCAATCGCTATCGACCGCTCTGTCGTAAATCAGTCGGGCCGGACCCGGAAAGGTATTGATTTGCGAAGCCTTCCCCACGCACATTTCGACCACGTGACTTCAACATGCGGGAAAGTCAGTGGGGATTTCATCTAACGGTCGTATCTTAACAAACCCTCCCTCAACCAATCAAATCGCTCACGGGTTTACCCAGCCCATCTTTCGTCGCATAAAATGGGCGCTGCTGCACATCGATTCCAAAAGTCGCCGGTATTCCCAGCATGTGCAGGATAGTGGAATGCAGATCTGTGATGGTTACCGGGTTTTCAATCGTTGTACAGGGGCGTTCGTCAGCTGTTTTCCCGTACACAAGCCCCTTCTTCGCTCCACCACCGAACATCAAGACACTGCCTGCCCCGGTGAAATGACGGTGCATCCCGTAGTGCTTGAGTTCCTGAATCACATCGGGTTGCGGAACCTGCTCGGGCACTTTGTTGTCCGGTTTCCCTTCCACCATCATGTCCCGGCTGAATTCGCTCGCCAGTATGACTAACGTTCGATCCAGTAGTCCACGTTCTTCAAGATCCAGGATCAATTGAGCAATTGGGCGATCGATTTCCGGCTTCAATGTTTTCAAACGGGTATATCCGTTGTCATGCGTATCCCAATGCAGGAAGGGAACGTACTCGGTCGTCAATTCAATAAACCGAGCCCCCCGCTCCACCAACCGACGGGCAAGTAGACACCCTTGACCAAACCGTCCCGTATTATAAATGTCTAGTTTTTCCTGCGGCTCTTTCGCCAGGTCGAACGCTTCAGCCGCGGGAGAGCTCAACAACCGATAGGCATTGTCCATCGATCGCAGTAGTGATTCCTGTTGATAATCACTCGCTTCCTGCAAGACGGGACTTTGCTGGACGAGTTTCTGATACGCTTTATAGCGACGTTTGAATCGTTCCTTACTCATCCCGGCTGGGGGGCGAACCGCGTTAGTTGCCTGATCGGGGTTCGGCACGCGGAACGGACCGTATTCACTACCGAGACATCCCCCTGTCTGAAATGCTTTCAGTTCTTCCGCTTCGCCATTTCCTTCGTACCGTTGTCCGATGTCGATAAACGCTGGCACGGCTGGGTTTTTCGGGCCAAGGGCATGAGCAATCCACGCCCCCAGATGCGGCGCCGCCACTGTCAACGGTGGTTCGTATCCGGTGTGCCAATGGTATTGATGCCGCGAGTGCAGAATCTTTCCTAAGTCTCCCACCACATGAGACCGAATCAGCGTTCCTTTATCGATAATCGAAGCCAGGTTTTCCAAACCATCGGAAAACTGGACCCCATCCAATGCCGTCGGTATGGAAGGGAACGTACTCAAAACCGTATCGGATTTCATACCAGGCTCGAACGGCGTGTAACGTTTGGGATCAAACGTTTCCGTATGAGCCATTCCTCCTCCCATCCACAGGAGAATAACCGAATCGGCGGTCGGATCGATGGCTGGGTTTGACTCTTGAGCGCGGAGCAATTGAGGCTGTTGGGCAAATAACGCACTCGCTCCAGCAGCGGAAAGGCCTTGCAGAAATTGACGTCGGTCGAATTTATTCTTCATGATATTTTTCCTCGGGGCGAATCCCCGAATGAATTTCAATGACTTCTCTGAACACAGTTTTAATTATCTCATTATCGGATGAGCTGAAACTCGGGCAACATCACGATAATCCAGAGAAGATCCTGTACCCCTTCTGAATCTTTTTCTGGTCCGATCAACTCCTGAGCGATAAGTAATTCCTTTTCGGTCGGTTCACGTGACAGGGAAAGTATGTATATTTCACGAATCAATCGGTCAACTTCTTCCGGTCCATTCGCTTTCCAGTACTCGGCTCCAGTTTTCAGTAACGTGTCCAGCGTTTCTCCGTTGGTTAATTCCAACGCCTGTAATGTCGTTGCGAATGTATCCCGCTGCATTACAACCTGTTCACGGTTAGGACGACCAAGAGCCGCCATCAGTGGATCTCGATTCGACAGACTCGCCCGGATTTCATCCGCCGGCTTGTCCTCTCCGTTTTCTTTCAGAACTGCCAGAATCGCGCCATACTGTCCTCCCTGACCGCGCCCATCTTTAGTCTGTTCGGGCGACTGAGCTGGTTGCCATTGATGAATGAGCACGGAAATCGCATCCAGATACTGTTCCGCCGAAAGACGTTTGACAACTGGACCACGGAATTCCACGAACTCTTCTTCCGGTGGCAGCTCCGCGACGGAAGGCATTTGATAGACACGCGAATTGCAAATAATTTTGAGTGTTCGTTTAAGGTCGTAATCGTGTGCAACCAAATCGGCAGCCAACCATTCCAGTAACTCCGGGTGCCACGGTTGACGATCCATCTCGTGAACCGGTTCAATCAATCCACGGCCCATGAGGGTCGACCATAATCGGTTTACGATTGTCCTCGCGAGTCGACCGTTCTCTGGTTTCACGACTAAATTCGCGAGTTGGTCCATTCTCTCTTCGCGACTCACTGTCGCGTCGATGGTTCCCAATTGGGGAAAAAGAAAACCGACTTCGGCGAATTCGCCGGTCGCCGTATCACAGTGGTGAACTTCCAACGGTTCCGTGGCGAAGACAGCCGATAAAGCCCAGGCGTCATCAAGCTTCCAATCGGATATGAAACTATCGTGACAGCTGGCACATTTCAGGTTGATCCCCAGAAAGACTTGCCCCAGGTTTTGTGCCGCCTGTACCTCGGTCCGTTGGCTGGCATTCACCACACCTCGCCACTGAATTCCACGCGTAAACCCTTCCGCACCAGAAGAGCCGCTTAATAGTTCATAGACGAATTCATCATAGGGCTTATTTTCAAAGAGAGCTTTGTACAACCAACCCGTAATCTGACGACGACCATCATCAATAAAACCGGTTCCGTGATAGGCATTCCGCAGTGAATCGTTCCAAAAGGTTAACCAGTGATCGGCGTAAGCCTCGCGATCAGCGAGGAGACGCTCAACCAGTTTTTCTTTTTTGTCTGGCGAATCATCTTTGACAAACAGTTCAAGTTCTTCAGGCGAAGGTAACAGTCCTACTAAGTCGAGCGAAACCCGTCGAGCGTAAACACGATCATCTACCAGCTCGTTGATGCTAACTTGATGCTTGTTCAAATAATCGAATAGAACGCGATCAACCGGATTCTCAAGTCCCGTGACATTAGGAACATCGACTGGCTGAAGTTCCAATGGAGCCGTCTTGGCACTACGAAAAACAAAACCCTCCGGCCAGGCAACTCCCTCTTCAAGCCACTGCGTGAGAATCTGTTTTTGCTCGTCGTCCAAGGGCTTACCTTGAGGCGGCATAACCAAGTTTGCATCTGTCTCATGAATACGCGAGAGAAAGTTCGAAGTGGCGGGTTTCTCTTCATCTATCGCCGGTCCAGAATCCCCGCCCTGCATTAATAACTCGCGTGTCGCCAGAGAGAAACCCCCTTTGGGCTCGGCTCCCGAATGACAGCCGGCACATCGTTGCATTAAAATCGGTTTGACGTATTTATTGAAGCTAACCTTCTTCTCATCCGCTGCTGCCGATTTCACAGCACAAGATAGGACAAGCAGCAGCAAAACCGAGAGAATTCCGCGGTGTCTTAACATCACGCGAGCGTTTCCTAAATGGGATGAATCGTTGATAAAAGGTCTGATACTCAGCGTGACACATCGCCAGCAGGAGTTAAGTACCTGGGATAAACAAATAAAGATTTCCTTATCTATTTTACGCGTCAAACCAGGCTGTTGTATAGCCTTCCTGTTGGAGCTCCGGACAAGTTAATGTCAGTCAGATGCATAAGGAATACGGCGAGCTGAACCCAGTGTTCCATGAACCGTTTCAGATTCGGATATTTTCCGCAGCGCGCATAAAAAAACCTTCTCGACCGGTTAGGATCGAGAAGGTTTCGTTGGTTAATTCCGGCGATGACCTACTTTCGCACTGGTATGCACTATCATCGGCCCCAGAAGCTTAACGAACGTGTTCGGAATGGGAACGTGTGTTTCCAACTGGGTATAGTCACCGGAAATGAACAGAGGCACCAATCAACCGAAGTTGACCGCACTCCTCTGCTGTGACTTCGTAATCGCTGCCGTAAAGCAACGACCTTCTGTCATATACAAAAGGTTGTAATCTGAGTCGTCATTTCATACCTAAGGCTTGGATATAATATCCAGGTCAGGTTGTTTGTAAAATTGTCCGCTTTGATCTTGATCGGCAACGTTTCACAAGGAACCATGTTCCAATAAAAACCGTCACAAAGTCAAAAATCAAAGTGGTCAAGCGTTCGTCCGTTAGTACTGGTCAGCTGAGATGATTGCTCACCTTACACAGCCAGCCTATCGACCTGGTCGTCTTCCAGGGGACTCTCGGTCACTAGGACCTACGAAACCTCATCTCAGGAATAGCTTCGTGCTTATATGCTTTCAGCACTTATCTAGACCGTACTTAGCTACCCTGCCATGCCACTAGCGTGACAACAGGAACACCAGAGGTACGTCCCTCTAAATCCTCTCGTACTAAAGAGAAAATCCTTCAAGTTTCGTACGCCCACAGCAGATAGGGACCAACCTGTCTCACGACGGTTTAAACCCAGCTCACGTACCACTTTAATCGGCGAACAGCCGAACCCTTGGGAGCTTCTTCACCCCCAGGATGTGATGAGCCGACATCGAGGTGCCAAACCACTTCGCCGCTATGGACGCTCGGAAGTGATCAGCCTGTTATCCCCAGAGTACCTTTTATCTGTTGAGCGACGGCCCTTCCACTCGGAACCGCCGGATCACTAAGCCCGACTTTCGTCTCTGCTCGACTTATAGGTCTCGCAGTCAAGCACCCTTCTACCTTTGCGCTCAACGCCTGATTGCCAACCAGGCTGAGGGTACCTTTGGGCTCCTCCGTTACTCTTTGGGAGGAGACCGCCCCAGTCAAACTGCCCAACTGAAACTGTCCAGAACCCGGATTCACGGGATCCTGTTAGACTTCAAACAAATTCAGGGTGGTATTTCAAGGATGGCTCCCTGATGGCTGACGCCACCAGTTCATAGCCTCCCACCTATCCTGCACAAAATGTGCCTAAAGCCAATATCAGCCTACAGTAAAGGTTCATGGGGTCTTTCCGTCTTGCTGCGGGTACGTGGCATCTTCACCACGACTACAATTTCACCGGGTTGCTGGTTGAGACAGTGCTCCAGTCGTTACACCATTCATGCAGGTCGGAACTTACCCGACAAGGAACTTCGCTACCTTAGGACCGTCATAGTTACGGCCGCCGTTTACCGGAGCTTCGGTTGTGAGCTTCGTCCGAAGACTAACCCCCTTCTTTAACTTACCGGCACCGAGCAGGTGTCAGACTCTATACATCCTCTTACGAGTTCGCAGAGTCCTGTGTTTTTAGTAAACAGTCGCCAGAGCCGATTTACTGTGGCCTTCCAGAGCGTTAACCCTAGAAGGCACCCCTTATCGCGAACTTACGGGGCCAATTTGCAGAGTTCCTTAACCAGCATTCTCCCGAGCGCCTTGGTCTTCTCGACCTACCTACCTGTGTCAGTTTTAGTACGGTCATCAATGCTTCAAATCTTAGAAGCTTTTCTTGGTTACACTGCTGATCATTTCGTCATCCAGGGACTCAAGACTTCTTCTTGAACATTGTGGCGGATTTGCCTACCACTATCTTAAAGAAGCCTACGGGGATTTCTGTCACCCCGCTGACCTTTCATGCAACGTCCCTCCATCGATCCACATTGACGGCGCAGGAATATTAACCTGCTGTCCATCGTCTACGCCTTTCGGCCTCGACTAAGGTACCGCCTAACCCTGGGCGGATTTACCTTCCCCAGGAAACCTTAGGTTTTCGGCGAGCAGGATTCTCACCTGCTTTATCGTTACTCATTCCGGCATAATCACTTCCAGACCCCGTCACCACTCCTTACGGTATGGCTCGTATCTGATCTGGAACGCTCTCCTACCAATTAACTTACGTTAATTCCGCTGCTTCGGTATTGTACTTACTCCCGTTCATTATCGGTACTAGCATGCTCGACCAGTAAGCTATTACGCACTTTTTAAATGATGGCTGCTTCTAAGCCAACATCCTGGCTGTCACTGCACACTAACGTCCTTAGTGACTGAGTACAATTTAGGGACCTTAGCAGGCGATCTGGGTTGTTTCCCTCTCGACCACGAAGCTTCTCCCTCGTGGACTGACTCCTGAGATAATCGTAATGGTATTCGGAGTTTGGCTACGGTGGGTAGGCGGGAAGCCCCCCAGCCGAGATCAGTATCTCTACCCCCATTACGTAGTGGCTCAAGGCTAGCCCTAAAGCTATTTCGGAGAGAACGAGCTATCTCCAGGTTTGATTAGACTTTTACTCCTCCTCACAGGTCATCCCCTAATTTTTCAACATTAGTGGGTTCGGTCCTCCACACAGTTTTACCCGTGCTTCAACCTGCCCATGAGTAGATCACCATGGTTTCGCGTCTACCGCCCTTGACTATCATCGCCCTATTAAGACTCGGTTTCCCTTAGGCTTCGATCCTGAAGATCTTAACCAGCCAAAAACGGTAACTCGCCGGATCATTATGCAAAAGGCACACCGTCACACTGTCCGAAGACATAGTGCTCCGATCGCTTGTAAGCATGTGGTTTCAGATTCTTTTAACTCCTCTAGCAGAGGTTCTTTTCATCATTCAGTCACCTTACTGATTCACTATCGGTCGCCAGAGAGTACTTAGCCTTAGGAGGTGGTCCTCCTAGATTCAGACCGGGTTTCACGTGACCGGCCCTACTCGGGTATCTACCGGGAGGTAACACAACTTTCAAATACGGGACTGTCACCCTCTTTGGTTTCGCTTTCCATCGAATTCTTCTAGCTGATTACTTGATAACTCCACAATGGTAAACCCCACGACCCCACCCGATAAATCGGATGGTTTAGGCTGATTCCTTTTCGCTCGCCGCTACTCAGGAAGTCGAGTTTTCTTTCTGTTCCTACGGATACTTAGATGTTTCAGTTCTCCGCGTTAGCCTCATATACCTATGTATTCAGTATATGATAATTCGGAAATCCCGGGATCAATGCTCGTTTGACAGCTACCCCAGGCTTATCGCAGCCTTCCACGTCCTTCATCGCCTTCTGGCGCCAAGACATCCCCCACATGCCCTTAGTAGCTTGACCACAGTGATTTTTAACTTGGCAACCTCGAACCGAAAACCAGTACCCTTGCTAGAGGTGATCTAACAAGAACACAGAACAGAAGGCTCAAAACAATGCCAATCCAAATCAATGTGACAAACAACCTGTTTTAACGATAACTCTTTTTTGCTGAGACCAACCGCTTGACCGAAGCCAACCGACCAGACATCAGCGTAATACTTTTCGCTTAAACCTAGACATTACATACACAAGCAATTCACCGACTTTCTTATCAGGTTGCCCTGACGATCGAGCCGGCAAATAACGCTCTTATCACTCTTGAAACTAATCTTGAACTTTCAACCCTTCCCCGAAGAGACGAATCAATCATTCGCAACGCGTTTCAATCTGATAAAATTGTATCTTTAAATATAAAGATGCCACTCAGATTACTACCTAATTGTCAAAGATCAAAACCGAGGCCCCAATAGTGTTGCCACTACCAAAACCACCGGATTCAGCATGAGCTGAAGCCAACCTGCTGCGACCAAAGTCGGCAAAGCGAACCCCAAAGGACTCGTTTTCCTGAAACGGGAAGAAACCCGATTCTGCAGCAACCTCGCTTCAACTCACTTATAGCGACGGTTAATGTTCAGTTCAAGTCTTCGGCAAGCAGCCGACTCACACTTGAACGATTTCACCGTAAACTCTTTCCCGCGTTAGACTTGAGCCGCCTGAAGCAGGCGTTTCAAAAATCAGCGGGAGAGGAATAGTACCCACACCAGACTCGATCGTCAACGGTGTGGCCAAGAGTTCCGAATTATTTTTTTAAGAATTGATGCAGATGCCCCACAGGGGCCATCCTGAACCCCACTCTGCGCTTTGATTAACTCTTATTTTATACGTTTGAGTTCTGAGACTCTCGTGTTTCGGCACAGTCAGTCCGTAATCCCGCGGCTTTTTCCTGATAAGATGCTTTCATTCTCCACCGACAGAAACTTGTACTCTTCCAATCCTCGCTACCGAAGGACAGACTTCATGCCCCAGAACAATCGCCGGATTCTCCGTTTTGTTTCACTTGATGAGGCTGTGCTCGATTCCCAGGAATTATTGGCTCAGGGATATATCGCAGTGGGAAATTGGGACCTGTCGCAATGTTGCCGCCATCTTTCGCTTTGGCTGACTTATCCAGTCGAGGGATTCCCACCGATGCCATTTCCGATGAATATTACCGCCTGGATCATGAAGAACACGTTCGCCCCAAGGTGGTTGAAGAAAACTCTCCGATCAGGCGTCTGGCCAGCCGGTGTTCCCACAGATAAACGAACTGTCATTGCCCCGGGAGGAGATGATTCTGCTGCTGTTATGGAATTCAGAGTGGCGGTAGAGAAATTCCAGGCTTACTCGGGGCCGATACAGCCCTCCCCTTTATTTGGCGATCTCGACCGGGAGACATGGAAGCAGGTGCATTTGCTGCACGTGGCCCATCACCTCAGTTTTCTGATTCCTCAAGAGAAATCTGAATAATACCGAGCCAGGTTTGAACGGCCTTTCCATGAAACCGACCTCCAATAAAGTGATCGGTACAAAATATAACAACCCGGACAGGAATAGTTCCTGTCCGGGTTGTTCGTACATGTTGCTTCAAACTTACTCCTGAGAGCAAGTAAGAAGCATGGGTGGCTGCCACTTAGACAACCCGCCGGTTATCTAGGCGTCGCCACCTCGTTGGTTTGTTGTACTGTTAGATGAACTCACTTGACCACCTCCTTTCTTACCGAATAGCTCAACCATGGCAGGACTCTGGACCAACATCGTCCTGCGGAATTGAACCGCCCATTTGGGCTTCGTATGAAGGCTTCACCGAAACTTTCGATTGAAGGTATCAATCAGCAAGTTCAATGAGGCATTCCGAGAATGTCCCTTCGTGTGCGACCACGAAACTAACAAGACCATAATCGCGTATTTCATCAGTCTGACAAGAGCAAATTTGGGAGGTTCACCATTTTTTTTCTGCTCCGATCGATTTCCTTCATAATCACCGAACCGCTTGTGTCTGATCCAAATCCCGCTTACAAATATAAGAGATGTTTCTTTCGTCAGGAATTCGCCTGACGGCTTTCTGCTGCCCTGCCTGACAAAATAAAGCCCGCGCTATGACACAGACTTTCCGCACCCGTACTCGATCAATTCGATCCGGCCTTTCCATCCTCGCCCTCACCTGCTTTTCATCAGGGTTATTTTTCACTGATGCCCTGAAGGCTGAGGAAACAAAGCAGTCCTTTACCTCTGCCGTTCTCGACCCGATCTGGCAGACGGAACAACTGCGTGAACCCATTTTATTTCTGCAAGAGGAAGGACAACTTCCAACTGGTAAACTCTTCTTCACGCCTAAAAAGATTGTTGCCGTTGAAAGTGCGACGCGGAAAATTGTGTTTGAAGAGGGAACGGACTTTCGCTGGGATGCTGAAAAGAACCAACTCGTGCTTCCTGAAGGAAGTCGCATTCCGCGTCTGACTACGGAAGAACTTTATCCGTTGATGACTTCCGACACGCCCAAGATTGGAAAACCGGGTGCCCCGAGTGATACGGGACGCGGCGTTTATTTCGACAACAAAGATGGCTACCACCAGCTTCAAGTGGAAGTGATTTATGAAACAGAACCTGGCCAATGGAAAGGACCTGTTACTAAATACGCGACCGATTCCTTGCCCCACACGACTGCCAATTTAAAACAAGCGAAGCCAGTCAAAATCTTCCTGTTAGGGGATAGCATCTCCGAAGGTTACAACGCGAGCGCTTACTCTAAGGCAGCGCCTGGTTGCCCCGCTTATGGAGAATTGACGGCGATGACTCTGGAGTCAGCAACCGGAAGCGATGTCGACTTCCGGAATTTCGCTGTCGGTGGATGGCAAGCAAGCCAGGGAGTCAAACGAGTCGATGAAGAAAAGTTGGCAGAAGAAAAACCAGACTTGGTCATCATTGCGTTTGGCATGAATGACGTCTGGCGCAAAGATGCAGCCGCCTTCAAAAAGAACATCAAAGAAATAATCGACGCATTTCGTGCCAAGAATTCAGAGTGTGAGTTTTTACTGATTTCCACAATGCTGGGGAACGAAAACTGGGGCATGCCGATGGACCAGTTTTACACGTATCGCACAGCCCTGAAAGAACTGACAGGGCCCGGAATCGCGCTGGCAGATCTGACCGCTGTGTGGGAAGAGTTTCTAAAACGGAAAACCTTCTACGACCTGACTGGCAACGGAGTGAATCATCCGAATGACTTCGGACATATTATTTACGCCCAGGTACTTAGCCGGATGCTGTTGGACGATTCCGCGTATGAGGTCAATTAGATCTGGTAACAGTCAATCGTAGCAGCCTCAGGAAGGAATATGCTCTTCGCGGATGGGCGCCAGGAACCAGGACGATTTCCCACCGTCAGGTCGTTCTGCCGGCGCCGGCGTTCGTTTCGCGGGTGAAGTTTCAAAAATAAACAGATACTGAGCCAAGCCCCTCGAAGGTAGAGGCCGTCCTGACACCTCTGAAGGTTGGGGCAATCGATTTCTGTTTGATTTGAGTTCATCCGACGACGCCTGATTGAGACCCTTCGCAGGTTCCTGTCGGTCAGATTTAATAGCAAGACTCTTATTGGGAGCGTTCTTAACGGAATCACTCTGACCTTCACCAGCTTTGTCTTCTTCCGCAGGAATGCTAACGTCCCGATTTCCGAAGCTCGCGTCGCTTTCCGGGATCGAATTCTGGCGTTCTGTTTGTCCCTGCCGGGAAAAGCCCTCAGCACCAAACAATTCCTCATCTGTACTGGAGCCACCACCTGAACCGGAAAGATCATTAGTAACCCCGTCCCAGAGACTGGACAGCTGAGCTCGCGGAAAAGTCAGCGCGACCTGATATCCATATTCGGAGACACCCAGCTCATTTCCACTGCTGACCTCGTCCCGCTTCGTCTTTTTTTCCTGGAAAGTTTTTTTCTTTAACCGGGCTCCCAGCACGACATAATTCCGTTGCAAGCTTGGTCGCGATAAACCATCTCTACTGTCTCCCCTGTCGGCAAGTTCCGAGGAAACAATTTCGACACGCGGTTCCGCTTCCACATTTGTCTCGGACTCATTATCAAATTCGGCAGGACGTAACTTCGCCAGAGAGGGAGACTTGGCGGCAGCTGGTTTTTCGTTGGGCGTACCCGCTTCTTCCTGCTCTGATTTTCCAGAATTGATTATGGCCAACTCCATCAATGTTTCAGCAGATTGGATGTCTTCGTCAACGGCTCTAAAGTCAACGGCGACTCCATTATTGTTGACATTCATCGAATCCATATTATACGCGAATTGCTCACAACTGAGCGATGTGACTGATGGTACATTGGCGGCAGTTTCAACCTTAGCAAGCGAACTGACTTGCTGCATTTCAGCGAGAGCCGCTTCAATTTTATCGGGTGGGGCCGTGACAAAAACGGCGACCAGGTTTTGATCGCCCAGTTGACTGTAAGCCAGTTGATTCATAGGAGCGGCTTGCAGTCCTTCGGCCAATAGCGACTGTTCTTTCTGATCTACTTTTATCGGAGACTTGTCCTCAGCAGAGCCTGATTCGCGAGCCCGATATTCGTCAGTATTCGTATCGGCAATCACCTCACCATTAGTGATCTCGTGGCGTTGCAATAAAATCTGGAAGTCACTGAAGGATTGAAACCGATCAACGACCGTCATATGCACCACTTCCACCTGGTCCCCTTGTCCGTGCGTTGCTTTCACAACCGCACCAATAGGAACCTGTGTTAAATCTTTGTTGAATTTCCCTGAATGACTTAAACCAACGACCGTATCAGTGGCAGGCCAGTTATTTAGTGGAGGCAGCCTGTTACCATTCAAGTCAGAATCGAGACCTTTGCCTTTCGCCAGCGGAGCATCTACTCCCAGTTGTGGAACCGGTTTCGCTTGCATCTTTTTCATTTGTGCCGGATTCGAACCTGACACCTCATTGGTCACAGAAAATCGTGCGGCTCCGTTGGGACCTGGCGCCTTATCGCTGTTTTCAGTACGGGCAATTAAGGGGACCTCTTCCGCAGGAGAAGAAGAAAATAGTTCTTCGGACTCCAGAACGACACCTCGGTCATCGTCCGCCATATCTTTGTTCGCTATTTCGATGCTCGACGCCACATGACCGAACTTCGCGTCTTCTCTTTCACCAACCAGATAAACCATCAGGAAGATTGCCGCCGCTGTTGTTGTCGCCAGACCTACTGCGGCATACAGAATTCGGTGGGAGTTCGTTTTCGCAGGGGTAGAAGCCGCGACGGGTTGGGCGGGTGAACCGAGCAGACTTTCTCGTTCGATCTGTTGGCGAATGCGGGCGCGCAATTCGTCGGGCGCCTGAGCCTGAGGCAATCCCTTCAAGGCGGCGGAGATATGGGCGATTTCGTCCCGTTCGCGCTGAGTAGCGGGCTCTTTCTCGAGCTTCTTCACCACCTCAGCCCGTTCCTGTTCAGTTAATTCGCCATCAAACAGGGCGGAAATCAATTCGTCGGCTGACATACGGACACATCAATCTGGAGACAAAAAACTTATTCTAAATATGGATTGGGTAAAACCGGGTTGTGACTATTTCTGAACCTGAAAAATAAGGATTAACATGACTCATCCGGGTATTTTGACCGTTTCAGATGTCTCCTGAGTAAATGATCAAAATAAACTCATTATTGTTGCGATCTGAAGGGCCTTGGAAATCCCCCAGTTGTCGGGAAGCAGGCCAAGCGACGTCACGACTCACAAAACGCCATAAACACTTAACAAATAACAATTTACAGCAAGAAACAGGATTTGGAAACGAAAATAGCTTTTCCTGCATCTGTTTGGATGTCGAATTACAGTAGATAGTTCCCTTTTTCCTTATCTGGCCGACAATTCCCAGAAAAACAGAACAGTATTAGTCTGGCCTCGGGATTTTTCCTATAATAGCGTCAGCGCTCCACCTCGAAAACGGACTTTTTAATGAGACTTGGCGAACACCTCCCCTACATCCAGACCTGAATCCTGCATTCCTCCCGTTCCGTTTTCACCTTATCAGCTATCCACCGAATCGTTTTCCTCAATTCTGAGTGACCTGCTGTCTATGATTGATCGACTCACCCTCCAGCCGAATCAAGGGCTTTTCTGCCTGTTCTTCGCTCTCTGTTTGAGCTGTTTTCAGCCTAACGGGATCATTGCAGAAGAAACGTCTTTCCCATCCGCTGACTCCTCCGTAAATCAATCGGAAACGACCCCAACAGCGGAAGATATTGCGCTATGGATCCAGGAACTGGGAAGCTCTGACTATCAAACACGGGAAACGGCAACAGAAAAACTTTCAGATGCCCCTCCGGAATTCATCCCTCAGCTCAAAGCAGCGGCGATGCAGAGTGATCTGGAAGTTTCGATCCGCTCGATTCGAATTCTGGAAGCGATCTTTCTACGCCAGTCGAATGCCTGGTTCGAGATGTTGATTCCAGAAATGCCAGCACCGACGTTAAACCGAACACCCACTTTTGCGGAAAACCCTGCTCGCGTTAGACGCCTGGAACAAATAGCATTTTATTTTGATCAAATCGATCTGGCCCTAAGCGAACTGGGAGAGAGTACATCTGCTTCTCAATCGCGGCGTGCCCGAGAGATTCTGGATACTCAGCAATCGAAGCGCGAATTCAAAGCCATGCTGGATGTCCTGGATCTTGGCGGACGGCTTTTCTACTTAAGCGAGTCCGGCCGCGGAGAGGACGTAAAGATTGTGACAAAAGAGATGATCCTGGAGGGACGGTTTCACTCTGAAAATTTAGGTCTCCAGATTAATCGACACTGGCAAAACACACCTGAATCATTGCAGAAGTTGAAACGGATCACTCGACTCAATTCACTCTACCTCATCAAAGGGGCACCGCTCTCGCGGCAACAAATCACCGAGGTCCAAGCCGCCCTGCCCCATGTACGACTTCAGACACGTGGAGCCGCTCGCCTGGGTGTCACCCATCGACTCAGTTTCAACGGTCCAGCGACAGGGGCCGTTGTTGGTGATGTTGCAATTGGATCGGCGGCAGATCAGGCAGGAATTTTGGCGGGAGATATTATCATCCGTCTGGCGGATAAAAAAATCAGCGATTTTGAATCATTGGTCCGCAGCCTGGAAGATTACGAAGGGGGCGACGTCGTCGAAGTCGATGTCATCCGCGGTAGTGACAATGGGCCCAACTACGACTCGTCAGAGGGCCTGCTGGACAAGAAAGAAGCTGAGAAAGAGATGCAATCCGTTCATAAAGACGAGAAACTGAACCTCTTCGTCAGGACAATTAGTGTTGAATTGAGTGGCTGGTAGGTCTCTTTCGTTTTATACTTGAGTCTCAACTCATTCGACACTGACCCTGTATCCTGTTGAGACTCTCCATGACCGCCAAGCGCCTGCCCTTCGCCCTCGCCTTCTGTTTCTTACTGAACCTGCTGCTTGCAAGTTTCAATGCGCCGTTGAACGCTCAAGAACGGCCCGTCAGCGATCCCCCTGTGATTGAATCATCCTGGGATGATCTTCTGGAAGGGGTTACCGATAAAGAATCCTGGTTAGCACACAAACAAGTCTTGAAACAAAGGTACCTCGATCTGATCCGCGATCAGTACAAACCCGAGAAGCCACTTCTCGACCTGCAGGTGCATGAAGAAACCATCGTCGAAGATACTTACATCCGCCGCTTGATCAGCTACCAGGTGGAAGAGGACGAACGGGCTCACGCCTATCTTGGTATTCCCCTGAAGCGGGATGGAAAACTGCCCGCGATCGTCGCGTTGCACGGCACTTATAAACAGGGGGCCAGGCGTGCTGCTGGGTTGGAAGAAAACTCAAACAAAGCCTGGCTCGATCACCTTTGCCGGCTTGGTTATGTCGTGATTGCTCCGGAACATTTTGTTTCCGGCCATCGAATTCCCCCCGAAGGTCCGTATGACACCACCCGCTTTCACCAGAAGCATCCCGAATGGACTTCGGTAGGCAAGTTCACCTACGAGCACTCCATTGCGATTGACGTAATCACTGCCATGGAAGAAGTCGATGCGGACAACATCGGCGTAATCGGGCATTCGCTAGGAGGACATGGCACTATGTTCCTCGCGGCCTACGACGACCGAGTCAAAGCGGCAGCAGGCAACTGTTCTGCCTCCTTCTTCCGACACAACTCGGGTGTCACCCATTGGTCGCGAGATCATTGGTATATTTATTTCAAACATCTCCGTCCCGGCTTTCTCGAAGGGGAACTTCCCAATATCGACTTCCACGAAATCCTGGCTTTAATCGCTCCTCGCGCTTATCTGGATGTTTCCGCGATGAACGATGGCAACCCGTTGACGCAGCGTCAACGGGTACTGATGCTGATGAAAGTCATGGACGTCTATGAACTGGAAGAGAAGCCGGAAAACTTCGCTTTCTTCGTTCATGGTCGTGCCCATTCCGTCGCCCATGAATCGCGTCAGCTGCTCTACGGTTGGATGGACTCGCATCTCAAACCCGCTGCCGCGACTGCTACGAAGCTGGTTGAAGAATAGTTTCGTGTAATCAGTTAACTTCGAAACGCGTCCAGCGAATACCGCAGACGCCCTGCTCGACTGACCAATGAGTCATCAGGAATTCATCATTCGATATTTTTAACGGGGTGGGGAAACCGAAGGCGAAAGTATCCAGCTCATCCTGTAGATTGCCTGACTGTTTCTCTTCCCGTTTTTTATGTTGCCCTGCGTCGTACAGAATGTGTTCCGCTTCAACCTGCCAGGTTCCGTCGTCCATGATGGTCACGACTGCCGCGACGACTCCCTGATCTCCGAACCGGCGGTTATAGGTAATGAGAATCCTGTTCTCAGACAAGGCTAACGGCGTCATCGTTTGTCCCTGAATGCCGGTCGACTGGGGAACAGACCAGGTAGCCCCATTGTCTTCTGAAATCGCGTAGCTGTTTTCCAGATCGGTGTAATCACCCAAGGTGACTGTCCAGGCAACGGCCAGCAGGCGTCCATCTGGCAGGGGCGTCAATTTCTGTTCGAAATATCCTCGCTTCCGTTCCGGATCGCGGAAGACAACAAATGGTTCCTGCCACGATTCTCCGGCATCGTCAGAAGGAAGCCCCAGTACCCGTTCGCCCAGCAGCTGCTGATGTTCTAAAGTCGCCATTGGAGCGAGCAACCGCCCTGAGGTAGTCAGCAGTAGACGATCGGATATCTCCAGTGGAAAGTCATACGGCACGGGCAACGGTTCGGCAGCGGTCCAACTCTGGCCAAGATCATCGGAATGGCAGATTACCGGTATCATCTTCCGGTCACCAAAAGCGACATCTGGTGAACCGAGCAACCGGGCACCGTAGGCATAGAGACGATTTGAGTTTTTATCGAAAGTCAGTTTGAGAAAGTTGGCAGTTTCTGGATCTTTCGTCGCCGGACTAACCGTCCCTGCTCGCTCCCAGGTTTTCCCTCCATCGGTCGACCGGGAAAGTTCTGTTCCCCCATGAACATACTGCCCCCCTTCAATACTATAAGAGCAAAGTAATGTTCCATCAGGCAATCGAACCGTCGACGGAAATGCGGATTCGCGTTCGTCCAATCTACCTGTTTCCAGCATCGTGATCGTTGTCATTATTCGCTTCTTTCCCTACCGGCAGCATGTTAGGAGTGGCCACTTCGCCCTGCTGCGGAGACCGTACTCCGATCAGGGAATGCACTACCTGGATAATAATCTGTACGTATCCAAATAAAAAAAGTGGCTCACGGGGAGCCACTTTCGTGTTCTTCACTTTACGACTTGTGATGCAGGGGAACAAGGCTTAAGCCAGCAGGTGTTCCAATCGACCGTTGCTATCACCAACCCCCGTGACATCTGCCCCGACAAGGTCCAGCATCGACAAGTACAGATTGTTCATCGGTGTGTTTTCGGCATAAACCTGATGGCGACCCGTTTGAATACGTCCGCCCGCTTTGCCCGCCAGAATTACTGGCAGATTATCGTGTGAGTGCCGGTTGCCATCACCGAGACCACTACCGTAAAGAATCATGCAATTATCGAGCAGAGTCCCCTCTCCTTCGGGAATCGATTTGAGCTTCTCCAGGAAATAAGCAAACTGGTTGATATGAAACTCATCGATGCGCTGCAGCTTCGCCACTTTGTCTTCGTCGTTCTGATGGTGAGACAGTTGGTGATGCCCTTCGGAGACCTCAACCATGGGATAAGAAGAGCCTGACCCTGCATTCCCGAGCATGTACGTCGAGATGCGTGTCGCATCCGTCTGGAATGCCAGGGCGAGGAGGTCGTACATTTGACGAATATGATCAACCTTATCCGTCGGGCGCCCACTGGGAGGGGGGGTATAACCCTCCGGCAGGACGGGATTAAATTTCTTACGGGATTCGATTCTCTTTTCGAGATCTCGCACACTGGTGAAATATTCTTCCACTTTCTGACGGTCAGTCTGTCCCAGCTTCTGCTGCAAACGGCGGGCATCGTCCGACACCATGTCCAGAATACTTTTTCGAGCGGCATCTCGCTTTCCACGATCTTTGGCATTCGTACCAAATAAGCGATCGAAGACTAACGAAGGTTGAGTTTCTTTAGCCACGGGCAGCGACGGCGTTTTCCAACTGATATTGGAGGAATAAGCACAACTGTAACCTGAATCGCAGTTACCCGCATTACGGCCCCCTTCGATTCCGATCTCCAGAGAAGGCAGGACCGTATTGTTCCCCACTTGCAATGCAGCAACTTGATCAACTGAGATCCCATTACTGATATCAGCACCACTTGTTTTGTAAGGATGTGCTCCGGTCAAGTAAGAAGCCGAAGCCCGTGCATGGTCCCCTGCTCCGTCTCCGTGAGCTTTTCCGTTGTCCTGACAAAGATTCGTGAAGACGTTCAAATCATTCTTGAAAGCCTGCAGCGGTTTCATGGTCTGTGCAAATTCGAAGTTGGTCCCTTCGCCCTCAGGACGCCAATCTTTCTGAATCACACCGTTCGGAACAAACATGAAGGCCATACGTGTAGGAGCCGCAGCCGTTGCCGCTCCCTCTCCACCGGCGGTTGCCGCCAGCAGCGAAGACGAAGATCCCCCCATCGCTTCCAGCAGCGGAAGCCCCATGGTCACGCCCATGCCTTGCAGGAAAGTACGTCGATTTAACTCTATCTTCATAGCCATTATTGCTGTTCTCCTTCACCACGTCGTTTTTGAAATGGTTCGCTGTTAATGATC
Source organism: Polystyrenella longa (assembly GCF_007750395.1). Taxonomy (GTDB): domain Bacteria; phylum Planctomycetota; class Planctomycetia; order Planctomycetales; family Planctomycetaceae; genus Polystyrenella; species Polystyrenella longa. Next base: position 1,404,261 of record NZ_CP036281.1, on the reverse strand, counting down.
GCCATTACCAGCGCACTAAAACGATCATCGTTCTTCGAAAGGTGTTCAGTGATTTCCTGAGTCGCACACTGGTCGTAAACACTCAGTCCACGGCCCAGAGCGTACGTCAGTAGTTTTTCAGCCATTAACTCGCGAAAGTTTTCTTTACGGTTGCCGAGAATCGAAATTAATTCGAGAGGTCCATTAAACTCTTCCCCCGAAGGCAAAACGCCAGAGGAGTCGACTGCATGTTCGCCATCTTTATCACGCCACTGTCCAATCGCGTTGAAGTTTTCGAGACCGAAACCCAACGGATCTAATTGATAGTGACACGATGCACAACCTGGATCGGCCCGATGCTGAGCCAGTTGTTCTCGCAGGCTTAGTTTTTTGCCTTTGTTTTTAGTCTCCTCCAGTTCAGGAACGTTGGGAGGAGGAGGTGGTGGTTCTTCGCCAAGAATGTTTTCCAGAATCCATTTCCCCCGTTTCACTGGAGCCGTTCGGTTTGGATTGGAGGTCAACATCAGGATACTCGCCTGGGTCAACACCCCTCGTCGCGGTTGCCCTTCAAGCGAGACCTTCTGGAATTTGCCATCGGCCATTCCCTCAACCGGCAGTCCATAATGTTCTGCCAATCGTTTATTGAGGAAGGTAAAGTCGCCATCCAACAAGGTACTCAAAGGCATATCTTCCCGCATGACATGGGCGAAGAAGAGTTCGGTCTCTTTTCGCATGTCATTACGCAAGTTGTTTTTAAAATCCTTAAAGACTTTCCGGGCCGGAAAGATTTCGTCCAGATTTCGCAGGTTTAACCATTGGCCACCAAAGTTCTCGACCAGGGCATCGGATTTTTTGTCCTGCAGCATTCGCCGGACTTGGCTTTCCAGTACCGTCTGGTAATGAAGCTGGTTTTTCTCGGCGAGTTCAAACAGTTCGTCATCCGGCATGCTGCTCCACAAGAAATACGAGAGCCGGCTGGCCAGTTCATAGTCATCAATACGACGTGCGAGGGACGGATCATTCGGAAGTCGATCGATCTCGACACGAAAGAGGAAGTGGGGCGAAACTAAAACAGTCTGCACTCCTAATTCGATTCCCTGCTCGAAACTTAACCCCGCCTCCATCGAACCAGTCACCAGACTGACCAGTCGTTGCACTTCTTCATTCTGGGCAGGACGCCGAAATGCTTTAGTTGCAAACCGGGCCATAATGCGACGCGCACATTCTTCCGCAGTGGTCGTTCCATCCGGGCGACAGAAGATAATATCCCGATGTGTCTCGGGAAGTTGATCATAAGGGACGGGCAGAGAACCTATGAGCGAAACCGAATGCAGCCGTGCATTCCGGTCTCCTTTGAGTTTGGGATCGTCTGATTTTGGCTTGTAGTAGTCGTTTACGAAGGCGACTTCCAACTGGTGGGTACCTTGTGAGAGGGAAATCTCGAACTTATGATCCGCAGGTGTTTTGTGCCCCTGAATCTTAACCTGTTGAACAACTGCACCATCAATCGAGACATCAAGCTGGGCGAGATCAGGCCCGGCCTGGTCAGCTTCGGCATTGATTACAAACTGGAATGTGTCGTCCTGATAAACTTCGATCTCTCTTTTTACAGAACCCCGACTTGCCATATTCCAGGTTCCATTGCCCACTGCATTAGCGGCCCCGGTTCCGTTAAAATCTTTACCAGACAACTTGAGGCTGTAGGCCCCCGTCGCCAACTCATCTTTAATAGCGGCGTCAGTAGCCGTTTCTGCGGCTTCCAGATATTTCTCGAACAGGATTGGCGAGAGCGACAGGACATCTCCGATGTTGTCAAATCCTTCACCTACATCGTCTGTCGGGAAGTTTTTGGAAAGGTCCATTTCAATACCAATCAGGTCGCGAATAGTATTGTTGTATTCATTTCGGTTCAGACGCTGGATCGTTTCGCGCCCCGGGTCTGCGATCTGTTCACAATCGACATAGTTAAGAGCCAGTTCCACTAACTGCGAGAACTTTTCCCGTTCTTCTTTCGTCGGTTGAGGGTCCATATCAACAGGGGGCATCGCGGAAATTTCGACCAGTTGGGCGAGGTGCTTCCATGTCTTACGACTCTTCCGCATACTCTCGATGCTGTCGTACCTATGTAACTCCAGCCCCCCTTCCTGCAGGTCGGGGCCGTGACAGTCGATACAGAATTTCTTGGTGAAGCTTTCAACTTGCGTAGCGAAATCGATATCGGGAATCGGTTGCAGGGGAATTTTTTCAGTCTGCTCAGTCTGACGATCTGCCAGAGCCGTCAATGCCGAATCTTTACCGACGGCCGCCAGTTCCAAGGGCAGTTCTTCCTGCGCTGTCACAACAGGAATTTCATTGCTTTCCGGAACAGTAAGCACAGGTTCGGATATTTCAGTGGAGGCAGCAGCGATCGTGGAGGCGGCCTCGTTCCGCACGGAGTCTGATCCGGGCGAGATCATCCAGAACAGAGTGGAGAACCCGGCAATCAATAATCCGGTGATACTTGCAACGATCGGCGTTATCATTTTAGTCCTGGAACGATCCGATGGCACAGCAGTGCGACGTACTCTTCGATAGCCTTGTGTCGATTTCGGAGTCGACGGTTGGATGGCATCGAGTGAATAGCGTTTTTTCAGCTCAATTTTGACACGGCATTGGGGATGCGGACAGCGAGCTCTTCGCCCGAGATGTTCCGCAGCAATTTTGAATTTGGCCCCGCAGCTTTTACATTGGAAAGTCCAATATTGCTTTGCCAAAATTGACTCACTTGCTAGCCAGCTCTTTCAGGTGGGTGGGATCAGTTGAAAAATGAGCCTTGGTGTACCAAATCTGATCCAAAAGGTGGGAAGGAGGCACAAGTGCCTGTGACCTCAATTATACACGATAAAACGAAACCCGTCCACATATCAATAAACTTTTATGTACTTCAGACAACCTATGCAAAACAACCTAAACATCTATATCGTATGGATTTAACTCGTTCAAAACTCAGAGTATCCTATTTCTACACCAAATACCCTATTCGAGACGAAGACCCCAACTAGAGAGCATCCCAGTTAACCGTAGCGTGTTCTGGCGGCGTAGCCTGCTGTTTTTAAGGACTTTTCAGAACCGATAGCCGCCACACTTATCCTGGACAGGATCTAGCAAACAAAACAGCCCGGCCATTCCTGATAGAATCACCGGGCTGTTTGCTAGTCGCGGTGCGACCCTGACAACGCTGGTGCGATTGTCTGGGCTACCCAAATCAGATTGAACTCGCGGTTTTAGTTTTTCAAACCGCTGTGACGCAGCAACGCCTCGGTGCTGGGTTCTCTACCTCGGAATTCCTTAAAGAGATCCATCGGGTGGCGGCTGCCTCCGAGCGAGAGGACGGTATCGCGGAAGTGGCGTCCTACGGCGGCGACCGCTTCGTCGTCATTGAGGCCGACTTCTTCAAACGCACCAAAGGCATCGGCGCTTAAGACTTCTGCCCATTTATAGCTGTAGTAACCTGCGGCATAACCTCCGGCGAAGATATGCTGGAAGGCACACAGGCTTTTGTCATCGGGAAGCAGCGGCAGAACAGAGGTTTTTTTGCTAATCTCCTGATGCAGATCAAAGATCGTCTGGTCGCCATTTGGATCATAAGTGCTATGGAGCGTCATGTCGGTCATGCCGAACAGAACCTGACGCAGCATCATCGTTCCAGAACGGAACGTTCTGGCGGCGCAGATTTTCTCGAACAGTTCTTCCGGTAAGGGCTCTCCTGTTTCGTAATGAGCCGTCATACCAAGGAGTGTCGGACGATGATAACACCAGTTTTCCATGAACTGACTGGGCAGTTCAACAGCGTCCCATTCGACCCCGTTGATTCCGGAGGCGTCGGCGTAGTTGATGGTCGTCATCATGTGCTGCAAGCCGTGCCCGAATTCGTGAAAGAGTGTTTCCACTTCGCGGAATGTCATCAGAGAGGGTTTGTCACCGATGGGTGGCGTGGAGTTACAAATCAAATAGGCGACAGGCAGTTGCACTTCGCCATCGACGATGCGGCGACTCAGGCAGTCGTCCATCCAGGCCCCGCCCCGTTTATTTTTAGGACGAGAATACGGATCGAGGAAGAAAGCAGCGCATTGATAACCTGCCTCATTGAAGATTTTGAAGTAACGGACATCCTTATTCCAGACGGGCGCATCTCCATCGGCCGCTTTAACTGTGATACCAAAGATGCGTTCCACCAGGCCAAACAGTCCGTCCAGTACCCGTTCGAGTGAGAAATACGGTCGAAGTTCTTCATCGGTAAAGCTGAAACGTTTCTCACGAAGACGTTCCGACCAGAAAGCAGCGTCCCAGTTCATTACTGGTTCGTTCTGTCCCAGTTCGCTGGCGAGAGTCTGAATATCTTTCATATCCTCTTCGGCGGCAGTCCAGGCAGCTGTCCGCAGTTCTTCGAACATCTCTTCGACTGCTGCAACGGACGGAGCCATTTTCTGAGCGAGACTGAGTTCCGCATAGTTCTGGTAACCGAGTAGTTTCGATTTCTCTTCTCGCAGTTTGAGAATACGACTGATGTTCTCGGTGTTATCGAGTTCCCCGTTGCTCGCCAAATGAACGCGTGCACGGTAGACCTCTTCCCGCAGATCCCGATTCTGGCAATGCTCCAGGAAAGGACCGAAACAGGGAATGTCCAATGTCACCCGCCACGGTCCCTTTTCAGAGTCAGCTTCGGGTTTGTCTTCCGGCTTTGCTTCGTTGTAAGACTGTGCCGTCAACTGCTTCAGGCTATCAGGCCAACCTTTGGTATCGGCTACGTTGGTGACGATCAGCTCGTACTCTTTCGTCGCATCAAGCACGTTGTTGGAGAAGGTGGTGCTCAGTTGGGAAAGTTCCTGTGCGATCTCGTTGAAGCGTTCCTTCTGCTCCCCTTCCAGCCCCACTCCAGCCAGTTCCGCTTCAAGCAGACTCTGACTGACGATACGCTGCTGGGCAGAATCCAGATCTGACCAACTGTTCCCTTCGCGGAGTTCCTTGAACGCTTCGTACAGTGGTTTACTCTGCTTCATCTTTAAACCGAAGCTGACCACGTCGCCCAGCACGCCTTCGTAGGCGGCTCGTAATTCGGTGGAATTATTGACACCCAGCAGGTGCCCAACAGGTCCCCAGGTCTGCTCGAATCGTCGCCCAATTTTTTCGAGCGGCTCCACGAGTCCGCTCCAGGTTGGCTGAACATTTTTATCCAACTCGATGAACGCCTTACCGGAGTCCTCCAGCAACTGCTTGACGGCAGGCGCCACGTGTCCCGGTTCAATTTTATCAAACTGTGGCAGTCCAGACTTCTGAAGCAGTGGATTCTCGCTCATGGTCGTCATTTCCAGCAGTATCCTTTCCCTGGCTTTATAATGAGGTTTTCTGGTATTTCGTAGAGATGATTCATTAGGGGTCTTAATTAGTTATAAGGGACCCAACTCTTTTCGAGAAGGTATAGAGCCGCCAGAGGACACGTTTTTAAGGTTCGCTGTTCGCTCTGATGCACAAATCTCCAAGAGATATCTGGACTTAAATCAGCATCCGAGAGTACTATTCTCAGACAGAGATTCCAAAATGAATCGGAAAATAAACGAGGCTTCTTCGGAAAATCGGCCACTTATCTATCGCTTCAGTGCACAAGGTTAAACGGGAGTAAGTTCGAGTGATGAATGGAACTCGTTTACGGAAAGTGGTGATTGCGTGGCTTTCCAGTGTGATATTCTTTTGCAGTTTTTCGCCTTATCTTAAGAGCGAGGAACCGAAGCTCGATTTCGATTTTGATAACCTCTGGAACAAGAAAACTCTACAGGAACTGCAAATGAAAACTTTAGGAGGTCGACAATTCTGGGGCGATGTCGCATTTTTCCGGGGATGGCGAGTCCAGCACAATGTCGTGTTCGGGCAATATCGTCTTATCGACCCAAACGACATACGGAATTTCAGCGGGACTCATGCCGAATGCATGAACCAGCTGGAAAAGATCAAAGAAGCGAAGCAACTCGCACCGATGTCGGGTAAAGTGACTATTCTGATCCATGGAATCGTCCGTTCATCCAAGTCGTTCAGCCCTCTGTTCCCCAAACTGAAAGCCGCCGGTTACGAGCCCGTTAACTTCGATTATCCAAGCACCCAAATCTCCATTGAAGAATCAGCTGAATACCTGCACCAGGTCATACAATCGCTGGAAGGTGTTGAAGAGATCAACCTTGTCGTCCATAGCATGGGGGGGCTCATTGTCCGTTCCTACCTTAAAGACCATCAGGATCCCCGAATCAATCGGCTGGTAATGGTAGGAGTTCCCAACTTTGGTGCGGAAATGGCGGACTTCTTTCAGGGACTCCGCTTATTCAAATTTATCTATGGACCGGCGGGGCAGCAGTTGATCACGGACCAGAAAGCACTGATCGCCAGCCTACCAACACCTCAGTGCGAATTCGCCATTATCGCTGGTGGACGTGGAAACAACAGCGGATTCAACCTGCTGCTTCCTGGTGACAACGACGGAACTGTCACCGTCACCAGTACGAGTCTGCCCGGTGCCAGTGATTTTGTCGTCGTGAATTGCATGCACTCCGCCCTTCCCTTCCATGCAGAAACAGGTGATCGGGCACTTCGATTTATCCAAACAGGATCACTTCACGAAGACGGAAAAAAATACCCGATTTCCCCTCCCGCTAATGAAGAGAAAATCGGGTCTGTATCTAACTCAGAGCTACAGAAAAACTCCGAGTAGCTTCGATTTCGCGTTCGATTCTGTTCGCTTATAAGGGACGAACGATTGAAATCGGTCGCAGGTAGTCGTTAAGTGTCTCGGGAGAGAGGACGCCACCGCCCATGCCGCTCTTGTTGACACCGCCGTAGGGAACACCATGGGCGAAGACGTTGTGAGCGTTGATCCAACCGTTACCCGACTGGAAGGCTTCCGCCACGCGGGCACAACGATTGAGGTCGGCCGACCAGACACTGTTGGCAAGGCCATAGTCAGTGCTGTTGGCCATTTGCACCGCTTCTTCTTCACTTTCGAAGGGGGCTAGGTAGGCAACCGGCCCAAAGATTTCTTCCCGAGCGGCAATGTTGTCCAATGTACCGGCGAGTAAAGCAGGTTTCACATAGAATCCCGAATCACAACCGGCGACCTCTGCGGCTCCCCCTTCCAGAACCATTTTGGCTCCGCCGGAAACACCTTTCTCAAGGTAACTGAGAACGCGTTCTTTCTGTTTAGCACTGACAACGGGTCCCATCTGAGCATTTTCATCCAGCGGGTTCCCCACCTGGACCGACTTCAACCGAGTAACACATTCATCGACGAATTCATCGTAGATGTTTTTATTGATCAACCAGCGAGTCGCATCACAGCAAACCTGTCCCGTATGGAATGTAATTGCGTTGACCAGTTTCTCGGCGGTGTCGGCGACATCGACGTCATCAAAAACGACAGCGGCCCCTTTTCCACCTAGTTCACATTTAACAGGAGTTAGATTTCGTCCACACGCTTCTGCGACCAGGCGACCAACTTCAGGCGACCCAGTGAAGGACATTCGCTTGAGTTTGGGGTTGTCGGTCAGTGCAGCACCGGCGATGTGTCCGTAACCGGGAATAACGTTAATCACGCCGTCGGGAATGCCAACTTCTTTAGCCAGTTCCGCCAGGTACAAAGACGACAATGGAGTGTCTTCAGCCGGCTTCAGGATGGTTGTGTTTCCGGCCGCCAGTGCGGGGGACAGGTTCCAACCTGCGAGCAGGAAGGGGAAGTTCCAGGGAATGATAAATCCACATGGTCCCCAGGGATGGCGGGCAACCCATGCTTCGTGCCCTTTGACTGCCAGGACGTTTCGGTAGTTAACATGCTGAGCAAGATCGACAAAGTATCGCATCGTATCGGCGAAATTCTGTACGTCTCCTTCGGCCTGTCCCAGAATCTTTCCGGCATCCAGAGCTTCGATCTGTCCGATGATCGACTTCTTCGCTTCGACAGCGTCGGCCAGACGGTGGAGCAATGCTCCTCGTTCGTTTGGTTGTAGTGTCGCCCAACCTGAATTGCGGAATGCTTCTTCAGCGGCGTCAACGGCCTTGGCGACATCGTCCGGTTGGAGGCTGGCCACGGTTGCGATTTTTTCGCCCGTCGCCGGATTGAGAACATCAAACGTATCACCATTCGACGCTGTCATTGATTTGCCTCCCACGAACCCCGCATGGACGTCGCGAGACAAAAACTCTTTCACTTCGGGGAGAAGATCAACTGATGAGGAGACCGTGGACATGTCAAACTCCTTGATTCTTGATGAGGCTTCAGATATCGGAAGGTTCATGTTCCGATGAGATCGTTTAGGGAGAGGAAGACTCTATCGTAACATGCCGATTCCGATCAAACCAACAGTGCGAGCAGCGAAAAACATTTTTCCCTGTGGGTGAGAACCGAGGTAAAATAGCGTAGTCAGCTTGTGAGCACAGATCTTACGACTTAAAATGCAGGTTAAAACCGCACCCGCTCCAGGAGTGGTTCGCCTTATCTTTCGTTGCCTCAGGAATTTCCGTTTATGAACTCTCCTCTGCCTTCCAACTCCGGTTCATTCCCTTCCACTCGTCTGCGTCGCCCTCGGCGCGAAGACTGGTCGCGGAGATTAGTAGCCGAACAGCAGCTCACCGTCAACGATCTGATCTGGCCCCTCTTCATCCACGAAGGGACCAACATACGCGAAGCCATTCCCTCCATGCCGAATGTCAACCGGCTGAGTCTCGACCTGATGGTCGATGCCATCGCAGAAGCGGCTGAACTGAAGATTCCCGCCATCGCTCTCTTTCCCGCTACCGATTCCAATTTGAAAACAGACGACGCCCGCGAAGCCTCCAATCCAGACAACCTCGTCTGCCGCGCGGTCCGGAAAATCAAAGAAGCGAAACTCGATATCGGTATCATCTGTGATGTCGCCCTCGACCCTTATTCCAGCCACGGACAAGACGGCCTCGTACGAGAAGGTTATGTCGTCAACGACGAAACGGTCGAAGCCCTCTGCAAACAATCGATCGTGCAAGCCGCCGCCGGTTGTGACATCATCGCACCTTCTGACATGATGGATGGTCGTATCGGTGCGATCCGGAAGGCACTCGATGCAGAGGGTTATGATCACGTACAAATTATGTCTTACGCCGCCAAGTACGCTTCGGCTTTCTACGGTCCCTTCCGCGACGCCGTCGGTTCGTCGGGTAACCTGGGCACAGGCGATAAACGGACCTACCAGATGAACCCGGCCAACGGTGACGAAGCTCTGCGCGAAGTTGCGCTCGACATTGCCGAAGGAGCCGACATGGTGATGGTCAAACCGGGCATGCCTTACTTGGATATCGTCCACCGAGTCAAGTCCACCTTTGGCGTTCCCACTTACGCCTACCAGGTCAGTGGCGAATACGCGATGCTTGCCGGAGCCGCTGCCCAAGGCTGGCTCGACCACGACAAGGTCATGCTCGAATCGTTGCTGTCATTTAAACGTGCAGGAGCGGATGGGGTTTTGACATACTTCGCCGTAGAAGCCGCGAAGCTGTTACGCGGGTGATCACTTGTTTGATCGTTTTTGGACAACTTTATAAATTGCAACAAATTCCTGTCGTTAAACAAGAGCAGCCGATGAAAATCATCACTGATAATCTTACTCATATAGAACCTCTCACCCTGCGATTTTTTTTTGATAAATCCACTTCTTCAAAAGTCAGACAGGGATTTGCGACGTTTGCCATTGATTGGTTTACTTCCCAGGAACAAGTCGACCCGGAAAAATGGCGTCTTTGTGAGTATAGGTATCAATTAGAATCAGCCGATGAGCCAGAAGTCGTCACGGTTTATTGTGAACTCATGCCTGAGGGCGAAGTGGAGCAGCTCGCGAAGGCTGTTAGATTGCAGTTTCCCCAAATCAAAGAACTACGGTTAGGCGAACCGTTCATCAAAAACAAATCACTGGATATTGAGTGGATTGAACTTCCTGCGAGAGAGGTTGTCATAAATAAACAACGATACCTCGTCTCTGAATTCAGCATCAGCTTCTCGGCAATTACACTTGGGCAATTCCAGAAATTTATGAATAACACGGAGCACCAGCCAAGGCCTGATTCGTTCACGAGAACGGGGTATACAGTAGAGACTCAACTTGAAAGATATGGGGATAATCCCCAAGTACCACTCTTCGGCCTCACCTACGATGACGCCATTGCTTACTGCAAGTGGTCAGGGTACCGATTGCCAACAGATCCCGAGCTAAGAAGTTTCTTTGACCATACAGCAGAGCTAAGTGAGCTTCATCATGAATGGTCGGGCATAAACTGGACATCAACACCAGCAGGTACCGAACAATTCGTGGGGAGAGATGGTCCCTATAGTCCTCTCCCTATTGATGCCGAGGACTCCTGCACAAAACCTTTGCACAAAGACCAATATGAACTGATGGATGCACCGGTTTTTCGTGTAATTAGACACTAAACTCTTCAGTTTACGGATTTCGACATGCATATCCTCATCACCGGCGCTGGACCAACGGGACTTACTGCAGCCGTAGAGTTGTCGCGGTTGGGGTTCCAGACCACGGTGATCGATCAAAGCGAAAACCCTTCCCTGCTCTCCCGCGCCGTGGGGATATTGCCCAAAAGCTTGTACATCCTCAAACCTTCGGGGGTCACGGACCTGTTGTTGACGGAAGGAATTAAGATTCGGGAAGGTCGGTTCTTTCTGGGAACGGAGCAACCTCTGTCGATCTCTCTGCAAGGAGGACATCCCGAGTACGACTTTCTCCTCGCTCTCGCACAGGATCGAACAGAAGCTCTACTACGTCAGGTGTACGAACAGCATGGCGGAGTTGTCCATTATGGATCGAAGCTAACCGGCCTGCGGCAAACAGAAAATCAGGTATTCGCCCAAATAAACGACGGCGAAGAACAAGCGTTTGATTATTTGATTGGAGCCGATGGAGTCCACAGTACCGTCCGCAAATCACTCGACATTGGATATGATGGTTTCCAGCTTCCCGAAACTTGGTCGATTGCCGACGTCGATGCAATCAACTGGCCGCATGCCGAAAACATTTGCCTGATGACCTTATCGGCTGGGCGGATTGTGGTTGTCGTTCCGCTTGCCGAGAACCGATACCGAGTTGTCTCCAATACTCCCGCTGCTCTGGAAACATTACCTGTTCCGATGGAGGTGCAGAAAGTTCGCCGGACGGATGACTTTCATATCTCGATTCGGCAGGTTCACGAATACCAACGGAGTCGCGTCTTTCTCGCCGGGGACGCCGCACACTGTCACAGCCCCGCTGGGGGCCGCGGCATGAATCTCGGCATCGCCGACGCCGCCGATCTCGCCCAACGATTTCAAACAGGTACCCTCGATGGATATCAGAAATCTCGCTCCCCAGAAGGAGCCCACACCATCAAACTCAGCGAACGATTGCGCAAGACAATGACTTCGTCTAATCCATTCGTAAAAGGCTTACGCTGGTCAGTCTTAAAGACGATTTCAAAATCGAGCTATTTGCAACGGAAGTTGGCGAGAATCATTCTGACGGGGTAACGAGCAGTTTCCGAATCGCCTCTAACAGCACTCCTTCCACCTGCGGTGCTACGCGCGAAACCTGACTCGTTTCATATCCTCCCTGACCGTAGGCGATCTCGGTGCCGATGTAACCAGGGCCGTAGTCGCCATACGCGGCCATGGCAACAAAGCGATCTGGTTGCATGGCTTGGGCTGCAAGTTGGTACTCCACGAACAGTTCTCCCGGAAGATGCAGGATCGACGCATCACCCAGGTTCAAGCAACTGATGGGTATTTCATGGCCTTCATTCATTCGGCGAACAAAGGTTAAATCACGGGCCGCCCGCATACGAACTTTTGGGGTTAAATCGGTATTCTCCAGTTTAGCTTTTAGTTCTTCTGCCTTGAGGTTTTCTCTGACTGGTAAGTTCACCCCCACGACCGACCAGTTGATCATGTCACTTGTCAGCTCTGTCTTCGTTTGGGAATCCCAGGCCTTTTGCATCCCTTCCGCCAGACGAGACGCGAGAAGGGGCCGTTTGTCTTTAGCACCGTCGTTATATTTTCCTGCGGCGATATTGCCACCGGCTCCATCAAAATGAATGTGCGGTACACCAAGGTTTTTCTGCTGTTGTTCCCGGGCAATCCCGACGAAATCCCAGTTAACGCTTCCCTTGCCGTAATAGCTTTGCGGATGCGTGGCATAATAGGTGAGCACTGCAACGGGCTGGTCCTTGTTCCAGAACGAGATCAGGCGAACATCCGGATCGATTGTTCCTTCCGGTGCTTCGCGTGCCGCTTTATTCTTGCCTCCCGAACTTTGCCGTTGCAAAACGACCTTTCCATTCTCACCGAGAATACGTCGATTCGAAGCGACCTTTTCGACGCGGCCTGTACCAATTCCCATGTGGGTAATGAGCACCGCTGCCTTCATCGATTCCCTCGCTGCTGTCGCCACACGCTGCATCGATTCGTGATCAAAATCGGGGTTAGAATAATTTCCAGGTAACCCGACTTCACGAAGTAACTTCTCTGTCGCGAAATCGCTTCCGGGGGCGTCATGCTGATGCAACGTCTGCAGGGCGACTCGATCCGCCGTGGTGCCAGTGGCCTCGGCGATTGTTTTGCGGAACTGATCATAGCTTTCGTTGCCAATTCCCACCCAATCGAATGCACAGAGCACAATCGGTTGGTCATCGTATTGGAGAACGATACCGCGGGCAGTCAGCGGCGTGGTGATCTCCATCACCGGTGCCACATTGCCGTTACAGAGCGGCGAACCTAGCGGCGGCGTGACATCGGCTTCAAACGTCGAAAGCCGAACCGGTTCAGCGGCAATCAGCGAGGAGGCAAATAACGATGTTTGAAAAACGACAAAATATAAAATACGGAGAAACATGGACAGACCACCATTCTGAAAGCTCATGTTAAGAGCGCGTAAAAAATGCCCTCGGAAATTGCGAGGGCATTCGGTGAATTATCTTTTTGCAAGCGGACTCACGATCAAAGGTGAACCCAGTAACGCGGGTCCCTTACGACGAAGCCGTTATTGAGGTGCGGCTTCAGGCGACTGAGCCGTTTGCGGATTCGGATCACGAAGGAGATCGACTTCTTGCTGAATCGCGGCAACCAGGTTGTTCGCTTCGTCGACTTTCTGCTTAGCAGCAACCACCTGTTCTTTGACAGGAGCAACAGCCGCTGTCTTGTCGGCGACCTGTTTTTCTGCAGCGACAATCGCCTGTTGATCAACAGGTACTAGTTCCTGAGAGACGACTAAAGCCTGTTTAGCCTGTTCCAGTGCGGCAACCAGATTTACCAGGTTCGTTTTATGAGTTGCCAGTTCGGTCGTTTTCTTGGCGATCAACTGTTTCCACTGTTCGACAGCCTGTTTGAGATCGGCATCGTCGCCAGAGGTTTGCAGTGCCAGTTCTGCTTTCTGCAACGTCTCGTTCAACTGAGGAACCGTCGCTTCGGCTTTCGCGACAGTCTGTTCGCCAGCCTGCTGATTGGCGGTGGCTTGCTCTACGGCGGTCTGATTGGCGACAACCTGTTCGTTGGTCGCTTTAAGTTTATTCTGAGCAGCAGCCAATCCATCCTGAGCCTGTTGCAGTTCACCTTCCAACTGCTGTAGTTGTCCGGTTAAGTCTTCATAGGTAATGACGACTTCTTCCTTCTGAGTTTTCCGCTCTTTAAGAGCGACCAGTTTCTGATGGAAATCGATTTCACCGGTCCACTTGGCGACAAGCTGCTGTGATGCTTGAAGTTTATTGTTGGATTCATTGGCGACAGCGTTAGCGGCCGTCGCTGTTTCCTGGGCCACTTTAAGTGGTTCGACCAAGCCGTCTGCCGTTTTCTGAGCGACCTCTTTCTTAGCCAGTGTTTCCACGACACCTTGCTCGGCGGCCGCGTGAACCTGTTTCGCTTTTTCAAAGACAGGTGTCACTTCCGCCAGTTTTTTCTCAGTAACAGCGAGTTCGTTGGTCTTGGTATCTTTCTGTAGTGTAACATCGGCAGCGGCTTTCGCCAGTTGCTCATCACCAACCGATTGCTCGGCAGCCTGCTTCATTTTGGCAGCAGACTCTGAAAGGAGCGGCATTACCTTTTTCAACTCGGCAACACGCTGAGTCGTCGTAGTGTGTTCGGCAGCAAGCTTATCGAGATTCTGTTTGGCAGCATCTCGCGTCTTAATCATTTCGGCATGAGCATCCGCCGTCTGTTTCAATGCGGCTGCTGCATCGGTTGACTGTTTCTGAACCGCAGCCAGAGCATCGTTGGCCACTTTAGCTGCTTCGGCATTTTTCTGATGAGTCTGTTGTATCTGGACGAACTCAGCTTTTGCTGAATCAAGGCGTGCTTGAAGCGGTGCGGGGTTCTGGTTCAGCTGACCGAGTTGGGCTCCGTCTTCCGCATTCCAGACACGGATTTCTCCGTTCCAGTCGCCCGCAATAACGCGGTTGGTTTCGTCCGAGAAAGTCACTTCCAGAGCGTAATCAGAGAACGCGGCGAAGTCGCGAAGTTTGCCACCGTTGACGTCCCACAGAGTTGTTACCTTGCTGCGTCCACCAGTCAGCAATCGGCTGTCACGGGTAAATTCAACAGATTCGACACCGGCACCATCCGCACTCCAAGTCTTGACCTGAGTTCCGTTCTCTGGCTCCCAGAGACGCAACGAGCCATCCAGGCTGACGGAAGCCAGCAAGTTGGAATCTCCTCGCCAGGAAACATCAGTGATGAAATCGGTATGCCCTTTCAGTTCGGCGTACTGACGTCCCGTAAAGGATTCCCACGTAAACATACCTCCGTTCCGGTCAGCTGTCGCCAGGAGCACGCCATCAGGACTGAATTCCAGTGAGCAAACCCAGTCGGTATGTTTTTTCATTTCATGCAGCAGGCTGCCATCTCCGGTCGAATAAATCCGGACGAGCTTATTGGAACCACCGAGAGCAATCATGGTCTGGTCGGCGCTGATATCAGCAGCCAGCACAGCATCCAATTCGTCACCCACTTCGATGACACGTTCACCGGTTCGAATATCCCAGACAATCGCTTTTCCCAGTGAGGCACCCCGTCCACCGGCGGCCATCAACAAACCACCATTTCGGCTGAATTTCAGAACCAGAGGATCTCCTTCTGGAAATGGGAGTACTCCCAGCATTTCAAGATTAGCGGCATCGTAAAGTACAATCTGCTGTTGCCCGGCCACGGCCACCAGAGAAGACCACGGGTTCGTTGCCATCGCGGTAACTGCGGTCACTTGGTCAGTATGGACTACGGCCTCTTTGCTGATCCGAAGTGGCATGGGGGCGGGACCTTCCGGTCGCTCAGTAGGAGCACCCGTCAGACCAAGGTTCGCTTTCTTCTTCATTGCCCGGGGTTTGCCACCCGCGTTTTCGATCGCTCCACCCTCAATCCATTTGGAAATAATGGCCAGTTCGTTCTCGGGCATCTTGTCTGAATTCGGCGGCATCACCGGTTCAGAGTCGTGCGTGATCAACATATAAAGATAGCTGTCGGAAGGTGAACCTGGATCAACAACTTCACCCGACGCTCCGCCGATCATAGCGGCGTTATAGCTGGTCAGGTCGAGACCGGCTACTTTTTTGTTTGTGTTATGACAGGAAAAACATTTCGCCCGCAGAATGGGCTGAACGTGATCCTGGTAGTTGATTGGCTTATCATCCCCGTAGACCAATAGCGGACTTCCTGCCAACAGAAGGACAGCCGCCAATAGCGGAGTCCTGGGCAGGAATTGGTGAACGGAATCAAAGGATTTCGGCAAAATCATTATCTACTTCTCCGCAGCAGGCTGCTCAACGATCGATTTATTATTCAGAATGCCCCCGTAAGCAGGGGTCCGTCCAGCACCAATTCAGGACTTATCTCAATTCATCAACAATTCTTACAGAGAATCGAATTGAGTAGACCTTGGACTGATTTCCGAAAATCAAAAGGTGTTTTCAGTCATTGAAAAAAGAGGAACCAGAACGGGTCACGATTACTCGCGATACGCTCTAGTGATTAAACAGGAACTCCCTGGAGTTAAGGAGCGCCCAGAAGATGTCTTCCAGGGCCTGTTGGGGTGTGCCTCCTGCAGCGATCTGTTCATTCAGAACAGCGATTTCCTTATCCGTTGGTTTCCGCGTCAAGGTGCGGATGTAAAGTTCATTTATGACGTCCTGCGGTGTTGCTCCTGCAGCAAGACGTGTCTCTACCAGTTTTCCTTCCAGGATTTTCTGGTTCGAGGTTTCTCCGTTAATCAGGTGAAGTGCCTGAGATAAGTTTGGTTCCATCGATACTTCGCAGGCACAGACCGTTTCCCGCTTCGCCCGACCGAAAGTATCGAGGAAGTAGGTCGAGGTATTCCCGTCGGCAATCTGTACCGCTCGGGCTCCCTGAGGTAAGCCTTGGAACTTATTTTTCGTTTCTGTCACTGTACTGATGCAATCGAGCATCACTTCGGCTCGCAACCGTCGTAAGGCGGCGTGAGAGAAGTTTGTCGTATCGAGCTTGTTCGACTCGTTCGTTGTGGTCGCCAGCTGATAGGTACGAGAATTACAAATGTCACGGACCAGTTTCTTGAAGTCGTAATTGTACTCAGTGAATCGCTTCGCCAGATCATCCAGCAGTTCCGGGTTCACGGGGGGGTTACTGACACGGACGTCGTCCACTTCGTGGATAATGCCGCGGCCCAGGAAGTGAGCCCAGACAATGTTCACCAGGTTTTTGGCGAAATATGGATTTTCGGGAGAAGCGAGCCAATTGGCAAGAACTTCGCGGCGGTCTTTCCCAGCCACATCAGGGATCGCTCCACCAAGGAATTTCGGTGTCATGACCTGACCAGAGACAGGATGTTTAACTTCTCCGCTTCCTTTGTTGAAGATGATCAGCTCGCGTGGGTCTTCACCCTGTTTACGTCCAATTTGCGAGAAGAACGCCGAGAACTGATAATAGTCATCCATCGTCCAACGGTCGAAGGGATGGTTGTGACATTGGGTACATTGAATTCGCATTCCCATGAAGACCTGAGCGATGTTTTCCGCTGTCTTCAGGGTATCCTGCTCGCCCTGGTAATAGTTGGTCGCGGCGTTCGAAAAGGTACCGCCGTTCGCAGCAATCAGTTCTCGAGCCATCTGGTCGATGGGAGTGTTGCTCGCGATTTTCGCCTGTAACCAGTCGTAGTACCGTAGCATCGATTTATAAGTCACCCGGTTGGCGACGGTGCGAATCTGTAACAACTCGGCCCATTTCATTACCCAGATTTCAACGAACTCTTTCCGTTCGATTAATTCATCGATGACAACCGACCGTTTGTTGGGATCGTCACTGGCCATGAAGCTCTGGTACTCTGACGGAGAGGGCAAGGTGCCAACAATGTCGAGAGAAACCCGGCGAAGGAACTCTTCGTCAGTGCAAAGCTCAGATGGATTAATCCGCAGCTTGGTCAGTTTGTTATTGATGTGTTCGTCGATGTAGTTATTCGTGGCCAGTTCGGGAGCCTCATACTGGAGACCTTTCGGTAACACGATGAAGTGCGAACCGACGGTGTGAGTTTCAAACCGGGCCATAATAAAGGCTTCGCCACGTGTTCCAGCGGTGACTTCCCCTTCTTGAGAGACGTCTGCAGATGTTTCGTTCGCCGAGATGAAGTAAGCGAGGCTAGTGACATCGCGGCTGGTACCGTCAGCATAATTGGCGCGGACTGTTAATTTTTGAGTTGCTCCTTCGCCATCCAGAACAGCGGCAGGTGGGTACAGCTCGACGGAGGTAACAGCTGGAACTTCACCAGGATCATTTTTGGCTCCCGCTTCTAACCAGCGGATGAGAGTCTGGTTCAATTCACTATCCGGGGCGAACCGTTTTCCACCGGTGTGGGGCACGGTGCCGACTGATTTTTCAACTAGCAGACTGCGTTCGGGTTGGGCGAGGTTGATACGACGGGTACTGATTTCATGAGTCAAACGGAAGTGGTCACCGTTGGGATCAAACCCAAACAGCGAGAGGCGGAAGCCATCCTTACCGCGAGCCGCTCCGTGACAGCTACCCGTGTTACAGCCACCTTTCATGAAGACCGACATGATGTCCAGCTTGAAGCTGATGGCACGATCTTCCTTGGCTTTCTCAATTTTAATGGGTACTGCAACAGTCAACCCGGAGTACTCCGCTGAAAGTTGAGTCTCACCATCGGCCTGAGGATACAACGTGTTGTTTTCGAACTTGGCGATTTCCGTGTTGGCAAGAGTCCACTTCACATCCTGAGTCACATCTCGGGTGATTCCGTCGGGATAGACAGCCTGAACAACGATGGATTGCCGGTCGCGAGAGGTCGTGAGCGCCACGTTCGGAGGAAAGATTTTAATCTCCGACGGTGCAACGACAGCGGGCACAGCCGGTTTCGCTTCTTCTGGTTTTGGCTCTGGCTTCGGTTCTGTTTTCGGCTCCGCCGGTTTTTCCTCGGGCTTAGATTCCTCGGCCTTCGGCTCGGCGGGCTTTTCTTCGGGTTTTGGCTCCGCAGGCTTGGCTTCTTCAGCGGGTTTGGCCGCTTCTGGTTTCGCCTCTTCAGTGGCGGGCGGGGCCGGGTCTTCTGCCCGTAAAGCGTCCGCAGAGAAGGTCACAAGAGTGAAACTCAATCCACACAGAAGTGTCAATATTCGTTTGTATAACATTGTCAAACAACCTGTTCAGGTAGCGAGTTCAAATATGAGTGAGGTTCAGAAGAAGATTCGTAAGAAACGTTGATTTCAAAATCGGGAACAGCTGGCCGAGTTTATTCCTCGCCTGCGGAGGCAGCGGCTGCTGCATCCGATCGCTGTTTCGCTTCCAGCCGAAGTTTCTCCAATCGCGTCAACCGTTTTTCTGGTTTCGCTTCAGGAGGCTTGGGCTCTTCTTTCTGTGCGACCGGCATCGGTGTGGGTGTCGGCATGGGGGGAGCATCTTTGGGAGGTGGCAACGGTTTATCAATCCGTAACTCGGTTCCTGGAGTGTTGTGCAGAATCGGTTCATTATTCTGTGTGATAATCACCCGGCAGAAGATATTCTTATGCGTTCCTTCGGGGCTGGTGGGATCGGTCGTCAACTTGAAAACCAGTTCCTCCTGTCCCGCTTTCAATGTCATCTCAGGAGCCGTCACTTTGGCGGGCAGACCAAGAAGAGTCACCTGTGCGTCACCTTCAAACGGTTTAGCGTGGGCTATCTTACAGAAGATTTCTGTCTCCTGACCCTGTTCGGCAGCGGCTCTCTCCAAGGTGAAGTTAAAGTAAGGTTCGGCGACTTCCAAGTTCGCTAACTGGGAAGAAACCCAAGCCGTTCCATTCACATCTGCTGATCCCAGAGCAAACAGACGCCAGGTTTGAATACCGGCATTTCCATTCGCACTAAGTGGGTAGGTGACTTCGTTCTGGCCTTCCGGAATCGTCACGGAACTGGTTCCACCCACGCCCGGAGGCAGGTATGGCACGACAATATTGATGGGAGCGGTGAAGCCTTCTTTTCGAGTTGCCACAATCTTCAACTGCATTGAACCACCGCGGACCAGTGGAACCTGTGGTTGAACAATTTCCAGTGTGTAAGGGAGTTCTTCAACGACAGCGACTGACAGTAGGGTGACATCTTTCCAGCAATACAGCGACTGTCCAGGATTGGCGATCACGTAGTCGGCCCGGTTCAGGAAGCTACCTGAAATGTTGGTCTCGGGATTCACATGTTTTACGCGGAAGTCAATCAATGCGCCGCCAACGGGAGCATCTGCAGCCGCTTCAAATACCACTGGCATCGTGTTCTGGTTGTCAGGCATGGTTTCAGCATGCATCGTGATTCCCGCAGGCAATCCCTGAGGGTCAAGAACAAGCTCTCCACCGAAATTCTGGCGTGCCGCGGAAAAAACCGTTCCGAATTTGTTACCACGAGCAACGTAAATCTGCTGGCGGCTCTGCGAATAACGAGCGACCCGGGGAATCCCCAGAGTCAGGGATGGTTTAACGGCTGAGAACTCAACGCGGTAAACAAAATCAGGACCACCCCGTTTCAGATGGTCGTAGACGGCCAATTTATATTCACCATCCGCTGGAAAGGTGTAACGGAAGTAACTGTCCGGCTTACGGGCATCGTCGTCCGAAGCCAGAGACTTGCCGTTTGCATCGTAGACAACCATGACCGAATCGAGTGGTGAGCGAATCCGACGGGCGAAACATTCGATTTCAAATATCTGGCCTTTGGTCGCCTGAAACTTGTAGTAGTCGACATCACCTGGTTCCGAGATAATTCCGTTGAACGCCAGTGGCAATTCCACGGGACTGGCCTCCGCGACCGTGTTGTTGGGTTCCACTTCGAAAGCATTGCCATGCTCGAAGAGGCGGAATGGGTTCGGTGTGGGGGCAATTCCTTCGGGAGTTTCCAAACAGATTCCGAACTCTTCGCTGGGTTCAGCAGGCAGCATAATTTTCTGAACCAGATCGCCACCTGGAACACCGAGGAAATTCACTTCGGTCTCTTCACCCATTTTGCCGCCGGCTGGATAGGCCACCAGAGGCCGGGGAAAATTACCCACATGCAGGATATAGCGGCAGTTGCCGTTACCAGCGTAGGAACTTTCGCGAACTTCGATAATGTATTTTCCATCTTCCGGAGCAACCACAGCCGCGACGCAGTCTTGAAGTGCGAGCGGAGAGTCGTCAGCGGCAGAGAGTTCAAATCGTTTGCTGTCGAGAATGGCGACGTAAGGGTCAAACAACGTCGCAGAAAGTCGCATCCCCAGAACTTCGGCGGAAATGCGTTCCCCTTTTTTCGCTTCGACAACGTAGTAATCGACGTCTTCGTTCTGCACAATTCCATGTACAGTCGAATTCATCGCGAGGACTTGAGGAGCTTCGAACTCATTATTGGGTTCTGCCTCTTCCACCTGTGCAAGAGTAGGCCCTACCCAGAAAGTACGGTACTCCGAAAGTCCGCTCGCCGTCCGCACGTGAGCAACGTGTTCGCCTATGCGGCATTCCGGCGACACTTTAACTTTCACTGTCACTTTGCCGTCTTCCGGTTTCAGTTCGAGAACTTCAAACCCGGAATCGTAAAAGAGAATTTCCTGAGCATCGGCCAGCTTTCCACCTTGAAAAACCATCTCGGTCTCAACCCCACGCGGTACCGAACGTGGCGTAATGATGGACAAACCTGGGGATGAGGCCTGTGCAGGAACGGAACCGATTAAACCGGCAACCAGAACCAGCATGATCATCTTCAGGCCAAGTAACTGCTTGAGGACAAAATGATGATTTACGAAACTGAGCGTATTCCGTTCAGGATGCAACATCGTGGATAACCTTACTGGTAGAAAACTCGTGAGAGCGATTTTTAGAATCTTGAAACGCGAGAGAGTAACGAGACCGGAAACCCGGTCCCCGTTTTCGTCGAGCCTCGTTCCAGAATCGCGATTGCTACCGCGGCAGAACGTGGCCCTCGTCTGCAATATCACACATGTCAGATGAGTAATTCTTTACGAACTTTTCCACCGTCGACGATTTCGATTGGACGATCACCGGGAGCCATGAGTTCCTTATCAGAAACGACCCCCAGACAATGGTAGATCGTGGCGGCCCAGTCTTCGACGTTGAGTGGGTTGTCTTCAGGCTCGCTGGCAGTCGCGTTGGAGGAACCATAAACGACTCCCCCTTTCACACCACCACCTGCCATGGCGACTGAGAAAACTTTCGGCCAGTGGTCGCGGCCAGCGGTCGCGTTGATTTTGGGAGTTCGTCCGAATTCAGAAGCGACAACGACCAGCGTTCTCTCGAGCTGACCACGTTGATCAAGGTCACGAATCAGAGCGGCATAGGCCTGATCAAACTCAGGCAACTGGCGGTCAACTCCGCCTTTAATATTGTCGTGCATGTCCCAGCTACCGTAAGTCATAGTAACAAAGCGGGCACCTGCTTCAACCAGTCGGCGAGACAGCAACATCCGGGAGCCTGCCTGGTTGCGACCATACTGATCACGCACTTCCGCAGTTTCGGCGTCGATATTAAACGCTTCGCGGGCTTTTTCTGAACTGACGAGGTTGTAGGCTCGCTGATAGAAAGTATCGACGGCGTCGATTGAGTCCGA
This sequence comes from Polystyrenella longa, assembly GCF_007750395.1. Taxonomy (GTDB): domain Bacteria; phylum Planctomycetota; class Planctomycetia; order Planctomycetales; family Planctomycetaceae; genus Polystyrenella; species Polystyrenella longa. Next base: position 1,382,174 of record NZ_CP036281.1, on the reverse strand, counting down.
CTCTTCTTTTGTCGTGAAATGATCATTCACGGCGTCCAGAATATTACGCCGTCGAGTAAACCGAGTGTCGTCCACGCCGTTCGGCAAGGTCAAGTCGCGTACAGAGAAGCCTTTAGCAGCCGGATCGGCCCCCAGGCTGAACGGAGCGAAGGAGGAACTGAGGTAACCTGTTCCCGCAAATTCGTTCGGTTGATTGGGAATACAGACATACTGCGGAATGTTGTTCCGAGGCTCAAACTCGTGAGTGATCACACTTCCCATACTGGGAAACTTCAGAGCCGGGCTGGGGCGATAACCGGTGAACATGTTGTGCGTACCCCGTTCGTGGGCCGCTTCACCGTGGGTCATCGATCGACAGAAGGTGATTTTGTCAGCTACCTGGGCTGTTTGTTTCATCAATTCGTTGACGCGAATACCAGAGACATTCGTGTCAATCGAACCCATCGGGCCACGGTATTCGACAGGAGCGTAAGGCTTCGGGTCAAACGATTCCTGATGAGCAAGTCCTCCCGGCAGGTAAATGAAAATGACGGAGTCGGCGGTTCCGTCGAAACTTTCATAATGTTTCAATTCGGCCTGAGCCTGGCGTATTTTCAAGAACTGTCCGAGTGACAGACCGACGCCACCGCAAAAGCCAACATGCAAAAACTCACGACGCGAGGGTAACTTGAACATGCGAGGAACTCCTTAGGCTGTTCTTTATTCGGCGAGCTTGTTCTTAAAAATATTCAGAAGCAAGTAGAGGTTCTCTAAATCCATAACACTGACTAACGTCAGCGATTATCATCAGTAAACGAAATTACGATCAATTTCTCAACAGGCATTCGCCTAAATAGAAAGATCTTGTCTCGGATCGACGGTTCAGATTGAGGCAGGCGAATGCATTCGAATTACAGGTCTGATGCAACTCCGTACATCAAAGACAACACCGAATCATTCGGAGATTTCAGGCAGGATATAATAGGAGGGATAATTTGCGAGCAAGTGATTCTGACAGCCCGATCTGGAAATCAGCTCGATCTTGTCATTGATAAGGAGGGTGTGCCGACCATAGGGAGAGTGGAACACTCTCCTAAGGGAGCCGTACACATAAGTAATCACTTGCCTTTATGAGACCCGTTCTCCAGCAGAATGTCAAGAATGGATTCCCGTTCTAATAGAAATTTGTACCGAAGACCTTATTTACACTGATTCTGAACAAATAATGTCCTGAATCAAACCCGACGGCTTGGACCTATGGACGCCTTCGAAGTGGTTGTCCCGATTTGTCACAACGGTTGGGTTGGTTCTGCCCTTCCCTGCTTCCACAAGCTTCCCTCCTGAATAACAAAAACACCTGCGGAAACGAATTCGCAAGTGTTGCTGTTGATCCAATATAGATCATGGAACTGTACAGTGCACAAAATATTCACCGTGCACAAAAAAATCGCCCCATCGGAAACCGAGGGAGCGATTTGAATCAATGACTGACAACTTAACTGCCAGGACTATTTGGCCAGTTCCGCTTCGATGGCGGTGACCACTTCTTCGGAATCGGGTTGTGTCTTAGTCCGGAAGCGTTCGACCACTTTGCCATCTTTACTGATCAAGAACTTCTCAAAGTTCCATTTCACTTTTCCTTCGTCGGCTGCTGAAGTCGTCAAGTATTCGTACAGAGGAGCCTGCTCTTCTCCGTTTACTTCAATTTTGGAGAACATGTCGAAAGTCACACCGTAGTTCTTTTCGCAGAACTGGGCGATTTCAGACTCGTCACCTGGTTCCTGTTTTCCAAACTGGTTACAAGGAAAGCCAAGTACTGCCAAGCCTTTGTCAGCGTATTTCTCGTGCAGCCCCTGCAGGGGTTCGTACTGAGGAGTTGCACCACATTGGCTGGCGACATTCACGATCAGCAGAACTTTGCCTTTGTACTGGCTCAGGTCGACTTCTTTGCCGTCCAGAGACGTCATTTTTTGTTCGAAGATGGGGCTTTCCTCCTGATCAGCGGCGTTAACAGAAGCGACTGCGGTCAGCATCAATCCGCAAATCAGAGACAATGCGAGGGAGACCTTTTTCATACCAAGTTTCCTTTCTGCCTGTTCAGGCGGAGCAAATCTATGTGTGTAAGCATTTTGTGAAAGTAATTGTATGTCCACTCTGTAAGACCAGAGGTGATTTCGATCAGCGACGCGTTGGCGAATGAAATTTATTCCCGCTGTCGCATCAATACTCTCTTATCAGAGTGTACGCCGACGGGAAATGCAATCCTAAACCGGTTTAAAGTTGATGAGGCAAAACGAGCGAACCTGTGACTGAAATAAATCGGACATTTCGCTCCTGTCCCCTTAACCTTCAGGGACGTAAAGAACTTCAGCCCCTCTCCCCTGCTGAATAAGCGGGACATAAGTTTCCAACTCTGCATTTGTAGCCGGGTCGGTCAAGTCAACCACCTGCCCCCGTTCGGCAGAGAGATAGGCGGCCATGGTCAGTCGGACGATCTGTAAACCGTAGTTCCAATCGAGCAAAGGTTTCGCCCCCGTCCGAATCGCCCGGATCGCATCTTCGTTTTCAGTATTATACCCATAGAGGTCGGGTTCATTGGGCTGCACGGCCAGTAGCCCACGAGTCGCAGTTGATTTCTCCAAGGCAGTTTCCGCATCGGACAGACTGGCAGCAGCCTCATCGCCGATGAAAATTTCGAGAGGTGAGCGGAGCGTATTCATCTCAAACGCGTAACTGGCCCCCAGTCCATCCAGTGCCAGCCGCAATCCCTGCTTGTCATACATCCAGGAGACCGTGAACTGACTTTTCACCCGCTGCCCTGTTTCCGGGTTTTCGTAGGTGACGATCCCTGTCGCAAAATCCTCCGCGGGAGTTTTACTGAAGTCGACATCGAACTTTTCTTTCAACTGCTCCCGCCAGCGGGGTTGTCCCCACTTAAGAAGAGACAGATCGGCCTGAACCGAAACCGGTTTGAGAAAATCAACCGGCTTACCGGGAGGCGTCAATGTGTACCAGCCAACCGCCAGGCAATGGCAGCCCATGTCGGACATGACTCCCCCGCCCTGCAGGGAAGGAGTCCAGAACCAGGCGCTGTGCGGGCCGGCATGTTCTTCTGAGGAACGCGTCAGTACGGGAGGCCCCATCGTTTCAATCACCGGAGCGAGTTGATCGCGGACCGCCTGGATCGAACCCATGTGCAACTGGTTTTCGAAATAGATCGTTTGTAAATCAACCGACTCGGCCAGTTCGATCACCTTGCGTGCTTCCTGCAGATTGCGACCGAGGGGTTTCTCACAGATGATCGCTTTGATCGAAGTACCAGCCTGAATCGAATTCACAATCCGTTCAACTGTTTCAACGCGGGTGAAGTTCGGCCCGAAGATGGCAACGACATCAACATGCGGCAACATCTCTTCAATGCTGTCGTAAATCGTCCCGGGTCCGAGATCGTTTTGTTTAATAAATTCCGACAGCGTTTCGGGACGTCGTCGCGACGTAATACCGCTGATCGTCAAACCACGGACTTGCAGCATCGACTTAAGCTGAAAGCCCGTAATGAAACCGCCACCAATGATGCCATAACGTAGAGGAGTGTCGCTCATAAGAATTGTGTTTCTTCAAACTATTGTCTGGAATTAATTCAGAACAATAGTTTACACAATCCTCGCGCACGCAGAAACCAGATGCGAAGGTAGCCAGGGAAGTTTTCGCTCGACGGATATCAGCCAAGCGGGCACTAATAATCAGATTGGTAGATGCAAATCGGATTGGTGCACATATTCGCTCAACTACGTTGCCAGCTTCTGTCGCCACAGTACGGAACCCAGCACGAAGAAGAAGACCGAGAAAGCGATTAAGACGCCGCAGGACTCCGCCACAATACTAAGGCTAGGAGTCTCCGCTTTCAGGATTTCACCAAAGGCGTTGAGAGACCAGTAATGGGGTGTCGCCAGACTGGTGTTCCGCAGTAGCTGGGAATTCATCCATTCAGGTGGAATGATGCACCCGGAGACGCCCGCCATCATGATGACGATCAGGTTCGAATAAGAAGAAACCTGCGAATCCGTTTTGACGATCAAGGCAATTACCAGACCCAGGCCAGTCGCCGCCAGCGAAGTAAAGAAAATCACGGGCAACAGCAATAGCGGTTCTGTCCCCCAGCTCATCCCGAAAGTAAACCGTCCGAACAGAAAGAGCAGGATAGTCTGTGCCAGCGAGATCAACAGGAAGGGAACTGTCTTCCCCACCATGACCGAAGCGGGTCGCAGCGGAGCCATCTGCAACCGCCGTAACGTTCCCTGATGTTTCTCCTGCAGGAAAGAACGTGCCATAATGTTGACCAGAAAGAACACGAACATCACCGTGAAACCCGGTACGATAAAGATGTACGCTTCGTTCAGTTGTGCCTTCGTTGGATCTTTCTGCACCGGAGCGGGGGCGTCCAGCGGTGGCAACACGCCGTTTAACTCGTACGGTTCACAGACCGACTTGTCTGCCATGGAACGAAAGTGACTTTCCGTTTCGCACATGACGTACGGTGAAATGACTTCTAACACTTTCACGCGGATCATCTCGTGTACAATCGAGTCTCGTGTTGCATTGCTGCTGCGCGATTCCAGATAGATATCGAGCGAGGAAAGCCCCGATTTCATTCGGCCCTGATCGAGCTGAAAAAGGTCCGCACTCTCTAATGTTTCGACCCGGGTCCAGAACTCTTCACCAAAGACGACAAGAACGTTTCCCACGTTCTCCTGCTGCCACTCTTCCGCTTCGGCGGCCGACTTCAATCGGGTTACCTTGAATCCACGATCAACTTCAATCTTGTTGATAATGTGCTCAGTCAACATCCGTGAATTCTTCTGTTGCCGCTCCAGTTCCTCTTCAGCGTCGGCATAACCAGAGGCTTCGGCCTCTTCTAATGTCACCGGGTCCAGCTCGGGCTCCAGTTCCATCAACTCTTCATAATTCTCAAATCCAAAACTGGGGGGATCGAACCGGCGCAGGTCCTGCAGGTCAAATTCATGATCAACCTGATCGAGAACCGCGATGGGAAATTTGTTTTTCTCTTCGTCACCCGTAGCGAACAGAGGGCCGACGGACATCCCGATGAGACCGATGAACAACATCGGCAACAACAGCAAGACCGCCAGCGCGCGCCCGTCGCGGCAAAGCAGCAGCAAATCTTTTTTGGTGATATTCCAACCGCCCATGGTCAATCTCGCAAGCTCTTGCCGGTCAAATCGAGGAATAGTTTTTCGAGGCTTGGTTCTTCGGTATCGATGCCCCGTAGTTCGACATTCGACTTCTCAATCTCATTGAGTACGTCGCTCAGTTCCGCACGCAAATCTTCGTTTCGCTGCTCGGGTAGCCGGCTAATGACGAGCATATTTTCATTGAGCGCCGTCGTTTCCAAAGAAGCTCTTCCTTTGAGACGTTCCATCAATCCATTTTGCGGTGGAGAGATTTTCAACTTCAGATCTGCACTGACTTTGCTCAACAAGGCCGAGATATGGTCATAAGCAATTCGTTGTCCGTGGTCGATAATCGCCACCCGATCACAAATCGCTTCGACCTCTTCCATGTAGTGCGAGGCATAAATGATCGCCACCCCTTCTTTGTTCAGATTGCGAATGCAGTCGAGCAAATGCGAACGGGACTGGGGATCGACTCCGACGGTCGGTTCGTCCAGAATCAGCAGATGGGGTTTATGAAGTAATGCCGCTCCGAAATTCAATCGACGTTTCATTCCGCCTGAAAACGTCTCCGCGCGATCGTGTGCCCGGTCAACCAGGCCGATTCGCTGCAGGGTATCTTCGATGCGGTCTTTGAGCTCCTGCCCTCGAACGCCATACAGCGAACCGAAGAACATCAGGTTTTCGAGGGCCGTCATATCCTCGTAAATGGCGAGATCCTGCGGGACCACACCGATCAGATGTCGCAGTTCACGCTTCTCGGCAGTGAATTGATTCCCTTCCAGGAGAATTTCGCCACTGTCCGGGCGTACCAGACCGGCGATCATCATCATGGTAGTTGATTTACCGGCACCGTTTGGCCCCAGCAGGCCAAAGACTTCCCCCGCGTTAACTTCAAAGCTGACACCATCAACGGCGACGAGATCTTCGAAGCTCTTTCTTAGTTCAGAAACTTCCAGAACTGCCATGAAACTCTCTCGTCAGCGCCAGGGAGGTTGTAGGGTGGGTAAGAAAAACGGAAGGAACAACTTCATTCAGGATGAGAAACGAGGTAATTGAGTCTCGAATTAAATGTGCTGTTTAGCATCGTCAGTCAGAAAAGACCGCCGAAGTCTTGTTCCATCCTGTAGAGCCCATTTCAAAACCCGGTTGTGGCTGTCTTAAACTCTACAAATACTGTGTAAATGTGACCCATCGAAGGGTTTTGAAACTACCTATAGAGAGACAGAGCCTGTATTCGTTGCCCGATCTCAATTATTTGTTTTGATTTAGTATATTCGCTTTGATTCAAACAATCTCAGCTTATACCAAGCGTCATCCACTGAATCAAACCGACGGTGATGCCCGCCGCCAGTCCGACACGAATATTGTCATTAATATGGGATCGCATCGATTCGACCATCGCTCCCGCGATCGCCGGCAGAAATCCACACATTAGAATTTGCAAAGTCGTAACTGGTTTGAGAAAAATCGCCTCTGGATTCTGGGTCTCACTCCAATACATCAACGTGGCCATCGATCCGCCGACCAGCACAAACGCCAGAAACCCGGACCAGCTTTTCTCCTGATTCCAGGGGAGCCGTGGGCCCTGCACCAGTTTCCCCACGAGTGTTGCCGAACCATCGCCAAAGGCAAGGACTGCCAACACCACCAGGGCCAGTTCAATGTCTGCTGGAAAACAGAGCACCATCGACAGTACCGAACAGGCGTAACCTGCTACAGCATCAAGCCGATCACTCGTATCACCCTGTCGGGCGATTTTCCGATAGCGGAAAAAGATGTTTAGAGCCAACAGAACGGCCGCAAACATAAAGATTCCGTACAACGTCGGAGAGATAGGATCCCGATGAGGAAAGAACCAGAGCAGCACTGCCAAAACACCTGGTGAGATATGCCACCAACGTCGTCGCAGTTCAGTTGCATCCAGTCCCACCGGGTGAGCAATCTCACTCATCCCTGCTTCCCGGGTGATCACTGCTCCCCGATTTATCTCTGAATGGGCCAGCGATCTTGAGGCCGCCTGAGTTGCCTCATCCGTCCCATATCGAACTTGAAAGTTGGCATGCGAAGGAGCAGCCATCGCGTTTTCATCCCCTAGAAGTAAATGGATTTCCCCCGTCCCTGCAGAACAGGTTTACGACTGAAGATCTCCATCGACCATTATAAGCGATTTGGTCCACATTGTTTGCCAAAAACTTCGAGTCGGTATGATTTGGAAAAATAGAAGTTCCGAATCGATAAAGTCTGCCTAAATTAACCAGTAAATTCAGGCTTCGACTCAACCAGCGGCATGTTCAACCAATCGCTGAGTAAATAAACGAAAAAAGCCTTCCCATCTTCGAGATGGGAAGGCTTTTTGATTGTACACCGATTCGTTCAGTTTCGTGCTGAACTACTCTTCTCAGAGTTCATTCGACTCTGGAGCAATGAACGGTTCTTCCAGGTCGACGTTGGTTCCTTCTGAGGGAATCTCTTTGCCAAGGCCCCAGAAGATGCCATTCACCAGCACGCGACGCATCGAATCGATTTCGAAGTCCTGTGGGTGACCGAGCGTGGTGAAAAAGACTTTGCCACCATTGTTGTTCTTCGTCCAGGCGACGGGCTGAGTAAGTGGATATTCCTTCTCATTGCCTACCTTGTTGGAGTCATAGGCTGTTCCTTCCAATAGAGGAGTGCATTCCCCCTCCAGCGGAGTGACATGATACAACCAGGACCGAGCATGAAAGGGACGGATCCCACTCAAGATGGGATTAGTGGTCTGGCTTAGAATGGGATGTACGTCGGTACTAGCATCGTGTCCGTGGTGGGTGATCCATTTCTGACCGAAGAATTTCGTTGGAAAATCACTGTTCCATTTCTGGAGTGGATGACCTTCCGGATAATTGAGCGGATGTGTTGATGTCCTTAACCCCACCATCGGTTTTCCCGACTGGGCATAATCGACCAGCATCTTCAGTTGGTTCTCAGGCAGACGACGCCAACGAAGAAAGACCACAGCCAGGTCGGCATCTTTGAGGACTTCCAAACCGGGGATGTTCTCTTCTTCCTGAACATCAATCTTTCCCGTTTGTTTGTTAATCGCATACAGGACGGTCGTTTTGAAACCGTAATTCTTTTCGAGCAACTTGGCGATCATCGGCATGGTAATTTCGGATCGATACTCATGATCTCCCGTCACAAATACGATATGAGGTTGTTTCTGAGCAGCCATCGCCTGCGAAGTTTGCGTGAAAGATAATCCACCAACAATCAGTAATACTGCGAGGGAACCGAGGGACTGAAGCAGGAATTTCCGCATCATGGCCATCATGCCTTTCTTAATGTGTCTCAATATGGTGTTGAATTCAGAACGCCGTTTCTGAATAAGGACTGCAGGAGAGCGCTCTCATCAGGTGCCCAATCGGGCCACGATGAGAATCTCACTGTATCTATACAGAATGAAGGGTGACCGATCCTCTTGCAACCCGAAACAGGCCGAAGATCGTGCCTTTCCCCGGAGGATGCCCACTACCGGCTAAGTCCCGACAGCAAGAGTTCGGCTTTTCTCTGTTTTTCTGACGCCGCTGCTGTTCCCTCTGAAAATCGGCTTTCCTATGTTAGATCCGAGCCTCGCTGAAGAATGGGGACATGGCATCTAAAGTACTGCCTCAGTCTGTTTCACGCGAGCCGGGTCGTTTCTTTCGTCGTTTTCTTCCTTGTAAGTAAAAATTCGACCTGTTTAGAAAAAGTAAGTGGGCCATGGGAAGTTGCTGCGTTACAGTAGTAAAGGTTACTCCACCAATTGCGTTCCCGTGGTTGAGAATATCCGGTTAAGGCAAGGAACCGACTTCCCCCGATGGTTTTTATGCTTCACCATAAACTAAAAGGGTTATTCAAATGACTAACTGCCTGAGCGGCTTGACCACTTGCAGAAATTCAGAAGACTAACTCGATCTATCTGTTCCTCAGCTGAAAAGAATAAGGTTTTTAAAGATGACCCATGCCTGGCACGATGTTACCCCGGGTGAACGACTTCCTACTGAATTTACGGCTGTCATCGAAATTCCGACCGGCTCCAGCGTCAAGTACGAACTCGACAAAGAGACTGGCCTGTTGAAAATGGACCGCATCCTTTATTCCTCGGTCCACTATCCGGCGAATTACGGTTTCATTCCACAGACTCTGGCGGAAGACGATGACCCCCTCGACGTGCTGGTGCTCTGTCAGGAACCGGTCGATCCACTCACCATCCTTCAGGCTCGGGCAATCGGCTTGATGACCATGATCGACAGCGGCAAGAAAGACCACAAAATTCTCGCCGTCGCCATCAACGACCCGTCTTTCAACGAGTTCGTTCAATCGTCCGACCTCCCCAAACACCGCCTGAATATGCTGCGACGTTTCTTCCAGGATTACAAAACGCTGGAAGGTAAATCGGTCGAAGTAGACGACTTCCAGCCGGCGGAAGCGAGCTTCGGCGTGATCGAAAGCGCGCTGCAACGATACAGTGACCAGCGACGACGCGGTTTCCAACCGTACCAACGCCACTAAGACGTTGCTGACATTCTGAACTTCACTATCCACTGGAAATCACGGTTTCCAGTGGATTTTGTTTCTCGCGCAATGATCAACCGGACCGGTAATCAATAGGGATTGCCGCGGTCACTGCTTAGACGATGCGGACCTAGGATTCACACGTTGGCCGTTAAATCTCGACAGAAACTACTCGTTCATGAACCAGAACCTTTCTGGTACCCTGGATTTCACCGGGAACTGGATGGGAACTTGGTCGAACTGCACGCTATCGACGATCTGGAACTGAGTTCCCACCGCGTTCATCCGAAAGACCATGCACTATTGTGGACCGTTCTCCGAACAGATTCGGGCGAACAAATCCGCCAACTACTCACTCTACAACAGAAACACGCCAATTTAGCGGTCGTGGTGCTAGTCCCTCCCGGTTTACGGTCGATCAAATGGGTCCTGTATGAGTTTCAGATACTGGCAGTACTGGACCCACAAATCCCATTATCGCGAGGGATAAAACTCTGTCATCGCTACTGGAAAACAGCGGCGGCATAGCAAAACTGCTCTCTTTCGTCGATAATGGAGGGGAACTCGCTTCCCCTGCTGGCCCGCGCTTGTGGTTCCCGTGGAAGAGTGCTAGAAGATGGTTTCTTATCGAATTTCTGAACCCATTGGACAGTGAACATTTTTGCTCCCTCCCCCCTCACCTGACGTGAGGAATCCGATTGGAAACACCCTGGCCCTGACGGAAGACCGACGCCATGTCGCTCTCTGTTTGGGAAGCATTACTCTCCGATGCGTTTCGCCACGCATCTTCGTCGATATCGCAATCAAAGGCCTGATGGCAATCATGAATGAATCCGACATTCAAAATCTGGTAAAGCAAATCCCCGACCCGATCCTTGAAAGCCCCCTCGGCAAGCTGAAAATGATTCAGCAGGTTGTCCTGGAAAACAAGACTGTTCAGGTTGTGGTCGAACTTCCCACTCCCGCTTATCCACAGCGGGAACAATTGAAGTCCCTGATCACCGACAAAATCAAAACAGCCTACCCCGAAGTCGAATCGGTCGAGGTGAAATTCAACGTGGTCGTTCGAGGCAAAAAAAGTGGTGCCCGGATTGGCCTGCGGGCGAAGAACGTCATCGCCGTCGGTAGTGGTAAAGGAGGCGTCGGCAAAAGCACGGTCGCCGCTTCGCTTGCCTTCGGTCTGAAACATCTGGGCGCCAAAGTTGGCCTGCTCGACGCCGATGTTTACGGTCCCAGTATTCCCCACATGGCGGGAGTGAAAGGACAACCGGGCGTCCTGGAATACACGACCTCAGAAGGTCAGACGATTCAGCGAATCGAACCTTTGGACGCCGATGGCCTCAAACTGATGTCGATCGGTTTTATGATCGAAGAAGAACAAGCGGTCATCTGGCGTGGCCCCATGTTGCACAAAATCCTGACTCAGTTCGTCCAGCAAACAGAATGGGGCGATCTGGATTACCTCATCATCGACATGCCCCCCGGAACGGGAGATGTTTCCCTGACGCTGTCACAGATGCTGGGACTGGCGGGCGCCGTGGTTGTCTGCACGCCCCAACAGGTGGCTCTGCTCGACGCGGTGAAGGCGATCAGCATGTTTAACCAGGTGAAGATTCCAGTCCTCGGCATGGTTGAAAACATGAGCGGTGAAATCTTCGGTCAAGGCGGCGTTGAAAAACGAGCTGCAGAAATGAAAGTTCCGTTTCTCGGTGAAATTCCGATAGACGCAACCTTCCGCATCAAAGGTGACGCCGGAAGCATCAGCTCTCTGTTTGATGACGATTCCCCTGTGCGCGACAGTCTGCTCCGCATTACCGAAAACATCGCCATGGAAATTGTCCGCAACCTGCAGGACGAGCCCGATATGCCACAGTTGGAGATTCTCTAGGTTGTTTAAAGATCACCACATCGGTCATCGAAATGGGCAAGTCGACGGGGGTCACCGGTTGGTTCCACCCCGCTTAGAGACTAAAATATAAGCAGGACTTCTGTTGAGAGTCAGTAGAAGCATTATTTGTGCATAATTCTGAATTATTTGAGGTAACTGGTGTCGACCGTCACGTTGGAAGAAATCTACGAAGACTTTGAGGATCTCTCCGACTGGGAAGCGCGGTGTGATTACCTGATTGACCTCGGCTTTGAACTTCCCGATTTTCCCGTCGAAGAGAAAACGGAGGAGAATCGAGTCCACGGCTGCCAATCGATGGTCTGGCTAACGGCAGAGCTCAATAAAGAGCAACAGCCACCCGTCATGGCAATTCAGGCGGATAGTGACGCGATGATCGTGAAGGGATTAATCGGTGTCATTCTCGCCATCTATTCCAATCGACCTCCCGAAGAGGTGATCAAAACGGACGTGGAAGAGATTTTTGCCAAGCTCGGCCTGACCCGCCACCTGAGCCCCGCCCGCCGGAATGGTTTGTTTGGTATGGTAAAACGGATCAGACAACTGGCGATTGAGCAGCTAAGCGAAGAATCCTGATCATTGAGCAGTTGAGCGAAGAAATCTAAACGACGTGCAGCTAAGCGAAGAATCCTGACCGAACCCGGGAGGGAGATATTCTCTCTAAGGTAATAAACAGGCTGATTGGTAATGATTGGATTCATATCCCCTTCAAGGTGACCTCTTTTTTTCAGCAGCGACTAACTTCTTCAGGTAAATATCATGGCTCCCACGATGGCGACTGAATGGAACATCAACCAGGTCCGTAGCGACTTTCCAATTCTGTCCCAGAAACTGGAGAACGGCCAGCAGGTTGTTTTTCTGGACAGCGCCGCCTCAGCCCAGAAACCGACGATCGTGCTCGACAAAGAGCGCGAAGTCTACTCCCAGTACTACGCCAATGCCTACCGTGGGGTTTATGAATTCGGGGCAAAGGTCGACGAGGAACTGGAAACCTCCCGCGAAACGGTCCGCGAATTCCTGAACGCGAATTCCACCAACGAGATCGTCTTCACTTCAGGAACAACGATGTCTCTGAATGTCGTCGCGCAGGCCTGGGGTCGCAAATTCCTCAAAGAGGGTGACGAAGTTTTGCTCAATGAAATGGAGCATCACGCCAACATCGTTCCCTGGCAGATGATCGCTCAGGAAACAGGGGCAAAATTACGTTATCTCCCCCTGACTGAAGATGGCCAACTCGACTTGGGACGTCTGCCCGAATTTCTGAACGAGCGGACAAAGGTGCTCTCGGTTACGGCCATGTCCAACATGCTTGGCACAATCAACCCACTGGAAGTCCTCTCAAAAGCGGCCAAAACGGTAGGGGCGAAATTCGTCGTCGATGCAGCTCAATACGTCCCGCATGGCCCAATCGACGTTCAGGCACTCGATATCGATTTCCTCGCTTTTTCAGGTCATAAAATCTTCGGTTCCACGGGCGTCGGAATTTTGTACGGTCGAGAAAACCTGCTGGAAGAAATGCCCCCTCTTCTAGGTGGCGGGCATATGATCAGCGAAGTCCATCTCGATCACTCTACCTGGGCCGGACTTCCGGCGAAGTTCGAAGCAGGTACGATTCCCATTGCTCAGGCGATCAGCCTCGGGAAAGCCATCAATTATGTCAACGATCTGGGTTGGGAAAATCTTCAGCGTCACGAGCAAGAGTTGTCCGCCTATGCCTGGGAGCAGTTGCAAACAGTACCGGGAATTAAAATCTACGGACCTGGATTGAAGGAACGAGGCGCCATCTTCAGCTTCACCATGGAGGGGGCGCACCCGGAAGACATTGCTCAACTGTTGAACCGGAAGGGTGTCTTTGTTCGACATGGCCATCATTGCACAATGCCCCTTCACAACGTCCTGAATATCACCGCTTCCGTACGAGCCAGTTTCGCAATGTACAATACACGCGAAGAAGTCGACGCGTTGATCGCCGCCCTGCACTTCACCCGCGAAAGATTACGACTGAATCGATAACAACGGGCCCCTCACTCATCGCTCCGTAGTGACGAAAAAGAAACAATGATCGCAGCATCACTTCACTGCAGTCTCAGTACTGCAACCACATCGTTGCGAAGACTACATCACTGCGAATACCACATCGTCACGAAGACCAAAGCGATTCGAATAATTGTGACCACTAGCTAAGGACGCCCTCATGGGGACTGCAGATAATGAGACTCTTTCACCTGCTCCAAGTTCACCTGCTCCGAGTTTCAGCCAGCGTCGCGAATGGTCGCAGGATCAGGCCATTTCCTATCTAATGGCCCAAGGCATCGAAAACCCTGACTGCCTCTCATTAGCAGCCGGGTTTGTCGATTTTGAGACATTGCCTGTCGAGCTAAGCCGCAAAGCCTATGCAGAACTGCTGGATGATCCCCAGACCGCTCGTAAATACCTCCAGTACGGCACCACGGCAGGTTCAGATCGATTGCGAGATCAATTGATCAAGCACTTGGCGAAGTTGGAAGAAACCACTGTCGAAGAACTCGGCATTGATCGCAACCAGCTTGTCCTGACGACAGGTTCTCAGCAATTGCTGGCGATTCTCGCTGACGTCCTTTTTGATCCCGGCGATATCTGTCTGGTTGCTGCTCCAACTTACTTCGTCTTTCTGGGTGTCCTCGCAGGCGTAGGCGCAGAGGTCATTACGGTCGAGGGGGATGAAGGTGGAATCAAAGTCGATGCGCTGGAAGCTCAACTGGAGCAACTGAAGCAGGAAGGGATACTCTCCCGCGTCAAAATGCTGTATCTAGTCAGTTACTACGAGAACCCAACTGGAGTCTCCGTCGACGCGGATCGTCGTCAACCAATTGTCGATTTGGTAACCAAATACTCGACCGACCACCAAATCGTCCTGCTCGAAGATGCCGCCTACCGGGAACTGCGGTACGACGGACCGAAACTCCCCAGTTTGTGGAGCTGTGACCCCACTCATTCTCAAGTAGTCTTGGCGCAAACGTTCTCGAAAAGCTTTGCCCCTGGTTTTCGTACCGGTTTCGGCGTTCTTCCCAAGTCGCTCGTACAACCGGTGATCGACCGCAAAGGAAATGAGGACTTCGGTTCGTCCCACTTCAACCAGAATCTGATCGCCACCGTTCTGGAGCGAGGCTGGTATGAGGATCATGTCTTTGAAGTCTGTGAAAATTACCAGAAAAAGAGAGATGCCATGCTCGCCGCCCTCGCCGAAGAATTCTCCGATCTACAGCAGGAAGTCAGTTGGTTTGTCCCTCATGGCGGGCTGTATGTCTGGTTGTCGGTTCCTGAAAAACTGGAAACAGGATTCAACTCAGAGCTGTTCGCATACGCCACGAATGTGGAGAAAGTGATGTACGTTCCGGGTCAGCTTTGCTATCCCCATGCCGAACGGAAAAACCAGATGCGGCTCAGCTTCGGTGTTTTGAACCCGGACGGAATCCGGCTCGGAATCGCCCGATTGGCGAATTCAATCCGACATTCCCTCAAATAAATCATTTCGCTAACTCATTTAAAAACAAAGAGTTAACAACAATCGAAGATTCTCGAACAGCCAATTCTAAGTCACCGATTGAAACGTTTATAGAAACTGTACCGGTTATACCGATAACAGAGATGAGCGACTTCTCCTCTTTATGGTCTCATCTTGGTTACAGCTATGGAAACAGCCGGAACAGAATTACCCATCCTCGGTCAGTCGGATGAAACTCCGTGTGACTCGTGCCATGGTGGGTGTTGCCGAACGTTCGTGATTCCACTGACTGGCGCTGATATCTGGAAACTTGAACGAGACCTGAAAAAGAGCTTCTGGGAGTTCGCTTGTCGCTGGGAAGATCCCCACGGGTCAATTGCGCAGAAATACGCTCCCCATTTTCACTTTCAGGACGAACCCAAAACACCGTTTGTGATCGGCTTGATCCAATCGGAAAGCACATTCATCCCACGAACGACAAAATGTCAGTTCCTCCGGGAAGGTGCCCCTGACGAAGAGCACCCTCTGGGAGTGGCACGTTGCGGAATCTACAACTCTCGACCATCGGCTTGCCGTGTCTTTCCAACCCGGTTTGACAATACGGGTGACGTGGTCGAAATCGTTCAGGTCCCTAATCAACTTAATGAAGACGAGAACCAGGCTTACAATTTATGCCCTCGTCCCTGGGAACCTGCTGATTTCGATCCGGTGACTACAATGGAGCACCTGACGATTGCAGCGTATGAGATGCGTTTCTTTCACAAAATCGCCCAGCTCTGGAACCGAAAACCAGGACCGTGGAACATCTTTCCCGACTTCCTGAAGATCGTTTATTCCGAACGAGTCATGCACGGGGAAAAAACGCTCGACGAAGAACTCTTCCCGACGATCATCAAGTTTCCTGCGGCAGCCGAGTCCGAGACTCCTTCTAAACGCGCCGCTTGATCGTGGGAATTAGCTGCTGGAGACTTCGCCGAGAGTATTTCGGCTTACTGCGTATTTCAATAAATAGTAGTAAGTTCTCAATTGACCGCTTTGAGCAGTTACTGCTTTTCATCGAGCGAATACACGCTGTAGCTGCGATTACGATACGCGGGGGTGCCGGGCAAAGTCAGGGAGTTATGTAGGATGCAATGTGTGGCCGAGGTACGTGAGCGAAGTTCTGTTACGGCCTCCGGTCCCGCTTTCCAAACACGTTTTCGCTCGGGCGATGTCCCTTCTATAAACGAGCGGTTCAACCAGTCCCGCTGGTATTCATGTCGTTCACTCCATTCGAGCAGACTGACAGCATCCTGAGGCATGTTTTTATAAGCAAAGTACTCGCTTCGGTCAGAGAACCAGGTAAAGGCCCACGCATGTCGGGGCGTCATAAAGAGCGCGTCTTCCGATGTATTGGCTTTAATCCACTCGCAGGCTTCAACCCAGTCGCGTTTTCGCCAAGGTTTCATCCGACTAGGATTATGTCCCGCTTTGGTATAAGGCAACACAATCACTCCCACCAGCAGCAGAATGACTATACCCTGCCGCATGCTAGAGGGAAATTGCAAACACGTCGCATTGATGCCCGCATACCATTGCCAGAGCAACCGCGTCACTGTGACCGAAGCCCCTATTGGAATAAAGACGTCAGCCATCCGGAAAAAGTAGAACTTCAGCAAACCAGTACGCAATGACCCGAACCACATCTCTTCAACCGGGCCAGTTCGATAACCGACGATCAAACCTACGGTCGCAATCAAGACTGTCATTGCGACAAATCGGGTAAACAGTACCTCGGCTGCAATGGGTCGCAACGTAATGCGTCCGCCGAGCCAAACGAGAATCAGTGCGATGTAGTACAACCAGGCGAACGGTGGGAACTGCATCGGATCGAGATGATGCCCCAGTCGTACATACACTTGCAGATAATCGGCTTCGGGAACCCCACCACCGACCAGCAAAAGAGCGGGAATCAATCCCGGTGCGGAGGCAATCAACATCAACACCGTAGCCCAGCAGAGCCTCTTCATCGGAAGGGTGATCAAACCACTCAGGTAGCCCCAGAGCAGCGCACCCGCCATCGCAACCACAGCCCACCCCCCGACGACTGGATGAAAGGCAATCGCGAGGCCGGCATGCACGCCTCCGCGGCAATATTCTGCCCGAAAGAGATGCCCCAGGCTGAATAATAGAAACCCGTAAGCGAGGACTTTGGACTCCACTCCTCCGATGGTCCATTCACCGGAGAAGTTACCAATCGAACTGATCGCCAGGAATAACCAGACGGCAGGCAACGGTCCCCAACGATGGGGCAGAATGGGTCGCATGCAGAACCCCCACCCCACGGCGAACAGCAACAGCGCAAGGGAGCGTCCAATAACCGCCGCAACGGGAAAAGGAAAGAGTACCGTCAACAGCCCGAAGGTCTGATAAAAGACCAGATGTGCGTTGGCCGATTCCAGGAAGAGATCTTCGTTGCACCAAGACGGGTTCCAGTAGTGATACGCCTTAGTCAGATAATGGGGTTCATTCGCCGCCGGAAGAGGGGCACTTACAAATGAATACCCCAGCAAGCTGATCCAAATTAAAAGAATCAGCAAGGCGCTCTGCAATCCGGCATCGATTCGAACTGGTCGATTGTGAGATGCCGCTGTCATGCAAGACTCGCTTTCCGTGATCGAAGTCTCTCGGCCATTAATCTCCGAGAAACTTGACTCCGAGAATTCTTTCAGAGAATCAGAGGAGCCAAACGTCTATTTTTTCTTTCGGGCTGTTTTCTTCGCTGCCTTTTTCTTGGGCGCTGTTTTTTTAGGCGATGTTTTCTTCGCTGCTGTCTTTTTGGGAGCGGACTTCTTAGGAGCTGCTTTCTTTTTCACAGCTGGCTTTAGGGCCGTTTTCTTGGCTGTCTTTTTTGCAGTCTTCTTTACGGCCGCTTTAGCTTTCTTTTTGGAAGTCTTAGCGGTGGCAGTGCTGCCTCCTGCTGTGGCTTTTTTCTTGCTCTTCGAAGACTTTTTGCTGGAACCTTCTTTGGCGGTTTCTTCACCAAAAACATTGTCCCAGTTCTTCCAGAATTTAGGGGTCGTGCCAGTCCGGACGATGGGGCCACTCATGGTGTTGTTTTCCTGTGGTATCTTCGTTGCCCTAATCGGGGCAAATTAAGATGAAGGTCGATGTCTGCTCGAATGCATTCCGCCAATTAGCCGAGAGTTCTCAGCCAGTAACCGGATTCAAATTCGAGCAGATGTGAAAAGGAAAGAGATCAGGTGCAATACCATCCTATCGTAATTCGACGGACCAGTTGCACTCTCCGATCTGCTTTCATGAATTTCTGAAAAAATGGAGAATGCAGATTCTTGACGAATCGCCGACAATGTCAAGGCTACCCCCTCCCTTTCTTAGTCGTGGGAACCGCTTTTTCCGTTTCGGTCCGACTCATTTCGCCTGCTTTCTCTCGTTTTCCCCAAACGAAAGTGAACGCAAAGTACATTTTCTCAATCAAGACTGGATAACGGGATCCCTTCTCTTCTAAGATGGAGAGAGCTGTTTCAACATGATTTATAAAACCTCGGTCACCCAACGACCCAGTCTCCCAGGCAATTGCGATATTATGGAATTTGATCCGTTCAAACAGGAGCGAAAATTTAAAGAACTGTGGGACTCGGTCCGGATTGAGCGATCTGTACCGTACACCCTGTTCACCTTTGGTGATTCCGACTTGCCCTATTATCTAGTAACGGGCGACGATAAACCGGGGAGCCTCGTCAAATTGGCGCGAGGAGAAGTCAAAATATCCCGTCCCAAAATCATCACCCCCTACACGGCCCATCCCCAATTCGAGAATTTCTTCGAGAATGATCTTGAGGAAGAATTCATCCAGTTTCTCATGACCCGGTCCGCCGCCTTTTCGAATCTAAAACTGACGAATCAGGTCGGTTCCGAAGAGATCGTTAGCGATCAGGTGGAAGAAGTGGTCGACCGAATCAATCAGAAGCTCGACAAAGAAGAGGAAGACCGTGTTGCCATCCTGAGTGCCCCCGCCGGTCTCTCTAACTTCGCCGTCCTCAAGTACACCACTGAACGCGTGATGGAAAGTGCCAGCGGTAATCTGCAGGAACTCCGCGAGCGGGGCTTGCTTCCGGAGTAGATGTCTACCAGTAATTGCCCGGAGATTCCGACATGCTATTAGTGAGAGTCAGGTAGTACCTGACCTACTTGGCTGATGTGATCGTAGATTTCTCTCAACACCAAGTCTCGAAGTCACGAAGGAGTTACACGAAGGATTTAATGGTGTCTTGGTGACTTTGTGTTTCAAAAATAGTTCTGAATTCATTCAGTAATTCAGACACTGCCTGACTTATCTTCGCGAGCAATGCTCACCGCACGGATCCAGTGGCTCAGATCGCACTCCCCTGTCCTGATACTACATAGGACAAACTAAAACAGACCTGTCCCCTGAAAATGGAACAGGTCTGTTTTCCTCAGCTTCGACGCAGTTGTAGCAAGCTTGAAACTTGGTCTGAAACTCGGTTGAGGATCTGGGTGAATCTATCTGCAGGAAGAACTCCGTTATTTTTGCCAGATCACTTTCGCTCGTCAGTTCAGCATTTTGTCGCTGTCGAGGGTGTATAGTCTTCATCCAGATGAGGATGGTTGACCAGATGCGACGAGAGCGTGGATGGCTCCACACGGGGATCGTGACGACGATCTCGTGATTCTCGGATTGGCTCGTAACCGTGAGGTTGCTCCGGACTGATGAGAGGAGCCAACAATATTCGCAGACTTTCCCAGGTAAGACGACTCCAGGCGGTCAACAGCAAGAGCGGCAGTACGGCCACCATGATCAACACGCAATAGACAGAGAGCGAGGTGACCAGACCGAACTTGTCGGCCAAAACACCAACACCGAAGGGGCCAGTCATCCCACCACAGCAGCAAGAGAGCTGACAGGCAATGAGAGCCTTGGCGGCATTGGAACCAGCCAGTTTGGAGGTCGTCGCGAAGCCAAGCGGAACCAGCGGCCCTCCCATGACTCCTCCCAGAAAGACGAGTGCCTGCATCATCAGCGGCGACTCAACCCGTAAAGAGCTGAGCAGACAACCACCCATGAGGAGAGCTCCCCAGAAGAGTTGTTTTTTGTCGTCGATCTTGTTCGAGATAAAGGAAGAGCCAACTCGACCCGCAATAATACCAAACCAGAAAATAGCTCCCACATTCGCGGCAGCAGTGGCACTCAAGCCGAAACGAGTTTCGAGTGAGGCTGGCAGGAAGAGCGAGAATGATTGCTCCACGGCAACGTAACCAATGACGATCGGTAACAGTACGAGAACATCCGCACCAAGCCAGCGGCTCTGGGCGAGATTCTGAGTAAGGCCTCCCTCTTTGTCAGCGAGGTCATCCTCGTTTGAATTGTTTGATTTGTCCGCAAGCCGAAGCGGCATAATGACCGCCATGGTAACGGGGACAACAGCAAGAAGCCCGGTGATCAGGAAACTACATTCCCAACTGTCGACTACTTCCGCCAGTTGGCGGGCTGTCATGAACGTGAGTGCGGCCGTTGCCGCAATCAAAGCGTGCAATAAATTAAGAGCACGCGAAGAGGCATTGGGAAACAGTTCTGTTAAACAGCGAGTTGAAATAATGATCGTGCTCGACAATCCAAGACCGGCGAGGAACCTTCCTGCCAGAATCAAAGCATAACTGGGACTACCGCACAGAAAACTTCCCAACATGGTACAGCTGACTGCCAATAACCAGTTTCGGCTTAACGCCCAGCGGGAAAGGGTCATCGCCAACAGGAGCGCACCACTTAGATGACCACAAAAGAAGACTGCCTGAGTAAATCCGGCTTCGGACTGGCTGAGTTCCAAGTCTGACTGAATCCATGTCGACAAGGCCCCAAACAGGGCGATGGAACAACCTAACACGGCCGAGCTCGCGTAGATCAAAAATGCTGATCGACGCTTTGAAATAGTTACATTTGTCTGTTCAGCAACATCAGTCAACCCTCCTGCGGTGACTCGTTGAACGGGCATACATGGTCCTTTCGGGGGTTAGTTTTATCATAGGTGCGAGCAAGGTGGTCATGGCGCTATCCCTCCGCAGAAACGGTATCGCAAACGATGTGCCAGCCAGCGAACAGAATTCAGTCCCAGGAGCGAAGAGTCTTGGAAGGAGTCGCTCAACCAAACCGAAGGCAAGATAGTGAATGGTCGTAAACAGATGATGAAGACTGTTTGATTTTCCGATGAGATCGGAAAACTCGATTCGTATCAACACACGCTTGAATGACAGTCTTTTCTGCACCGGTGTTTGAACGGCAAACATCTGGTTTTAAAGACGTTCCCTATACTTGGATCATCGCGATAGCGCCGGCATCATCGATTCGAACGCAGAGAGAATTCGCAGCTATTCCGATTAAGAGGTTGGCAGTCGGTGCCAGAAATCCGTGCAATCGTCAATAAAAATCGGTCCAATTCAAAAAGATTTCCGAAAGCGTTTGTACGAGAATTTGGTCCGTTTTGATTACCCTGAATTGGTCTCAGATTTTCGTAACAAAATTGGTTCTCAGTTTCGAGAAGCTCTGGAATCGTAAAAGGGAGCGAATTTGTCTGCAAATTGAACGGGCAGAACTGGTGAAGATAAGTGCGACCTGGAGTTTAACTTCTCCTGATCTTCATGGTGTCCAAAAGAAAAAACCTCTGTTCGAGTTTTTCGAACAGAGGTTTTAGATAGATTGTATAATTCGAAGTGACTTCTAAAGTACTCTCGCTGTTAGTAGCGTCCGGTCGTCCAGGGGGGGCATATCACTGGTGAAGCTTTTCAACTTCTCCAGCAAGTCGGTGATGATCTCCTGCGGGTCCTGCTTACATTTGGCAAGCACGCTGTCGAGGCGATCTTCTCCGAAGAGAACTCCATTGTGGTTGCCCGCTTCGACAATGCCATCGGTATAGAAGATGATCCGGTCATTCGGCTTCAAAATCTTACGGGCATCATGATATTCCGCATGCTCGATGACCCCTAAAGGCAGGCTCTGCGCCTGATCGAGCGCTTCTACGATTTCATTGTCACAGTGCCGCAGACGCGGAGGGTTGTGTCCGGCTGAGCTGTACGTCAGGCGGTAGGTATGAGGATCGTAAATCGCATAGAACGCAGTCACAAAAGTACCTGAGTCTTCGGTATAACGCTGGCACAATTTTTTGTTAACGAAATCAAGGAACGGAGCAGCATGCCGACTGTCTTCATGGTCGTAACTATGGGCGATACTGTGCAGCACTGCCATCATAACGGCAGCAGGCGTACCATGACCGCTCACATCAGCGATCAGGATCCCCCACTTGTCATTCGGCAGTGGGAAGAAGTCGTAGTAATCTCCCCCTGCCCGCTGAGACGTTTCGTAATGAGCGGCCAATTTGAGATTGGATATCTCAGGCAGCGAAGCGGGAAGCAGAGAATGCTGAATTTCAGCAACTCGTTTTAATTCGAAATCGACTTGCGCGTAGGCTTCGCTAAGCTGTTTCGCCATCACCAGGTTACTGGTCGCCCGCCCGAATAGATTGCTGACCCAGACAAACTCGGGAAGTTGTTCAGGATCGAACCGATCTGTACCCTCACGAGCGAAGACCGTCATGTTGAGTGCATTACCGTTTTCAAACTGAGGAACGGCGATCAACGAACCTTGACCTTCAAGATACTGATACGCAGGATCGTTAGGCTCAAGCACGAGATCGTCAATAATTTTAGGCGCGTTGCCGTAGATCAGTTCTGAAAACAGTCCCCGATCGTACATGGGAAGCGAGTCGACTTCATGCCAGGGGTTTACGTCCTGTGTCCATTCGCTGTAGCGGGTCACCCGGAACCAAGGCTCATCCAGGTCTCGACGACTGAGAGAAATGATCCGATTTCCCGGGGACATCTCTCGGATTCGGCGTGAATAGGCCTGTACCATCTCCTGCGGATCGGTGTGCTTGGACATCTCCTGCATGGTGGCGACAATTTGATTTAACCGTTCCTGCCAGGTTCCTCCTCCGAGGATATTTTCAGATAACGTCGACATGGTTCCATCCCTTAAAGGTGGAGTAGTGTGTTCAGCAAACAGGATTGATGATTGAGGAGTGAAGCGACGTCGACATTCAACAGCGCAGGATCGAGCATATTCTGAACAGGGGAAATTCTCACCGATACTGAGCCCAATCGGGCACAGAACAGGGATGCGGGCACTTTTTGTTCAGTTTGGTGTCAGTTCAATAGTTGAGAGGCCGAAGAGGCAAAACAGGTTCGACTCTATGTTCCAATAGAT
This sequence comes from Polystyrenella longa, assembly GCF_007750395.1. Classification (GTDB taxonomy): domain Bacteria; phylum Planctomycetota; class Planctomycetia; order Planctomycetales; family Planctomycetaceae; genus Polystyrenella; species Polystyrenella longa. The sequence goes on along the minus strand of NZ_CP036281.1, from coordinate 1,358,805 downwards.
GTTCTACCAGAAAAATGCTTCTCTTCAGTTAGAAAGCTAACTATTAATTCGCTAACGATGAAATCGCCGATTGGATCCCGGTTTTTTGACCAGGATCGCCAAGTTTCTCTTTTTTGACCTGACCTCAATCTCTATTGCCAGTGGAAAGAGACGCGATTCAGGTTACCGTTTTTAATTTTGGGTAAGCAAAAACTGCTATCGCCATTTTACCCTGATCGTTTGCGTACATCCATCAGAAAATAGGAGTTCTGCCTGCAATCAGCCTTTCCGGTACTCCTAGTACTAATTTCGAGAAAGGAAAGCGGGGAAAACCTTATTTGGTTCCGAAAACAGAGACTTATTGAGCGTGCAACTGACCCACCTCAACTGCCTATCTCTCTTTCAACACTTATTTTACGACATTCGCTGCGATTTTCGGCTCTAGAACAAAATTTCTTAGCATGACCTAACCGTAAGTCTGATCTGAATTTCCCCTCTTCAACCGGTTTCCCCCCGTTGACGACTACCTGAGCGGGAGCGATCTCACTAGGATGAATCGCTATGTGTGGAATCGCGGGCTACTGGCTGAACAAGCCAAACTGGAATGACAAACAACACCAAACCACGATCAAATCGATGGTTGAGGTTCTGCACCATCGTGGCCCGGATGATCGAGGCAGTGGATGGGAACGAGATACGGGACTGGCCTTCGGACATCGACGATTGGCCGTGCAGGATCTCTCCACTGCGGGACGGCAACCTCTGCTCTCCCAGGACGGTCGCTATCTACTCATCTACAATGGTGAAATATATAATGCCCCCCTGCTCCGCCGAGAATTGGAGCAACAGGATATTTCTTTTCGTGGAACGTCCGACACCGAAGTGCTGCTGGAAGCACTCGCTGCCTGGGGCTTGGATAAGACGCTGAGCAAACTGAACGGGATGTTCGCGTTTGCACTTTGGAATCGCCGCGACAAGAAGTTGACGCTCGCTCGCGACCGCGTCGGTATCAAACCATTGTATTACGGGCATTGTCGGGGAACACTGCTGTTCGCATCGGAACTGAAAGCCTTATTTCGCTTTCCCGAATTCACTTCGGAACTTGACCCCGCGGCTGTCACCGAGTTTTTCCAGATCGGATACATCTCGGCACCTCGCTCCATTGAAAAAGGAATTCATAAGCTGCCCCCGGGCACATCAATCACCTTTTCGTCCGCAGAACAAAATCCGAAACCGGAACCGTACTGGTCACTGCATGATACCGTACAGCAGATCATTACCGATCGGCAGGAAATAACCGCAGAGTCCGCGTTAGGCGATCTGGAATTCTTGCTGACGAAGTCTGTTAAAGATCGCCTGATTTCCGATGTCCCAATTGGAGCTTTTCTATCCGGTGGGATCGATTCCTCGCTGATCGTGGCACTCATGCAAAGATTGCATGGTTCGCCAGTAAAGACATTTTCAATCGGCTTTCAAGAACAGAAATACAACGAAGCAGAGCACGCTCGTAAAATCGCCAAACATCTGGGAACAGACCATCACGAATTGATGGTCGATCCCCAAATGGCCATGGATGTGATACCGCAACTTGCCTCCATTTACGATGAACCGTTTGCCGATGCTTCCCAGATTCCAACATTAATTCTCAGCCAGTTCGCCCGTAAGGAAGTCACGGTCGCGCTTTCAGGCGATGGAGGGGATGAACTCTTTGCCGGATACCAGCGGTATCCCTATTTTGTAAATCGTTGGGCAAAGGTAAATGGCCTCGGTGGACCTCTTCGCGGAGCATTAGGAAAGCTGTTAAGTCTGGGATCAGCCCTGCCCGTGCCTTCACGGTTCAAACAAGCGGCGCAATCCCGGGCAGAACTGACCGGTGTAAAATCGTTTCGAGAATACTACGAGCGGTTTAATCGACATTGGAAACATCCGGAGGAAATCCTGCGGCCCGAGTATTTCCAGACACCGGCACATTCTCTAGCCGATCCCGGATTTTCCGTGGACGAAGCGGGTTGGATTGACTGGATGCGTTATCAAGATCTCCACCGCTATCTGCCCGACGACATTCTGACCAAGGTGGATCGCGCAAGTATGGCCCATGGTTTGGAAGTCCGTGTCCCCCTGCTGGATCATCAACTGATCGAATGGAGCTGGCAACTCCCCGGTTCGTTAAAGCAGGGCAACCAATTGAGCGAGACCTCCCAACAGGGTAAAGTCCTCCTGAGAAAGCTGCTGGCAAAATTTGTTCCCCAGGAACTGTTTGAGCGTCCTAAGGTCGGTTTCGGCGTACCACTCGATCATTGGTTACGCGGACCATTACGTGATTGGGCGGAAGAACGTCTGTCGGTCGACGCCCTCGAATCTTCGGGTATACTGAACCCAACCTCCATTCGCCAACGCTGGCAAGAACACGTCTCAGGACAACTCGATTGGCAGTATCTGCTCTGGGACGTGTTGATGTTCCAGGAATTCCTTTCGAACCGAGAGCAGACTGTTTAACTGTCGTTGGATTTGTCCGGACAGTTTATGTTGATATTCCCAATGAACTGACATCGAGCGTAATGATTTCCAATCATCGATTTGTACCAGTTCGTCGCTGATGTTCTCATTCGAATTCGCTTGAAGAAAAGCCGAACCTTCCTCATGCCTCGCAAAATTCGCATCTTGTTTGCCATCGGCTCGATGGGAGGTGGTGGAGCTGAGCGACAGGTGCTGCAGATTATGAAGGGATTGGATCGGGAGCAGTTCGAACCCGTTCTCTATCTGATCCACCACACCGGGGAACTTTTAGAAGAGGTGCCGACCGATGTCCCCTTGCATGTTTTCTGGGAACGGCACCAAGGGATGGGACTTAAATTTCCCGGCCGGATACCGTGGACGCAGCGGCGCGATTTGATTCAAGTGATGCGAGAGGAACGGATCGATCTAGTCTATTCCCGCTGCTACCTGATGAATCTGCTCGTTTCACCCGCCGCTACCTCGATCGGGATTCCGCATATCGCGGCCGTGGCAGTCGACCCTGAACCTGAGTTGAAGCTGTACCGTCGTATTCGCCAGCCGTGGGCTCTCAAGTGGTATTGGCGACATGCTCGACGAGCTTATCAACAGGCGAATGTTGTCCTCACCAACTCGAACGGATTACGGGAACGAGTCCTCGATTACTTCACTTTGTCTGAATCCCATGTTCGGATGATTTATAATCTGTTCGATGTCGATCTGATCGATCAGCGTGCCACCGAACCGGGCCCCTCCTGGAATGGCGACCATTTCTCAATCGTGACTGTCGCCCGCCTGCATGCTCAAAAAGGACATTACTATTTAATTCTCGCGATGCACTGGCTGATCTATCATCGGGGATTGAAGCAATTGCGGTTGCACCTTGTGGGCGAAGGCCAGGAAGAAGGCCACCTGCGTCAACTGGTTCATCGTCTTGAGTTAGACGACTACGTGACCTTTGCCGGTTTGAAAAAGAACCCCTTGCCGATGGTGAAACAGGCACAGCTATTCTGCCTTCCGTCGTTGTACGAAGGGATGCCCAACGCTCTCGTCGAAGCGATCCTGTGCCGGACGCCCGTCGTCTCGACCGATTGTCCCAGCGGACCAATGGAAATCTTGGAAGAAGGAAAATGGGGCGACCTCGTTTCCCCTTCCAGTTACGCCCAATTGGCGTCGGTTATCGAAAGAGTGGTGAAGCAAGACCCGGAATCCAATGACAAACTAGAGGCCGCGCGGCAATCGATGATCGACCGATTTAATCATCACCAAGGTCTTTCGCAGTTGGAGGACCTATTCCGAGAACTCATGGCTGGTTGATTCTGACTCCGGCAGTTGGTGCCAGTCTCGTCGACATTGAAACCAGACATAAGTCCAAACGGGGAGTGAAAACCCAACCACCATTCCCAGATAGGCCGCCGCGGCACCCATCGCCCCGTAATTCTTTCCGAGCCACCAGATGAGCGCACCGACAACGGATGAGGACAAGCAACTGAGTATGAGATGCGGGCTCTGCTTATGGGCGTGGATATAAATCCACTGGAAGGTCGGAATCAATGATAGGGTCGCTGCCAGGGTAATCAGGCTTAAAGGGATAAGTGGGAGAAACCGGGAAGCGAACGCGTACTCCTGCCAGTGAAGCAGACTGACCAGCAGAACAAAAGCCAGTCCCCCCGCAGTCATCAATCCAAGTGAAATCCCCGCGAGTTTCATAAAACGCCGGTCGAGTTCCTGATAATTTTGCTGAGCCACCAACACTCCGAATTCGGGCACACGCGTCTGCACCCAGGCAGCAGCGCCAATTTGTAATGCCATCAAAACGGTCCAGGTCATGCCCATCTGCCCGGCGACCTCGGCCCCGTGATAAGCAAACATCACCATTTCGAAAATCTGAAACCCGAAGAAGATGAAGATTCCCTTAACGGCGATTCGCCACTGCAGCGGCCAGACCTCTGTTCTCCAACAGAGTCGATCCCTATCAGCGGGCACAAATATCGAACGAAAGAAATTTCGATTCCAACTCAGGATTGAAATCAATTCCCAGACAAGGCGAACCAAACTAAGAAAGAAGATCGTCCACAAATTGAAACCGGTCACAATAGTGGCCCAGAGAACCAAGTTACTCGTGAATGCCTGCCAGAATAGCATTTTGCGAACGGTGGCGACTTGCTCGCAGCCTTCCAGTAATGCGTGAAACGGAACCAACCAGACCAGCACCGCATTGGCGAGAACGACTCCCCACCAAGGCAAAAGCCAGTGAATATCTTCAGCCGGATGCAAATTGAGAAACCAAGTTCCTCCTACACCGACCACCAACACAAAAAACAGGGTCATCCCACCATAAATCAGGAGTAGTAAGCGGGCAAAGGATCGCAATCGAGAGAGCGCAGCGGGTGAACCCTTCAGGCCGGAATCGGGATGATGCTTCAGATCGGCCCATTCATGGCTAGTGACATTCACGATCACTGTGTGCAGTTGCAGTTCGACAAAAACCTGTAGGGCCAGTAATTTCCAAAAGAGGTAGTAGTATCCTTGCAGATCGAGCGTAAAATAGAGTCCGATGAGAAGAACAGTCACTGGCCCGGCTAATACTTGCCACGCTTTGGCCAGCAAAGTGTAAGAAATAGCCGTATTCCACTCCATTCGCCCCAACAGACGAGTCCAGCGACTGCTGTTGCCGCCTCCATTTCCTTCCTGTTTGACTGGGTTTTCGGAAGTAGGCTCTGTCATGGAAGACGTCTTTTCGATTCTCACTTTGTCAAAAGGAGCTTATTTTTTAATTTGGGCAATAAGGCTAAGCCGTGATCGTAAACTGTGGTGGCGAAATGTACCCCTCACAGCCCCTCTCTGATCTCAAAAAAGCAGGGAAAAACGCGTGAAGAGAAGTAAACTTGGCCTTAAAATACGTATATAGAGTATACTCTTGAATTCAATCTGTCGGGCCGGAACAGCCTCCGAGAAGGTCCAATGGTTACCAAAACCATAAAAACCTGACTCCCTGATTATCCTGCTGATTCCCCGACCTCGCTAACCATGACTTATATGGTTTTCTTGTTCGTCATTAACCTCACAAAACGACCGACAAACCCAAATCATGATCACTACATTACCCACTTCTTTTCGTAGTTTTGGTTTATGGTGTCTCACGCTCAGTCTCAGTGCGAATATTTTTTTGAGCACACCGATCGCTTACGGAGCAAATGAACCTCCCGAATTTCTGGCGGCCATCGAAAAAGCGAAAGCGTTCCTGCAGAAGTCTTACTCCGAAAAAGCCATTCCTTCCGATGGCCGAACCACCATCTCTGCACTGGCATTGTTAAAGGCAAATGTTCCGCCAGAATCTGCACCCATTACCGGCGCTGTCGGAATAATCACAGCCAAAACGAGTGGTGAAGAATATTTAGCGAATGAAAGATCTAAAGCCGTTTACGAAGCAGGTGTTGATTTGATGCTGTTAGAGGCTCTTGATCATGAGGGGACCCAATATCAGAAGCAAATGGAAATGCTAACAAAATATATTGTGGGTCGCCAAAGAGGAGATGGTGCCTGGGACTACACAAACAAAGATGCAAGAAACGGAGACACGAGCCAGACCCAGTACGCATTGCTGGGTCTATGGAGCGCGCATAAAGCAGGTATCCCCTTTTCTCCATCTGTTTGGGACAAGGCCGCACTATGGCATATACAAGTTCAAGGAGCCGATGGAGGTTTCTCTTATCACCCTTTTCCGGGAAATCGATCCACTCATTCCATGTCTGTCGCTGGAGCTTGTAATATGTTGATCATACGCCGTCACCTGTATCCGGAAGCTAAAGGAAAATGGGGAACTAAACCGGTGGATAAGTCTCAGGACGGGACGCCGAAAAAATTTGGCGTACTGGAAGAAGCTCCTGCAGAAGGATCTGCAATCGAAGAGGCAATTGTGGAAGAAGCGGAAGCACTTTCCGAGGTAGAAAAAACTGAACGTCAAAAAGCAATTGAAGCGATGAAAGATTATCAACCTCGCATCTCGCTCGCTGCGATTGATAAGTCAATTGGAGGCGCAATAGCTTGGATCAACCGCAATTACGCGATTAAAAAAGGCGTCGGTCAGTATCCCTATTATTATCTCTACAGCATGGAACGCATGTGCGCACTCGGAGATATTAACCAGCTGGCGGGGCACGACTGGTACTTGGAAGGTGGCTCGTGGCTCGTCGAAAAACAAAACGCGGATAAAGGGCACTGGTACGAGGGGCACTCCTTAGAAGCAGCCGCAACCGCGTTTGGCTTGATGTTCCTTACCAAGGCGACTGCCCGAACATTAGGAAAGGCACCCAATTTCGGACTGGGGGGGGGAATGCTGACGGGCAATCGGGGTCTTAAAGATCCGAATGAGCCAGAAGAGGAAGAAAGCGAAAAGGATAAACTCGTTAAAAAGAAAAAGGAAGAACCGGTTGAAAAGCTCCTGGCAGACTTAATGAACCCTAAAGAAGCCAACGTCGCCGCGATTGCTGAGGCGCTCGTCGAAAATGTGAACTTTGAAGAGCGCGAAGCACTCATCTCTCAGAAAGAGATCCTCGTCAAGATGGCGGCTGATCCCCGAATGAATGTAAAGCAGATTGCGATGTGGGCACTGGGGCGCACAGAAGATTTGGAAGTCATTCCCATTTTAATCGACGGATTGCTCGTCGAAAACGTAGATGTGAATGTCGAAGCGTTGCTCAGCCTCTGTTTTATGACCCGCCGTCCTAACGGGCTGAGCGATCAGGATGTCAGTCCCGATCAGCTGATTGATCCCACCGTGCAAGGCGAAGACCGGTTGAAAGCAGTGCAGAAGTGGCGAGAAGAGACATACCGTCGCTGGAAACGCTGGTACTTCACGGTTCGTCCTTACAACGAACGAGACGACGTTGAAGAAACGTTCAAGATCCGCGCAGCCCGCTGATCTTGAACTGATTTCCTTCGACCGATGTTACTTTCCGATACGAGCAGTGCTGAGGAAGTGTCCCTTTCAAAAGGAAACTCCGTTATCAGCACCCTCGCCGGTATTGTGCATGGTAGTAAACCGTTGGGAGTCTACTCTTCTGTATTAGTATCAATTTCAACTTCCGCTTCGCCTTCGCCGTCGGCGGGGTCTGTGACTTTGACATCCACGCCAGGAGCATTGATCTCGATTGTATTTTCGGGTTCGCTTTCACAACCCGGCAATGCAACGAAGCCAATCAGGCTTAAAGTCATCATCAATCCCAGAACGTATTTTTTAATTGGCATTGGTAGAGGGTATCCAAAAGAAGTTTAAAAGAGAGTCTGCAGTTCGGTCTCTGTTCCTCATGACAATTGACTCATCAACGAGCAAGTACCCAACAATCAGATAAAAACACTCACGACATTCTCCGCTTCCTGACCGATAAAATCGAGCGTCGCACCCTGTTCACGTGTCTGTTTTTCCGTTCTTGTTGTATTCCTCAAGCCGATTTCGCTACCCGTGATCACTTTAATCACTTCTTTCGCGGACGGAATGCCTGAATTCGATCCTCATTGGTCGTCAGAAAAGGGCCTTCCAAAAGATCGATACAATAAGGAATCGCCGGAAAGACGGCGTCCAGACATTCCGCAATTGCTTTAGGTTGGCCCGGCAGGTTCAGTAACAATGCCTTCCCACGAATTCCCGCGGTTTGCCGCGAGAGTATGGCCGTCGGAACTTTTTCGAGTGAGACTTTCCGCATCAGCTCACCGAATCCGGGCATCATTTTCTGACAAACAGCCTCGGTCGCTTCGGGAGTGATATCACGAAGTGCCGGACCTGTTCCACCCGTCGTGATGACGATAGAGCACTGTTCGACGTCGACCAAATCTACCAACGTGTTTTCGACAATCTGTTGTTCATCGGGAATGACGCGCGGGACTGCTTCCCATTCCGAGGTGAGAACTTCCTCCAGGTACTGACGAATCGCAGGGCCGCCCCGATCTTCATAGTCACCACGGCTCGCCCGGTCAGAGACAGTTACTATTCCAATTCTGGCAGTCACAGAGATACCTTCTTATTCAAACTAAATCAAAAGAAATTCTGTTCGGTAGACGAACACCGTACACGGTCAATCTAAACCTACGCAGTGCGAATCATACGTAAACGGGTCAAATCAATAAAACTAGATTCGGTGCAATCCGTCAGAAATTTATGGTGACTGAAGCTCCTGTTGGAATTCAGAGATGTAGCCTTCACGATCAACTTCATCCAACCAGGGCTGCAGAGTATGCCAGGTGAACAACAACGTTCCATCAACACCCAGTTCACTGGCGATGTGCAGGTAGTCCTTAATCCAGGAGGCGGATTGAATCTTTCCGTGGGACGTTTTTACTCCCAAGCAGAAAGTCACATCAGCCCGACCGTGGTTCGCCTTATTGAGTTCCAATGCGGTCCCTATTCGCTGCTTAAAGACGTCCAGGTATTTGTCACCGTAGTTATCGGGATAACAATACCCTGAGATATTTACCATGTCGATATAGCCTCGCTGAGACCAGAGTGGCCATGGCTGCGCTACCTGATGGTGATCGGCGACATGAGGTCCCCAAGAATAAATGGCAATCTCCCGTTCAGGACGCCCCCTTCGAACAGCGACACTGATCTGGTTTGCCAGTTCAGTAATACCGGTTTCTTTATACTGTTGAATCAGTTCAGCTTCATCTTGTTCTGCCTGCTGTTGTTTCCATTCATCAAAGACTTCTACTGATGCTGCATCCAACAACGTTGGCCGGTTGTAGTACCGCAGGTAGTCGAGCAGAATTCCTTCGGTCGAGTAGCGATCTACAAACTCCTTGATCGAACTAGTAATGAAATCTCGTGCCTCGGGATTCGTCGCGGAGATATGGCCCATCGGTTCGCCTTCCGGAGTACGCAATGCCCATTCAGGATGCTGTTCCAGTATTCCTGTCGGATGATGATGCCCGCACGACAGAACGCAGAAGACAGGGAAGACCTGCAGGTTTCTATTATCGGCTTGATCGATCAGGTATTGCACGCAATCAAAATCAGCGGAGAGGTTTTCCGTAAGCAGTTCACTCGGGTAATACACTTTACCGGAAGTGGTCGTCACATACGGATAAACCGTATTGAAACCACTGGACTGAAATCGATCGAGTGCGTCGTCAATCGTTTTCTGTTTTTCCGGGATCGTTCCCGCAGACTGAAACAGTTTGCCAAAGTTCAAGTACGCCCCCACCACGGGCTGATCGAGATTCGATTTTCGACTGAGTAGATCACCTGATAATTTTCCATACACGCCCCTGCCCCAAACGATTCGCTGTGGTTGCTGATCGATTAACTCCGAGGTCGATAGCTTTTGCTCCGCAATCAATTTCCCGTTCTGCATGATTCGCATCGACTCATCGTCGAGTTCGAAGAGGAATTTCTGCGGTCCTTCGGGCCAGGTCGTGGGAACGGTCAGTTGTCCCGGTTGTTTCAACCGATAGACACGACCATAGTCCTCTAATTCTTCGCCGGAGAGGAAATCAAATTTGGGATCGTATGCAAATCCCGATTTGGATGAGGTCGAAATGTACAACGAATCGTGCATCGTAATGAGGCTGGTGACTCGCTGTCCCCACAGGTTATAAACTTCCGCGACTCCTTTCGTTTCATCTTCATAGGGGTGAACGACTTTGTCTGTAAGTGCAGGATGCTCAAACATCCGCTTAGCAAAGACCCAGTCTTGCTGGTTCTGGTCGTATCGCCAGACTTCTGCCCACGGCCAGACACCGACGTACAAGTCGCCCCCGTAAATCATCAACGACTGGGCTTCTCTTGCGCTGGGACTGACTCCGGAAAGAACGGGAGGCCAGTCCTCCAGTAAGATTAAGCTTTCACCATCATACTCATACAACTCACCCGTAGGATAATGTCCCATCAACAGTCGGTCGTAATAGTTAAGCATCGCGTAAACTTGAAAGCTCGTGGTCATAATCGGCTCAACCAACGGTTCCCATTTCGCTGCTCGGAACCGGTAGACTCCTCCCGTGTTGGTCGCGGCGAGAATGTCGCCGTTTAATTGGCCAAAGGAATAGACAAACTCTTTGTCCGAACGCAACGGCAATGCAATAGCCTTCTCCAGATCAATCGAGAGATCATCCTGATAAGCGGACCAGGGAATGGCCTGCAGTTGATTTGTTTCCAAACGGCGTTCAGCCGTGTAGGTTTTCAGGAAGAGATATCCACCAGCATAGTATCGTTCTCCGATGATCAAGTCCTGATCACTCAAGTCGAGGATCGTTTCGCCGTCGTAATCAATCTTTCGATCTTCTACGTGAAGTATTTTCCCGGCGACGAAAAAGTCGTACTGCGTCATTTCTTCCTTCACGTTCCAATCGGCCGATTCGGAATTCCATTCGTAGAATCGATCATCCTTCGCCGAACGGCCTCGTGCGTAGAGTTGTTCGCGAAGATCGGACAGATAGACACCCGTCGTCTCGTTCACTCGCAGGAGAGGCTCAACTTCCGGTTTCGCCTCTGCCGATTTCAAAAAGAAATGCAGTCGTTCGCGATCATTGCGAATGTAAGAGTTGTAAGTGCCAACGAAGCCAGCTCCGGCAACGACATTCCCATCCGCGTCGTATACCTCAAAGAGCGAACCCAGGTTTTGGCCGTGGTCCTTACCGAAGTCGACTTCCATCTCAACTCGGAGCAGCGGCTCTGAGGAGAATGCTGAATCCGCAAACCAACAACTTAGGAAAGACAGCAAAAATAGAGAACACGCCCAAAGCATATTGTGATCCTTTTAGGTTACGAAAAGTTTTCTTTAATTAGACCGGAATCACGGTATGAAGGCAAACGGGTGTATTGGTTTCGCCTCTCTGCAATTTCGCCCGAACAACGTTCAACCCGAAGGGCCAGTTGTGCCGATTTTAAGGATTGGGCAAGGTCTGTCCGTCGACGGACTTGATGCGTCCTGCCCCACATTTGCGATAAGCACATTATACACAACAACTTAGCTCCCCCGCTCTTGTCAGGAATTTGTATCGTGGAAATGTCGACCCTTCATCCCACTCGTTCCACCAACTGGCTCCGAATGATTTTTTGCTCCCCATTTTTATGGGGAAGTCTGCTGTCGGTCGGTTTTTACGCGACGATTCCTCACATACCTAAATACGATGCACTGCTGAATCGATATTTCTGCAATCACCCGTTGGAATACGCGACCACTTATCTGTTTATGGTGGGGATTGCCTTTTTAGGGATCAAATCGATTCAGATGCGGCGTCAGAAGATCGCCTTCGAAATCGAACTGATCGAGCAGACATATAATCCCAATCTTTCCGCACTGGAAAACGCTCAAGCCCTCGAGATGAAATCGGAAGAGCACATGCAGCTCTTCGGTTCAAGCTGGTTACTCACCCGCTTGCGCGATACGGGTCGATACCTGATGGGTCGGGGAAATAGCAAGGGGCTGGAAGAGCACCTGAAATACCTCGCAGAACTTTCGATTGAAGAGCTCCAGCGAAGTTATGGTTTGCTGCGAACGATCATCTGGGCCGTACCTATTCTCGGTTTTCTGGGTACGGTCATCGGGATTACCGTCGCGCTGGCGAATGTCAATCTCGAACAAATTCAGACCTCTCCCGACCAGGTCGCCAGCGGGCTGGCGATCGCATTCGATACCACGGCTCTGGCGTTGACGTTGTCGATGGGGTTGGTCTTTGGTTCTTTTCTGGTGGAACGATCGGAACAGCATCTGCTTTCCCAAGTGGAAACGTTTGGTATTAAAGTCCTGCTACCGATGTTCTCTCAGGAGGAAGGCAACACGCACGGTCTGTTGCACGTAGAAGCAGAAGCGGCTCAACAGCTCATGCACGAAACGGAATCACTGATCAAGCGGCAGACGGCGCAGTGGCAGGAGTCACTGGATCAAATGCGGCATTCCTGGATGGAAGTCATTGATGAGCAAAAAGAAGAATTGACGGCCCAACTTCATCAGGGCATGCGAGAAACATTACAAAACCATAGCGACCATTTACAGGACTTACGGGGCGAACTGGTTCAGATGGTGGAACGCCTGGGTAACCGGGTAGATGCACAGCAAAACTTGTCACAAGATGCACTGCAGGTGTTGATGGATCAATTTCTGACTCGTTTGGATCAGTCTTCGACCGTGATCAGCACCGAGATCGAACGCGCGGCAGCCGGTAGTGCGGGCCACCTGGAGCAGTTACAGAAACAGGAAGAATTACTGCTGTCGATCATCTCGGAAGAAAAAGAGCTGAACCATTTACAACGGTCGCTGGCCCAGAACCTGGAAATTGTTCGCTCGACAGATACGTTCGAAGAAACATTGCACAGTCTCAACGCAGCCGTCGCCCTGCTGACGACCAAAGCCCGTCGCGCCGCCTGAACCGTTTGAGATACTACGCAGATCAATCATTGCTCGTCCGACGGAATTTTCTTTCGTCATTTCTACCACTCGCATCTAACCTGGATCAACTTCGATGAGTCGACGCCAACAACCGCAGGGAACACAGGTCTCGCTGTTTCCTTTCCTGACGGTTCTGTTGTGCGCGATGGGTGCGTTGATCTTTCTGTTCCTTGTCATTACCCAGCAAATCCGCACCGATACGCTGGCAGCGCAGCAAGTTGTGGTCGAGGAACCAGAACCGACGGTTGAACCTGTCATCGAAGAGATCGAAGAAGTTAAAGAGGCTGAGTCACCCGTCGCAGAAGAACCTGCGCCTCCAGTGGCGGTCGTCAAACCGGAACCTGTCGAGCCGATTGATCCGAACATTCCCTGGCGAACACGCTTAAGCCAACTGAAACAAAACAGGGAAATCCGGCAGCAGCAGCAACGACAATTGCAGGATCAAACACAGAAAATCAAGCAGCAATTGGTCACCTACAAAAAACAAGCCAACCAGACGTTAGCAGAGCAGGCTCAACTGGAAGCCCAGCTGAAAGAAGAACAGGAACGGGCGAAGGAGATTGAGAGCGAGGCCGAAGAACTTGAGTCGCTCGGTGTGGAACTGGAAAAACAGATTGAACGTAAACAAACCGATGTCAGAACGGCTCAAAGCGAGTTTGCCATTATTCCTTACGACGGCCAAATGGGGACAGTGCGACGTCCTATACTGATTGAGTGTGAGGAAGACTCGATTACGTTCCAACCGGAAGGCATCGCCTTAACGGCCGAAGATGTGCGTGGATTTACTTCCCACGACAATCCACTGGCCGCTGGAGCCCAGGCATTAATCGAATTCTGGGAAGAAGAAGATCGCCGCGCGGGTCGAGAAGTCACGGAACCCTATCTCCTGATGGTCGTCCGTCCAAGTGGCTCTGTCTCTTTCTATGCTGCACAGAAAATGCTTTCTTCTTTGAAAGTACAATCGGGCTACGAATTGTTACCCGAATCGTATCCAGTGAAATGGCCTGCCCCAAACGAAGAGGCGACGTCTCGCTGCCGCGCCGCGGTTGAGGGAGCACTCAAGAACAAACCATCCAAACAGGCGATGCGACTGGCCGATTTACAAGCCAATAACAAACACTTATCAGCGGACGAGTTTCGAAACAGGCATCGAGATTCCGGTGGACATGGCTCACTTGGAGCAGCGAACACCCCTTCCGAACCTCCCGCAAGACAGATGCGATTTGATCCGAATATAGGTCGATTCATCGAAATGACACCCGCACCTCGCAGAACAAAATCCCATTGGGAAGAACTTGACGCACGCGTATCGAAGCTCGGCTCTCCTTCCGGAAATAGCCGCGAAGAGCGAAGTGGTTCACCCGGATCCGGATACGCCAATACCGCAGAGGAATTGAAGAATCCGGCATCCTCAGGCAATTCATTGGAATCACAATCTCCGACGAACAATGGTGGCGGTTCGGGTGAAACAGAACTGAAACCAGCTTCGCCATTAATGAATCTCGACGAACAACAGTCCGAGCTTGCCCGACAGCGTCGGTCTCCAGAACCTGCAGAATTAGAGAATGGACTCGAGAATAACGGCTTCGCAAACAACGGTTTCGAAAACAGGGAATTCGAAAACAACGGGTTTGGTCAAAACGGTTCCGGCGATTCGGACCCGGAGATGAAATCGATTCGAGAGATCGATCCACGAAGCGGACTGAACGGCCAGGGAGAGCGCTCTGCCGACTTGGAAGAGCAATACACACGATCTTTTTCCGATTCAAAGCGGCCAACTTTATCCGACTCAACCCAGCAGAGAATCAGTTCTCGTCCCAGTTCACAAATGGGTTCACCGGGATTATCGAATCAAACAGCGCCCTGGTTCCAGGACAGCAATAATAGTTCCTCCGCCCCGCCCACGGATGCGCAGGGACAAAGCTCGATGTTTGGCTCACCACAGCAGCAGGGAGAGGGTGGAGAGCCGAGTCGATTTGAGATGCCCAGACGAATGCGGATGCAACAGAAACTGGAAGTCATTATTGATGGAGAGAAAATCCGAATCGCGGGAGGGCAGCCGATCGACGTCGATATCAATCGGGATGACTTAGAAATTGCCGAAGAATTTAAACAGCAAATTGGGGAGATTGTCTCGACCTGGTCGCGGCTTCCGAGCGGATTTTACTGGACGCCCTACCTGGAGTTTGTCGTCCTGCCCGGTGGAACCGTGACGTTGGAGCGACTGCTGTTGCAGTTACCTACCAAAGAGGTGGACTACGAAACGGAATTTGAACTGGAACGCCCTGCTCCTTTTCAAATCGAGAAACCATTGCTGAACGAATCTGTTGAAGAAATCTTATTGCTGCAGGGCGCGGATTAAACCTGCGCGGCGATGGCCGTGCTGATCCAGAAAAGGTGAACGACGTATGAGTCGGCGACGAACAACTCCCGAGGTCGAAATCGGATCGGACTCCTTCCTCGATATCATTGCAAATATCGTCGGGATTCTGATCATCCTGATTGTTATTGCCGCAGTTCGCGTCAGTCAGTCTCCCATTCCCACGATGAGCATCGAATCAGATGCTTCGGAACCGATCGCTGTTGCGGACGCCGAAGAACCAGAAGCGATTCTGGAAGCAGAAACGGAACCGCAGCCCGAGTCAGAACCGGTCGCCGAGCCGGTCGTCGCTCCAACTCCGAAAGTGATTGAACTGGATGAACAACTGCTGGCCGAGGTGGAGCAACTGGAAGCTCAACTGGTCGATCTAACTGATCAATCCACAGAGCAGTCAGCACAGATCAAAGCGCTAAATGCGGAACTCCAGAAGAGGAACGAACAAACTGGATCTCTGAATCAGCAGGTACAGAAGTTAGTTCAACTTAAAGATCATGCCGAACAAATGCGGGCTCAATTGCAACATTCGCACGACAAAACCAAAAGCCGAATTAATCAATTGACTCGCGTGCTGGAAGAAGTCGAACAGAAAGAATCACCGACGAAAGAACTCCGGCACGAAGTGACACCAGTCAGCAAACGGGTTGCAGGTAAAGAAATCCACTTTCAGGTCAAATACAACAAAATCTCAGTGCTTCCGATCGACGAACTGGTCACCGAGATGAAAGAAGAGATTCCGGACAACCTGAGCTGGATCATGAAATTCAACGAGTACAACGGCGAAGTTGGTCCGATTCGAGGATTCCGAATGACTTACAAGGTCGCTCGCGAGTCGCTTTCTGCAGTGGAACAACTGCAACAGGGGCGGGGCATGATGAAGGTGGGTGTAGAACGCTGGGAGCTAGTCGAAGATGAATTGCTGCTGGCCGAATCTTTCGAAAAAGCATTGGAACCACTTTCTTCATTCCAAGCGGCGTTGCAGCAAGCGGATTCCAATTCGACCTTAACGTTCTGGGTCTATCCCGACAGCTTCGCGACTTTTCAAAAGATCAAAGAAGTAGTGCACCATAATGGATTTCTCATTGCTGCCCGGCCCATTCCTTTTGGAGCGCCCATTGCTGGTTCACCCAACGGATCCCAGTCTGAATCGCAATAGTGAGCCAATTCCAATCAAACTGATCGGTTGATCCAGCGACAAGAGGTGCGATAGATCAACGGGATCGCGATCAAGGTTATCAAGGTTCCCGAGATCAAACCACCGACAACCACACGCGCCATTGGAGCTTGGACTTCGCTCCCTTCACCCCAACCAAACGCAATGGGCAGCATGGCCAGAATGGTAGTCAACGTGGTCATCATGATCGGACGAAAACGGCGAATCGATCCATGCAGAATTAATTCATCCAGGCTGTCGAATTTGTTATCGCGGCGAAGCTGGTTCAAGTAATCGACGAGGACAATGGCGTTATTCACCACGATTCCAGACAAGATGATCAGCCCAATGAAGGACTGTACGTTTAACGTGGTGTTCGTCAACCAGAGGGTCAGTACAACACCGATGACTCCCAGCGGAAGTGCACTCAGAATCATCAGGGGATCCCACAGAGACTCAAACTGGGATGCCATCACCATGTACATCAGCACGACCGCCAGGCACAGTCCAAAGGTGAGTGCTCTGAAACTTTCCTGTTGTTCTTTCCAATTTCCGGCAATGTGAATGGAATATCCAACGGGGAGATCCATTTCATTGATTTCGCGGGTAACATCTTCGACGACCGAGCCTAAGTCGCGTTCTTCGACATCGGCGTGAACGTCCAGAACCCGCTCTTTGTCATTCCGACGGATATTCATCGGAACTTCTTCCTGCTCGAATTCAATCAGGTTGCGGAGGGGAACAATTGCTCCGGAACCGGAACGGACTCCCACCTGCTCCACGTCTGTGATTTTTTTTCGGTCGTCCGGGTCCAGCCTGACGAGCACATTAAACTCATCCCCATCTTCCCGGTAAACAATGGCCTGAGTTCCTTTAACTGAGGTTTCCAGCGCCTGACTGATATCACTGACGGAGACTCCCATCAATGACGCTTTCTCCCGATTGATGCGTGCCGACATTTCGGGACGACGATTCTGCTTGTCAGCTTCGACATTAATCAGACCTGGGATCGTTTCCAGTCTCGTCACCAGCCGTTCGGCGATTCGTTCTGCTGTATCTGTATTGTGTCCGCGAATTTCGAGTTGGAGTTTTCCTGCATTCGAATTATTGGAGATGATCATGCTCATGCCGGACTGAGAGTTAGTCCGCACGGTCACCTTCATTCCAGGCATCGCACCGATTTTGTCCGCCATCTCTTTGCGAATCTCTTCGATCGTGCGGGTTCGTTCGGACTTTTTCGGGAACTTCACACGGTAAATGCTCTCGTTCCAGTCATCTGCATCATTGGCCGTTCCCCCGACAGTCGTCGTGACGAGTTTTTCCTCTTTCACTCCGGTTTGAATCAGTTTTTCGAGTGCGAGTGCCTGTTCGTTTAATTGTTCCACCTGAATTCCCGAAGCCATACGGGCGATGATGATCAGATCTCCTTCGTCGGTCTCCGGAAAGTACTCGGTTCCGATTCGAGGCATCAGACCAACACACAATGAAAATGCGAGCAACAAAGCGAACCCAACTGGATTGGCGTGACGCAAGCAGAGGCCTAATGTCACGCGGTAGGTCGCTTCCATGACATTAATAACAGCGGAGTTCAAGCGGTGTATGGGTCGCAATAGAGAGAATGGCTCTTTGGTCTCGGATGAAGAAGCAGCCGAATAATTTTTCAACCAGTAAGCCGTCAGTACTGGCGTCAGGCTGAGGCTGCTGATCAACGAACAGAATAGAGAGAAGGAAACGACCCAGGCCATCTGCTCCAAAGTAATACCGGTCCGGCCTTCGATGAACAATAGGGGCAAAAACACGATCAACGTTGTTAACGTACTGGCGACAATCGCCGAGGCAACTTCGTTGGTCCCCTTCACAGCCGCTTCCCGGATTTCCATCCCATCATCAATTTTACGAAAGATCGATTCAATGACCACAATGGAGTTATCGACGAGCAATCCAATCCCCAATGTCAGTCCGCCCAAAGTCACCAGATTTAATGTGTAACCTTTGAAGTAAATCAGGACGATGGTGGCAAGGATGGCGAGCGGTATGGAGATGGCAATCACGAATGTGCTGCGCAGGTTCTGCAAAAAGACGAATAGCACTACGACAGCAAGCGCCATCCCGTACAAACCGGTTTGCTGCATATTGGCGATGGAATCTCGAATGAAATCGGCCCGGTCGAATTGCAGAACTAATGTTCCATCTTGCGAAGAGCGGTTGTAATTCTCGATTTCTTCGTGAATTTTATCACTCACTTCGACGGTATTGGCACCAGTCTGTTTGTAAATCATAAACATGATCCCGGGCACGCCATTGACCCGGGTTCGTTCGGTTCGTTCTTCTTCACCATCAATAACATCCGCGACGTCGATCAAGCGGATCATCGATTTGTCATCCGAACGAACCACAGACTGTTTCATCTCGGTGATATTCTGGAATTCTCCTTTACTGCGAACCAGAAGCTGGATATTCCCCTGTTCGTAGTTCCCTGCCGGTTGATTAATACTTTCCCGCCTCAACGCCTCCACAACTTCGTTCACACTCATGTTGAGTGATTCAAGTTTATGGCGGTCGAGGTTGATTTGAATTTCCCGGCGATGATGTCCACGGATTCGGGCAGCGGCGACACCTTCGATCCGTTCCAACATGGGAAGCAAGGTTTCTTCGGCGTATTGCGACGCAGTGATCAGGTCTTCCTTGTCACCCAATTGATACGAAACAAACAGAAGGGGACGATCGTTGCTGTTGTACTTACGCACGACGGGAGCGTCGACTTCATCGGGCAAACCACGTCGGGCACGATCGACACGGGCACGCATGTCACTGGCGGCTTCATCAAGATCAGTCCCCCAGGCAAACCGGGCAAAGACCCGACAGTTGGCTTCGGTCACGAAGCTGGCGACCTGCTCGACTCCAGAGACAGTGCTGATGGCCTGTTCGAGCGGGCGGGCAATTTGTGTTTCAACTTCTTCCGGCCCCGCACCGTCATAAACCGCTTCGATGGTCAACGTCGGATAGGTAAACTCCGGCATCAAGTCGATTGGCAATCGCTCGAATGCCGTGTATCCGAGAATCAACACGACCAGACTGCACATCAAGGTGGTGATCGGACGATGGACCGATATTTTGGTCAAAGACATAAATCAACTCTAGGGGGTAGCAGGCGGATTGAAACTGAATGTTATTCCGCAGCGCTGGCGGTCACTTTTTCACTTAGCGGAATGACCGCACCCAATTTGGATTGGGGAGCGACGACTTCGGGATCGGGAACGGCGAGTTTCTGATCCCGATCAACATGATCAAGAACAGCGACTTCATCGCCATCATCGACCATTTGACTTCCCAGGGCGACGATACGATCTTCCACACCGACACCGGAGACAATTTCAATATATTCACCGTCACTAGCGCCCGTTTCAACTTCACGCAAGGAAGTAACGGCGGGTTCTCCTTCGACAACATATAAGCTGGTTTTGTCTTTATGTTGGAGTAAAGAAGCGATCGGCAAAACATCTGCCCGGGGAATGACGTTCGTTCGAATTCTCACGCGACCGTGCATACCTGGTTTCAGGGCGAGGTCGGAGTTGGGAATTTCAATGTGGACTTCAGCCATACGAGTTGTGGGATCGACTACGGGTGATTTACGAACCACTGTTCCTTTAAAAACGGTTCCCGGGAACGTGTCCGTCCGAATTTCGGCCGTCTGTCCCATACGAACTTTTTCGTAATCTTTTTCGACGATATTGACGACGGTTTTCACCTTGTCGATGGAAACGATCCGCATAATTTCTTTTTCAGAGGAAACGAGATCGCCCACATGGGTGAAGCGTTGTGCGACAAACCCAGTAACGGGCGATAGGACGCGCATCTGCTTCAAGTTCATTTCGCTGGAATTGTGATTGGCAATCGCTTGATCGACTTCCGCCTGTTGCAATTCCAGCTCAGCCTGAGAAATTTCAAACTGAGCTTTGGCCGCTTCCAGCTGTTGACTGGTGGCCACTCCCGATTTATCCAGTTCTTGCTGACGACGGTAGTTGTTGAGGGACTGATCGAGCTTGGTCTGCTGGGCTTTCAGTTTCGCCCGGGTCACTTTCAGTGCCGCGGAAGTACTGGCAACCAGTTCTCGCTGTTCTGATTCATCCAGCACAGCGACGACGTCACCTTCTTTAACTTTATCCTGCACGTCAAACGGAAGACCTACCAGGTAACCTTCGCCCCGAGTATAGATTTGAATATCGGCCGAAGCTTCAAGACTGCCGACCAGATCGACGGACTCGATGAGGTCCCTTTTGGACAAATGAGTTACCTCGACGGCCATCGCGGTCTTGGGTTTCTCTTTTGTTTCCAACGCGGGTTCCGCATTCATAGAGTCGCGGTACATCATCCAGCCAGCGCTGATGCACGTCAAAATTGCTAGAGGGGGCCACAGAAATTTCATGTTAAACGTCCCGTGCAGGTTGGTTGAATTCGACCTCGCCGCAAACAGAGCACCGCTTAACTCGCTTGTTCTCTCCACGTTCTGAATTGAGAACATGATTTAGATCATCGAGTTCACCGAGAATGCCGGAACCATGCCGAAGAGGACATAGTCACTGGCAACCGGACGTGCCGCATGCGGGAGGAAACATTCAATAAGAGGAGTTCACTCGAATTAACGACCAACCGTGGTTCCAGCCCTGGAGGCTTTTGTCTGGAAGGTCAGCCGGTGAATGAAATCGCTCGGAGGGTTTCGTATCAGGTAGGAATAAGTGACTGAAGGTGTGTGAAAATCAGTCAGGTGGGTCCTGCGGAGTCGGTTCCGGAACTGCTGGTGGACTTCTCTCTCTGATTCAAGAGGGACAGAGCCAGCTCCTGAGTCGGAAGTCGATGTCACCAAAGCCCATAGGGAACGGCAGGATGCATCAATAGTTGTCTATCTATTAAAACCGATTTCGAGGCGAATCGCAATGTTATCTCCCGGAAATGCAAAAACGGACCGAACACTTCCCGTGCCTGCCCCGCCCTTTTGTTCAGGTATTAATTTCCCAGACAGGTATACACTGCGGAGAGCATTCTCCCTCTTCAGGAACTCTGGCTCCGACCTATATTTTTGCTCTTACTTGTTTAAAGCCTAAGGTTTGCAGCAACCGAGCTGATGTGTTTCCTTGATTTCCCACTTATAGACGACTTTGTCGACTTCGTAATTCTCTTTTTTCAGCTTCTTAACAGTGATGATTTTCCCGCATGCTGGTGCAGCAGGTTCGCATGGATCGGCTAGACCGCATGCCAGCGCGCAAAGTTGTTTCCAGGAGAAATTAACCTGGGGAACACAGATGTGTTCGCACTCGACTTCAAAACAGGTCTTCTTCTCTTTTTCAATTGTGGTCGACGGACAACAGATCAGGATCTTCGAACAACCGGAACAGGGTGTGTCACAACTTCCGGCCGGTTTCAGACTACCTGGATCGGCGTAACCCTCTGTGGAGGCGAATCCGAGTAGTCCCAGGCAGACGGCAAAAAGAAATAAACGCATTGGTGGGCTCCCTTCACGTTTTGATATTTAAAATAGTTCGGTCGCATCTTTTGCATAGCGTGATTGCAAAGCTTCGCGACATTCTCCTAGACAATTTGCTCGGCAGCCTCGCTTAAAAATCAACCATGAATCGAGTACCCACGATTTGATAATCACCGCCAGTCAAGGTGAGATTGTTACTGTCGACCACGTTGCGATCTGAGATTTGACCGTAAATGTAGTTGAACTGCATTCGGGCATTTGGATTCCAGTGCCAGTTCAAACCGAAGGTTACACTCTCGCCAATACCACCGTAGACGGTTTCATCGGAGAGGTCGCCGTAAGAATATCGCAGAGCAACCTGCCAGGCACCCCAGCCTCCTCCAGTGCCGCCGGAACAACGATCTACCATGAAGAAGTTCTCGAACGGCTTCACCCGTCCCAACGTACCGGTCTTACGGTCCCAGGGAATATGTTCCCCCGTAAGGAAGTAAGAAGCATAAGCATACCCGCCATGAAACTGCATATCGGGATTAATGCCTTCTTCGTTTTGCATCCATACATACTGGTACTCACCCACCAACTGCAGCGGCCCGACGTTAAACACGCTTTCCAGTCCGGCCAGTTCATACCACTCAGCCCCGTTTATACGGCCCGTATCGAGCCAGCGGCTGGTTGAGCGCGCTTCTGGACGAGTCCGAAATCGGGCCTCGTTCTGATCGCGTCCAAGATTGTTAGGAGCGTCGCCCCCTGTACTGCCATCGGGATGAGCGACTGTACCTGCGATACCGAAGTGAGCATATCCACGACCGTCCGAGGCTTCGTCGTACCACCAGGTATGAGCCAGGCGTCCAGCGATTTCTGATTGATACTGGTCACTGATATAGTTACCTTCATCTTGTATCAGCCGCAAATTGTAGACACCGAAACGCCAGTTGTAAGCCTGGTCCTCGGATACACCATAGGAGACAACGCCCAGACGGCGAGAGTCCTGATTGAACGCCTCAATCACGAACGGTCGTTCCATGAAGACGTTGTAGCGGCTGCTGTTCAAGTGATCGAGACCGTAAGGACGCTTCTGGTTACCGATGACCAGTGTCTGCAGAAACGGCAGGTGTTTGAAGCTGAGAAAAGCATCGCGGAATTCGACGTCGTTTCCGCCCGCGAATTCCATTTCGATTTTGTAACCCATGTTATCTTTGATATCACCAGCAACTCCGAACCTCAGTCGGCGAAAGCCAATTCGATCGTCCGTGTCGTTATTCGAATCGCCCGTCTCAAAAGCTTTGGTCGCAGGAGACTCTCCGGGGAAAGCCCAGTGATCGGCATGAATACGCCCGGTGAGCTTCATGGTGATATCTTTTCCACCCGGTTGAACACTCCCCTTGATCGCCTTCTCCAGATCCTTATTGACCCCCAACTGCTCTTCCCACCGTTTTTCGGTTTCGTTGATGAACTCATCAAAGTCTCCCGCGTCAGAGGACTTCTCTTCGTCTGACGAATCAGCCGACGGAGCGGGTGGGGGATCCTGAGCGGAAATGAACTCGACGGTGTTGTGATCGTTCGATTCCAGCCTCTGCTGATTCTCTTCGAGCACTTTCAACTTTGCTTCGAATTGATCGATACGACTTTCAGACTCTTCCAGTCTTTTCAAGAGGGTGGAGACTTCTTCAGCCGTATAAACGGTCTTCTCCTCGGCAACAGCCAGGTCCCCCCAGGCTGCGCCAGCTATCATTATTGCTGCTAAATATTTTGGCCACCCTTGCCGCAACATTAGAATCAGAATCCTTACTAGGAGAGCATTTTTTTGGGAGGGAAGAAAAACCTATTTCGGCTTGGAAAATCGATTTTTCTCCTCATTGCTGGAGGTCATGCACAGGCACTGGACTGATCTCCTAGAATAGTTTTCGGCCTCTCATTACACCTGAATTATTGCAATAGTCGATACACTTCCATTCTTAACAAGAAACGCTAGAACCAAGCGATTCTCTACTAGCGTTAAAGGAAGTAATAACGCCGTATCTTGCCAGCGCAACCTACTCTCTCTGATCGGACCAGAATTGGAATTTTAATGCGTAAAGCTTTGCGCGCGAAGAAATCGAGAGTCTGCAAGGAGCGTATCCACTTAAGGAATGAGTCTCGAACAAGTAGCGAGAGAGCATAATGCCTGATACCGTGTCAGTAAAAGGACCTGGCACGGGGCATCGTTCCGACGAAGGAATCTTGATCCAAAGCCGAGAAAACTTACTCGACCTCGTCTCTCGAAGCGGGAAGATCGATGTGCGTCAGGTCGTAACCGTCGTCGATGTGGGTGTTATCTTCGAGGCTCAATGAGTCTGTCTCGTGCTGATCTTTTGCTCGGAAGAAGACGCGAATAGGAACTTCCTTAAACGGGAGTTCTTCCCGGAGAATACCATGCAGGTACCGTTTCCAGGTTTCGTCAAAGAGTTCAGGATGGTTGCACTTGAGGACAATTGTCGGTGGTTGCACACCAACTTGCGTGGCGTAGTAGATCTTGGGACGTTTGTTCTGTCGGTACGGAGGCGGATTCAGTTTCATCGCGGCCCGAATCAAGCGATTCAGTTTACCAGTCGAAACCCGTTCCATTGCCTGTTTGTAAATCGCCTGAGTCAGGTTAACCAACTGCTTGATGTTCCGGCTATCCTGAGCGGTGATGAACGCAATCGGCACGTGGCGCAACTGAGCGAATTGAGCCGTCAGATACTCGGTCCATTTCTCCGTCGTCATCTCAGCATCGGTGCCCAGGTCCCATTTATTCACAACGAAAATACAAGGTTTGTATTGCTTGACGATTTCGTCGGCCAGCTGTTTTTCCAGACGCGAGATTGTGTTCGTTGCGTCGAAAAACAAGTAAACGACATCGGCGCGACGGATGCTGCGTTGTGCCCGGACCAGTCCATAGAATTCGATATCGTTGGCCAGGCTCTTTTTCTTACGTACTCCAGGTGTATCGATCGCGACGAACGTTTTACCGTCCATATCGAATCGAATGTCGATGCTGTCGCGCGTCGTTCCGGCGATCTCACTGACAATGACCCGCTCTTCCTGTGAAAGAGCGTTGATGAACGTACTCTTCCCCACATTACGCCGACCAACAATGGCCAGCTTCAGTTCCGGTTGAGAACTTCGTGCGATTCCTTCTTCGGCTTCATGCTCATCGGCTGGAGGTAAATTCTCGACGATCCCCGTGAGTAAGAGATCCTTGTTCCGTTTCGCCGTGACAGAGGTCGCAATGATAGGTGCGTTCAGGATCGACAGGAATTCAAAGACTTCCTGATCGAGCTTGGGAGAATCGCATTTATTCGCGATGAGCAACTTGGGCCGATCAATATGTCGGATACGCTGGGCGACTTCGCGGTCGAGAGGCGTAATTCCGGTTTGTGCGTCGACGACGAACAGTAACAAGTCCGCTCGCTCAATGCCGAGGTTGATCTGTTGTTCGATCTGATCGGATAAGTCGTCCGAATCGACGACACCGATTCCGCCGGTATCAACCATTTCGAAGTATCGGTCCCCGACGTGCATAAGATAATTGACGCGATCGCGGGTCACACCGGCGGTGGGATCGACAATGGAAATCTGCTTCCCGGCAAGCCAGTTGAACAGAGAACTTTTGCCGACATTCGGACGACCAACGATGGCCACAGTTTGGACAGACATCAAACAGCTCGACTTTATGGATATTCTGGAATCCGGCCGTTGCCGCTGCGATCCGTTGAGGACGGCAGTTGGGGGTCAGCGGGATTGGCGATTTTTCGGGAGCGTCCCAGTACCAGGAATACAAAAATCCCCGGGGAGCTTTGAAAACAGACGGGCAGCGATTCACGCTTGTGAGAACCGGTCTACAAATAGAAACCAGGCGGTATCTCACCTGGACAGGAAAAGAGGTCGGGACCCTCCAATTGCATCTTTCCTCTTCTATGTTCGACTGTACTCGAAGCCCGACCCGCTTTCCAGTCGCCTATGCAAGTAGCCCCATCGGAAGGGGGAAAATAAGTGCCACTTTCCACATCAACCACCGTCCATATGAGGCAATTCGCCCTTTTCAGACGCGATCCCTACCCGCCCCATTCCTCGATCTGGTACAACAAAAGGCAGATATTCCAGCAACTGCATCGAGATAACCTGTGTCTGATTACTCCTTTAAGAACGAACTGCTCCACTGGGGGCCCTCTGCAGAGGCGGATCCCCCTACTCTTGCGGATAGTCAAAGCTACTGCCGGCGGATTACACGATCCCACTACGAGAATTTTCCCGTAGTCAGCTGGCTGTTGCCCCGAAAATGGCATCAGGACTTCTATAACGTTTACGCGTGGTGCCGCTGGGCGGACGATCTCGGAGACGAAGTCACCCCCGATCTGGCTCAGCAAGTAGGCAAAACTCCCACCGAATTGCTCGACTGGTGGCGAGAAGAGCTACTCCGCAGTTACGCCGGCGAAGCCCGGCACCCCGTGACCATTGCGCTCACCAACACGATTCATCAATGTAAAATCCCTCAACAACCTTTCCTCGATTTGATCTCCGCATTCCAGCAGGATCAAGTCGTCACGGAATATGAATCCTGGCCGCAATTGCTTGATTACTGTCGACGAAGTGCCGACCCGGTGGGTCGACTGGTGCTCTATGTCTGCGAAGCTTTTACGGAGGAACGAGGCACCTGGTCCGACAGCATCTGCAGTGGATTACAAGTCACGAACTTCTGGCAGGATGTTGCTCGCGATGATGACAAAGGACGAATTTACCTACCTCGGGAAGACCGTGAGCAATTTGGGTATTCACGCGAAGACTTCAACCAACGCCTGGAGAACGACTCCTTCCGGGAGCTAATGATTTTTGAAGTGAACAGAGCCCGCGAATTAATGCTCGCCGGTAACCCGCTGATCTCTCAGTTGAACGGTCGGTTGAAAAAAGAGATTCACCTCTTTCAATTGGGCGGGCTGAGGATTCTCGAAAAGATTGAGCAGATCGATTACCGGGTCTGGACCACCCGACCCAAACTGAACCGCAGTGACCTCCCCCTGCTTCTCTTCCGAGCCATGTTCGGAAAATAACCTGAACCGGAGGATCATAATTCTTTGATTGAAAATGTGATAACCCGCAGGCATTCTTGCCAATTGTCCTGAAAATGCCCGAGCAACCCATTGCTGGGCGCCACTGCTGGACGAGCCAAACTGTGGCACCCTGATGACGCATTTCGATTTCATCGTCATGGTAGCTGTATGGGGAGATGCAGCATAAGGAATTGATTAAGTACGGTCGTAGTTCTTCACCTCTTCCGCTCGATCCTTTAGGATGAACACTTCTTTGTTTTTCCCGTCCCCTTCTTCACTGTTGAACCGAGAAATCTTCCAATGCCTGCTGACCAAGTCACTCCGCCACCGCTCACTCTAGAGCAATCTGCGCGGTACTGTCAGCAATTAACTCGGCGACGGGCGGGCAACTTTTACTTCGCCTTTCTAACTCTTCCCAAACCCGACCGGCGGGACATGTCGATTCTGTATGCCTTCATGCGGCATTGCGACGACATCGGTGACGATCCGGACAAAACCATCGAGGCACGCCGCACTGAACTCGAACAATGGCGAACCGTGACGAATGCAGCCCTTGCTCAGGGCGATAAGCTGGAGTTTCATTCACTGCTCCCCGCCTTCGTTGATCTGGTCGAGCGTAAAGCGATACCTCACGAGTTTTTGCAAGCAGTGATCACTGGCGTCGAACGAGATCTGCACGAAGGCTCGGTCCAAACCTTCGAAGAACTGGAAGACTACTGCTATCACGTCGCGGGTGTCGTCGGTCGTTGTTGTGTGCATGTCTGGGGACTTAATCCGAATAGCCGATTCGAAGACGTCTATCCCCTCGCCGATTCCTGCGGTCTCGCCTTCCAACTGACCAACATTCTCCGCGATCTACAGGAAGACTCGCTATTAGGCCGATGCTATCTTCCGCAGGGAGATTTGGACGATCATCAAGTCACGCGTACACATCTTCTGGAAGGGCTCAATGATCCGCTCTTCCAGTCACTGATGAAATTCGAAGTCGCCCGCGCCCGTGAGTACTATGCCCAGGCCCAGGCCCTCTTTGATCACATTTCCCCTACTGGCAAACCCGTCCTCGGCGCCATGATCAAAATCTATGGTGGCATCCTGGATGAAATCGAACGTCGCCACTACGACGTCTTCACTAAACGGGTTTCGCTGTCGTATCCTCGCAAAGTGAGCATTGCGCTGGGAGCGATGTTGCGCCGAAGCAAATCTTAAGCTTCGCTGAGTATCAAACAGGTTCACTCTGAAAAACTGGCGGACCTGGCGGCATCCATCACCAAACGCGGGGGGCCCACCAGACGGTGCTGACGCGTTGGTAGCAACAGGGGTTGTACCAGGGCATCGGGGCGACATAGTAGACTGGTTCTGCCGGTACAGGAGTTTTCCGTCGAGTGGCGGGGTTGCTTTTGGTGGTGCGACTGCTCACCTGAATGGGGGACTGCACGTCGAGGGCGAAGTCAGTTCCGGAGACTTTGGTTATCTGAGCCCCTTTACCCGTACGTACAGCGGTAGTGGTCAATCGGAAAGAGCGACTGGCTCCCGGTTCGATTTCGGGGATGTTCAAAGTCAGTTGCCGACCACGAGGATATTCCAGTTCGTCGGGCAACGTCGTTTGCAGTACGACGTTGTGCACACGGGCGCGTCCGGCGTTGGTCACGATGAACCGAATAGGTACGATTTCTCCTTCCGTCACCTGTCCGGGTTGATCGACTTTGACACGCAGTTTAGGCCGTTCCGGCTCGGGTTCAGGTTCAAATTTAGGGGCTGATCGGCGGGGTTGCTGTTGGACTACAGGTTCTCGTTTCAGCTCGACGGGAGGAGCTTTAACGACGGGAATGCGTTCGATTCGGATCTCGCGACGGTCACCCGGAGCAAGATCGCGAACAGTCCAGAACAAGGTTCCCTGTACTAAATGGGTGAAGCGCCCCTCTTCGGCCAGACGGTAGTCCTGAGGAATATCTTCCTGAAACATCTTCTGGCTGAGATGAGTCTCCCCTTCATTCGCAACCTGCACAGTGAAGTAGTCTGGTTGGTCTTTAGAAGAAGACCCTTGGGGGTAAACTTTCTTGATCGTGAATTTCTCAACCGGTTCGGGCACTGGTTCCGGCTCAATCGTTAACGGTTCTGCTGGCTGTTCGGGAACATCGAGGCTGAAGTAAGGCTCTGCTTCCGGTGGATCAAATCGAACGGTCGGTTCGTAATCATTGATGTTCAAATCCGACTCGACGATGGCGGGGGCGACAGGCGTACGCTCCTGATAAGCAATCCAGATATCTCCCTCATCGCTGCGGCGCATCGGCGCGAGCATGCGTGGAGTCTGTTCGACAAATTGTTCGTTCAATGGAGGTCGGACAATACTGAGTGATTCGATGTGAATCTTAATTTCAGCATCACCAATTGCCGACTCGTCCGTGATAAACAGGAATTCCGGTTCACTCGTGGATGTCCCCAGATCCGTTATTTCTGGTTCCGCCTGTGCTGTTGGAATCCACCAACTGCGGAGAAACAGAAAGATCAAGAGAATAATGCCGATGGTCCCGCAAACGGTCGTAAACAACCAGGCGCGATGGTCACGAAAATTCTGATAGAACACGAAGGGTGCCGCGCGAACTTTACGCGAACCTTCCGCGATGACACCGGAAGAGCGATGTTGTCGATTCCGTTCTTGCCGAGTCGAGCGTCCACGACTGAAATGATACCAGGCACGAGCGCAGTGCAGGCGCACGGCCCGCCATTGCAGCATTAACCAGAACCAGAGACGGACGAGAAGCCACGCTCCCGGTATCAGACTGAGCAAGGTAAAGTCGGATTCGTCAACGTCCTGACGGCGGTTTTGCCGGTCGACATCTTGTCGGTTATGGGGATCTAATTGCACGGTTCTTCCTGAACCTCATCAACTTTAAAGTGGGCAATAAAGAGGGAAAACCAGATATTCTGCCTCTTGAATTCTTCAGGGTATGGACGAGATAGCAAAAACAGGGAACCTTGGAAAGACCGATTTCTCCACGGTCTCCTTCACATGATCACTAGTTCATTAAAAACTCGTCTTGATCAAAACGGCACTTCTGATGAGAATCCCCGCACTCTCTCCAATAAGTAGCTTAAATACAGATGTGGTGGCTTGATCGGGCCGGGGGCGTGTTCTACACACGCGTCCCGGGTGCGCCCGCGTGCCATGTCCTGCTCAGGGAGTACGTCACGTGCGATTGTTGCTGTCACCGGTCCGGTTTTTAGTAGAGACTTTGACCGAAGCCTCGAATACGTCTCAAATGGCGTGGGGATTCACACTCGGAATGTGGATCGGACTCGTGCCGAAAGACAATCTGCTGGCGATCGGCC
Source organism: Polystyrenella longa (assembly GCF_007750395.1). Lineage (GTDB taxonomy): Bacteria > Planctomycetota > Planctomycetia > Planctomycetales > Planctomycetaceae > Polystyrenella > Polystyrenella longa. The sequence continues at coordinate 1,328,540 of NZ_CP036281.1, read as the reverse complement.
TGATGACTCTCCTCTATATGCTGCGAGTGAATCTTTCCGCCGCATTGATGTCGGCCTTCATCTTTTCGTGGGTAGGGTTTCTACTCGATCCACTGAGTCATCGACTGGGCGAATTCCTTCTGCATTTACCAGTGCTCGAATCGACCTGGACCTTTCTTTACAACCAACCGTTTGTTCCCTGGACGAACTTTAACAATACGGTGGTGCTGGGAAGTTTTGTCGTCGGTGCAATCGCTTTGTATCCAACAGCCCGCTATTCCCGCCCCTTCTTTGAGTGGTTTACTCCCAGGTGTAAAGAGCGTCTGGAGCGTTTTCGAATCGTCCGTCTTATTCAGGGCGCGGAAATCGCAGCCAGTCTAGGGGAGGTGTAACTGATGCGTTGGTCCTATCTTTTATCGCGAGCGGTACTGCTCGGACTATTCTGGGCGATGTTTGTCTTCGTGATCGATCCCCTGCTCCAGCGCGGTGTCGTCTGGGGTGGTAAGGCGGTCTTTCAGGCAGAAGTCGAAGTCGACGATCTCGACACAGGTTTCTTTCCACCCGAGATTGCACTGACGAAGGTCGCTGTCGCCAATACGATCAAACCAGATCACAATCTGTTTGAATTCGATTCCGCCGACATCAAGCTCGACGCCTGGGGAGTCGCGCGTAAAAAGTTGATCGTTGAAGAAGGCAATCTCACCGGCCTGAAATGGGATCGCCCGCGTGACAAGTCGGGAGAATTGGACGAATTGATTGATTGGGAATGGAAGTCGATCGAGGTTCTCAAACAAGCTGCCCTCAACCGGTCGGAAGCGTGGATGAAAGAGGTCATCAGCAAAACCAAAGGAGAACTCGACCCGAATCAACTCGAATCAGTCCGGTTGGCGAAAGAGTTACAGGAAGAATGGAAAACCCGATTCGACGACCTCGAAACCCGCATGCGTAAGGTCGAAGAAGATTATAAACAAATCAAACGGAACATCGATTTTGCCGACAAGAACCCGGTTCAAAAAGTAAAAACCTATGCCCAGTCAGCACAAGAAGCAGATCGGTTATTGAACGAGATCCAATCGATCCAACAAGAATTAAAGCAGTTACCTCAACAGGCAGAGTCCGACTTCCAGAAGGTCGAACTTGCGCGTCTACGAGATCAGGAGCGCCTTAAAAAGAAACTCGACTTTGTACGACTCGATCCGACAGCAATCTCGGAAGCGATGCTGGGCGAAGAACTGGCGGGGCATCTGCAAAGTGCTTTGGAGTGGGGTCGTTGGGTGCAGCAGAACTTCCCCAACACAGATCCCCCGGAACCGGAACGAATGCGGGGAACGACCGTCGAATTCGTGATTGCGGAACCCCTGCCGAGCGTGCTGATTCGCAAATTGAACCTGACGGGAGAACTTTATTATCAACAACAGCCTGAACCGTTCGTTGGTATATTGCAAGGTTGGACAACCGAACCCAAAGTCTACGGAAAACCTCTCGAAATCGAACTCTCATCTCAAGGCTCATTGCAACTGGTTCTGCACGGCACGATTGACCAACGTTCTGACGAAACAGTCAGCCGCATTGCGCTGCGATTCCAGGCCCCTATTCCGCCCGAACAGATGTTTGGAGACCCGAAGGAATTTGCCATCACGTTGGCGGCGCAGTCTTCCTCCATCGAAGCGACGCTGTTACTGAAAGGGGAACAAGCTTCAGGTGAAATCCTGCTCACTCAGGCCCCTGTGGAGATCAAAGGGTTCAGTGCTGATCCAAAACGGGTCGCCTTGAATGACGTCCTCGCACGTTCACTGAGCGGAATCAATCAACTGGAGTCTCGTGTGAATTTCTCGGGCGATGTCCATGATCTGAGCTGGAACGTGCACTCGAATCTGGGTGAGCAAATCTCAACCGGATTGACGACCGCGTTGACTCAATCCTGGCAAGCGGGGCAGGAACATCTGGAAGCCCAGGCGAATCAACTCGTGAAAGCGGAAATGCAAACGCTATCTCAATCGATGACAAGCCGCTTCCAGGAATTGAACGAAGAAGTCAAAGTAGCTCAGGGAATGCTGCGAACAGTCGTCCCCCAGACGGCGGGGGGATTACCACTGAACGGCTTCGATTTGAACAGTCTCAAAGGGGTAATACGGTAGCTCAACAGCATCGCTAAGCTGGTTTGAGAACAGCGAAGAAATTGAGCGTGGGCTGTGGCTTGCGTTGGCTCCGTTTTCTCGTCATGGTGGGCTTAATAGACTCACTTCGTCCATTCAAAACTGGGCGATTGACTTCCGTTTGAAAACTATTCCTGCCAACAGGACCGATCGATCCGTTATGAGCACGCCCGACGATTCCACCCCCGCCACGTCTCCTCGAAAAGTCAGTATTCTCTCCAGCCTTGGCCCGGCGATCATTACCGCCTCGGTGGTGCTGGGCCCGGGAAGTATTGTCTCAGCCTCCAAACTGGGGAATACTTACGGATTTTCGATGACGTGGGTCGTCCTGCTGGCCGTGGTGCTGATGATCTGCATGACAGCCCTCTCGGCCCGGTTGGGCGTGGTTCTGGAGAAAAGTCTCTGCGAAGAACTGAAAGTACGGGCGGGACGTCCGCTGGCGATTCTCGCCGGGGTCTCCGTTTTTCTGATTTGCGCCTGCTTCCAATACTCAAACAACCTCGGCATTCTATTGGCGGTCGAACCGCTGATGGAGAATGTCAGCCCGACTTTTTCGATCTCTGTCATCGTCGCGTTAAACGTGTTTATTATCGCCGTGCTATGGGGCTTAAAGTCGCTGTACGGGCACATCGAAACGTTGATGAAAATTCTCGTCGCCATGATGACGATTGCCTTTGCCATTAACCTGGGTTGCGCTTTGTTGATTCCCGCAGAAGAAGCGCCTGCTGAAGCCGCTGTAGCGGCAGCAGAAGTCGTGGCGGAAACTCCTGCTCCATCGCCCATCACCCTGGTGACGATCATCGCCATGTTCGCCACCACGTTTTCTGTCGCCGGTGCCTTCTACCAGAGTTATCTGGTTCGTGAAAAAGGCTGGACCATCGCCAATATCAGACAGGGATTTGTTGACTCGACTTTGGGCATTACGGTTCTGGGACTGATCACGCTCATGGTCATGTCCACCTCCGCAATTGTGCTGCACGGTAAGGCGGGAATCGAACTCAATAGTGCCGCCGACGTCGCCTTGGCACTCGAACCTGCCTTCGGGAAATTTGCGGTGATCATTTTCTGCCTGGGAATTTTCGCCGGGGCTTTCAGCTCGTTCCTGGTGAACTCTATGATTGGGGGGGCGATGCTTTCCGATGGATTCGGACTCGGTTATCACATCGATAAAACCTGGCCAAAAGTCTTCACCACAATCGCGCTATTAACCGGCATGAGTGTCGCCGTCTATGTAAAATCGCAGGACTTACCTAAGCCTGCCAACCTGATTGTCTTCGCTCAATCCGTGACTGTCATAGCCAACCCGGTACTCGCCGCCGCCCTGCTCTGGCTTGCGACCCGCAAAGACCTGATCGGCAATCGCAAGATCCCCACGTGGCTGAAAATCATGGCGGTGATTGGATTGATCGTAGCCATTGGTTTCGCTTATCGCACGTTGAGTGGACTGCTCGGCAGCTAACCACCTTACATCTTTCACTCAAGAGGGACCAAGGGCACCAGAGATTTAGGGTTGAAGTGCCTGAAACAACTCCAACCACTCCTTCGTCAGCTTGTCACCTCGAGTCGTGGGGTTTTCCGGATATTCGCCCCAGTAAAAACCGATCCACCCTGCGGCATCCGCTTCTGATTGCTCGATGAATTTGCCCAGTTCCTCTGCAGTACAGTGCAAGGGGAACGTCTCTTCAATCACCACTGGTTTACCGAGTGCGCGGAAGTCTTTTAAGGTCTCGGTGGCCTTTTCATTATTGCCGCTTTCGGGGTAGAGATGCAGAGCGAGGAAGTCGAGTTGCGTTGTTGATTCTTCGTTGATGTAACCGTAGTTTTCATCGGGTCGATCAAGAATCCAGGGAACCATTCCGACTGTCACAAGATGCCGCTTATCGTGCTGGCGGATCGCGGCAAGCATTTGTCCGGTCCAGTTCTGAAAGACATCCATTCGGGATCGCCCTTTCATCTCCAGAACGAGGAACTGCACATAATGTTTGCCCGCAAACGCGGGACCGAGCCAATCGTCTGCGGGCTTTTTATCGCCGGGAAGAACAGGTTCGTTCATCAGGTTGTAACAGAAGATGGCGCGACTGGTGGATCCGACCTTGGCGACAGCTTTCCAGAACTCGGCCTGTGCCTGCCAGCGTTCCACTTCTCCCATCTGATCGTACCAGTCCGGGACATCCTGCCGGTGGTAGCAACCCAGGCCCGTTAGATCGAGATAGAGTTCCGTTTGCTCTGCCAGGACAATCAACTTTCCCAAACGGTCAAGCGCAGGTTGATTCGGTTCCGTGGGGCTCTTCATAAATTTACCGAATTGCAAATGAATTCGAACGACGTTCGCCCCCAGTTCTTTCATCTCGGCGAAGTCTGACTCAATGGTTGCCCACTCTGTGCTCCAATAGTCTTCTATCAATCGACCGCTGGTGTCGCGATCATAGTTTAAACCCCAAGGGACGAACGGTTTGCCAGAGGCTTGCTGCTCGAACGATTTTCCGTCTTTTGAAACGACGATCCAATCGAGTTCACCCGCATTTGATACTGAGCTTAATTGACTGGAAAAAAACAGACAGAACAAAATCAATCGCATCGAGTTCTCCGAAATCTATAGAGCAGCCTCCCGCTGAATCAAACCGATTAAAACCGGGGAACGTCAGACTGGTTGAGCCAGATGATGGTCGTGAGAGCGACCATGAAGACAGCCGTGGAGAACAGGCCGAGGGTGGTGTCGAACATCCTCACCATCGCGATCATCGCTACTAAACCGATGGGAACTAACTTCACGAAATGCTTTACCCAGGCGGGTGACTTTTTATAAACAGGTTTCACCTGATGAAGTAGGTGTTTCATACCCTGTTTGAGAATCCCCGCAGACAAGATAAGCAAGCCGGTGATAACCGCCCAACCGGAACTGGAGCTGTACCGGAAAACGATCGTTCCCAAAATGGTCGCCATCAACAGGTCCAGCAGGAACTCCTTCCAGAGTTCAGAAAGGGAGAATAAGTCTCTGTGCGCCAGCAGAAGAGCATTCTCCTTCACGGGATGTTCGTCAAGTGGATGCTGTTCCCAGTTCTGCTCTCGTTGCTGAGACTCTTTCCGGGCTTGAGACTCTTCCCGGGGATGTTTGGTATCGTTCATGACACGCCCCTTTCGAGACGAAACTCCTGATGATGGATGAGAATTAAAAAGACTGGCCAGGAAAACAATGACCTGCAATCTGTCGGTCAGTCAGTCTGATTAATTCATGCGTGGATCTCCTGAAAACTTCTCCGAATAAAGTAAGCTGACTTCTTGTCTGAGCCGAGCGAAGCCAAGACTGGGTTCATCCGAAAGAGTTCATTCTGATGAAGGAGTGTGAGAACTGATTTTGGGATCTTCTTCTTTCACGTACCGAAATTCGGCGTCGATGACGTCAGGATCGTGTGGCCCAGTTGAGGAATTCGTTGCGCCGCGTTGACCGGGCGACCAGGTTTGTGTTGTCCAACCATTCGGTCCTGCCTGAGCTGTTTTCATGACGATGCGGGTTTTGAAATACTTAACCGCGAAGATTTTCATCAAGCGGCGAATCGGAGGGATAAGCAGGCTGAACCCGACAACATCGGTCAACATGCCCGGAGTGATTAGTAGAATTCCCGCGACGAGAATCATGACACCGTCGGTTAGAGAATCGGCCGGCATTTTGCCCGAACCGAGTTCCTGCTGAATCCGCCGGAGGGCTTTCGCTCCTTCCTGACGTGCCAGCGCGGCACCGATGATTCCCGTAAGAATCACTACTCCAATCGCGAACAGGGGACTGGTATGGGACCCTAACTGGAAAAGCAAATAAAGCTCGACCACAGGGACCAGGGTGAATAATAAAAACAGGATCAATATCACAGTAAACACTCGTTGTTAATAAGGTGGTTTTAAGGTCGCTTTAATTTCAAAGGATCTCAACTGGAGAACCAGTGGAATTGTTCTCTCAGGATAACGAAAATCAAGCGGTCTCGGATCAGAGAAATAAAAAAATCGAGGCGGGATTCACTTAGAACCCAGCCTCGACTTATAAGTTGTTTATTTGTAACAACTTAGGCGACCAATCAGGTCAGCAACTCGTTGACCACTTTACCCTGTTGCCCATCCAAGAGCGACTGTTCGCGACCGTTGTTCCTAAAGGTGAAGCTGTAAGGATCGAGACCGAAGAGATGCAGCAATGTAGCGTGGTAATCGTAGTGATTGACGACGTCTTCGACGGCATGGTGGCCCCATTCGTCCGTGGCTCCGTGGGTGTAACCCGCTTTGAATCCGCCCCCCGCCATCCACTGTGAAAACCCGTAGGTATTGTGGTCGCGTCCGATGCTCTTCTCATTCTGAATGACCGGCAGTCGGCCCATTTCACCACCCCAATGGACAATGGTGGAATCGAGCAGTCCTCGTTGTTTCAAGTCTTTAACAAGAGCAGCACTGGGTTGATCGACGATTCGGCAATGTGCGGGAAGCAGGTTAAGGATGTTGCCGTGGTGATCCCATAACTGATACCGATTAAAGAGCTGGACACATCGAACCCCTCGCTCGACCAATCGCCGAGCGATCAAGCAGCGTTTTCCATATTCGTCTGTCTCTTTCTGACCGATACCGTACATCTCCTGAGTCGCTTTGGTTTCCTGCGAGAGGTCGAGTGCTTCGCGAGCTGAACCCTGCATACGGGCAGCCAGTTCATACGAAGAGATTCGAGCATCCAAATCGTGTTCACCCGGGCGATCCTTCAGATGATTCTGATTGATCTCCTGCAGGAAATTCAGATAGTTCGCCTGAGTATTTCCTTTGAGGTGATGAGGAACATCCAAATTGAGGATTCGCGGTTCTTTGGAGCGAACGACAGTCCCCTGGTAAATCGACGGGAGAAACCCGTTGGACCAGAGATCAACTCCTGTCACAGGGAGACTGGTCGGATCGGTTAACGCTACATAGGCGGGCAGGTTCTGCGTTTCGGAGCCGAGTCCATAGGTCAGCCAACTTCCGAGGGCCGGACGCCCTTTGAGAGAACGCCCCGAGTTGAGTGCATAGATCGATTGCCCATGATTGTTCACTCCAGTGTGCATCGAACGGATCAACGTGACATCGTCAACGATTTCCTGAAAATGCGGCAAGAGTTCGGAGACATCCATTCCACTCTGACCGTACTTGTCGAACTTCCAGGGAGTCGCATAGATCTTGGAACTCGCCTGAGCGGCGTTGTCGTATTTAATTTTGCCCGGGAATGGCTTCATATGCCATTTCTGCATTTCCGGTTTCGGGTCGAACAGATCGTGGTGGCTCGGCCCCCCCTGCATGAACAGCGAGATCATCGCGTTGGCTCGGGGCGGTTCCACTGGCGTTTTCTGTGTCAGGTTAAACGATTCCTGTTCCAGCGGCGGTTTTGCTGGTGCCGCCAGCAATTTGTCCTGTTGCAACAGACTTCCCAGGGCAACGCTCGCCACGCCATAGGTACTGTTCGCCAAGAATTGTCGACGCGAGTTACTACTGGATTCATGTGACATGGTAATTACTTCCTGAGAACAGATATAAATCGACGGATAAATTTAAAGTGGACCCGCTATCAATTGTTGAGTCTATGGTGACGATTCGATATCAATCAATATACAAAAATCGATTTGCGCTGAATAACGCATGACAGAAACTGGCCAATGCCTGATCACCGGGCTCGGGTCCTGCCGGTGCTTCTTTCTTGTCGTCTGCTGCTTCTTCCGGAGTAAATTTTGCGAACTCCACCGTCTGTTGTTCAATGAACGCGATGGCTTGGTTCCGCTCGGACTCGGTAGGTTCGAGCCCCCACGCAAGTTGATAGGCAAGATTGACCTGAGCCGCACGATCTTCTCCCGCGTCATTTTCCAGACGCTCTGCAAAGGCGACGGCCCGTTCATGGACGACATTGTTATTCATCAGCATGAGTGCCTGAGGAGTTACCGTAGAGACATTCCGTGAAGTGCAGTTGGGCTGCATTCGCGGAGCATCGAATGTTTCCAGCAAGGCTAGCGGAGTACTGCGGCGGACTTGAATGTAGACACTGCGGCGGAATTCTTCGCCATTAAGCGGAGCCCCATCGGCGTATTTGCCACCAACTTCTTTGGTTGGATTCCCCACGACGATTTGACCGACGTTGTCTTCCCGAACAGGAACGGAGGTGCCCCCTTGTTTGCGGGTGAACTGATTACTGATGGCCAACAAAGAATCGCGAACGTCTTCCGCTGCCAGACGACGGATCGACATACGAGCGTAAAGTTTGTTATCCGGATCGCCTTCTTCCAATTGTGGTTGTCGGGCGGAAGACTGTTGGTAAACCTGCGAAAGCATCATCATTTTATGCATCCGTTTAATCTTCCAACCGTTATTCATGAAGTCGGTCGCTAGCCAATCTAGTAATTCCGGATGCGTGGGAAGCGACCCCAGTTTGCCGAAGTCCGCAGGAGAATCGACCAGTCCACGGCCCATGTGGTGCATCCAGATACGGTTGACGATCACACGGGGAACCAGCGGATACTCTCCACTGGTCAACTGCCTGGCAAATGCGAGCCGACGACCCGTTGTGGGCATGTCTTCATCATTAACGGGAATGGGTTCGAGACGATCCTCAAGCACCGTCAGGCTGGCGGGTTGCACTTCCTCTTTGGGCTGTTTGATATCTCCACGATAGAAGAGATGCGTCGGTGGAACGTGACCGTCCGGTTCAATGAGGCTGCGAAGGTAATCGTGAAATGGTTTCTTCGCCCGAATCTCCGTGGCTTCTGCGGCGATTTTTTTCAGCTCGTCGGAAGCCTTACGGTTATAGAGGTAAAGCGAACCCGCAGAGACGTTCAAACTCGGATGTTCTTTGAGCAGCGTTTTCTGTTCTTCCGTTCGTTCTTTATCGGCGGTCTTTCGAGCAAGACGAGCCGCTTCGTGAATTTCTTCCGGCAGTTTTTTCAGTTCGGATTCGAAGGTTTCTTCAATGTAGGCAGTCTGTTTTTCCGAATGCACGGCGAGAACTTTTTTCGCTTCGGCTTCGATTCGATCCGCTTCAGCGTAGTCCTCTTTCGTATACAGCGAGTATCGGCGTCCCTGGGGAGGCTTCCAACTTTTACAATCGAGGGCTGGCTCGAAGATGGCCCGCATTTCGTAATAGTCGGTTTGAGGAATGGGGTCGTATTTGTGATCGTGACATTGGGCGCAACCCACCGTGATCCCCATGATGGAGGTCGAAACAATGTTGATCGTTTCGCTCATGACTTCATTGCGAGCGACATCAGCATCATCCGGTCCTGAGCCAGTTCCGTCGGGCGCCATGCGCAGGAAGCCGGTCGCCGTTAACAGGCGGATCGTTTCAGGGTCGGTATTGTCCAGCGGACGCTTGGCGAGCTCGTCGCCCGCGAGTTGTTCGGTTATGAACTGATTGTAAGGAATGTCATTGTTGAAACTGTCGATGACATAGTTGCGGTATTTGTACGCGTAGTCTCGAAGTGGATCTTGAATCGTGTACCCTTCGCTGTCGGCATACCCAGCTACGTCGAGCCAGTGCCGTCCCCAGCGTTCGCCATACTCGGGAGAGGCGAGCAGTCGATCGATGACGGTCTCGAATGCTTCGGGCGATTCATCGTTCAGGAAGTCGTTGATCTCAGCCGGAGTGGGAGGCAGGCCCGTCAAATCGAAGGTGGCACGACGGATCAAAGTCCGTTTGTCCGCTTCGTAAGAATAGGTCAAATCCTCTGACTCCAGTTTTTGCACGATGAATGCATCAATCGGAGTCGACACCAATTCCTGTTGAGCCACTTCGGGGATCGGATATTCCTGAACAGGCAGGAAAGACCAGAAATTCCGTTCCTCCTCAGTGATGATTGGACCATTGCCAATTTCTTCTGGTTCGGGACGGGCTGTTTTGGCTCCCTGAGCGATCCACGTCTTGATGAGATCGATCTCGTGTTGGGGCAGCAGCTTGTCTTCATCGGGCGGCATCTCGCCGGCATCCAGACGCATGACCAGATAACTGAAGTCAGGCTTCCCCGGATCGATCGCTTCCCCCGAGTCTCCCCCCTTTACGAGAAATCGTTGTAAGCGAACGTCGAGTCCCCCTTCGGTTTCGCCCCCTTCACCGTGGCAATGGATACAATGCTCTTTGAGAATCGGACGGATATCCCGCTCGAAAAGCAGCTCTGTGCCGGGTTCTTCTGCTTGACTCGAAGACGGCCAGGATAAGCAGACGGCAGCGAGGAGGAAGAAGCTAACGCGGAAGCTCCGGACAATGGGTGGACACTGTCGCATGGGGTTCACAGACTTGTTGGAGTAAAGCTAGTTGAAGGAGGGCTGATTCTTGGCAGGAAAATTCAGGTGGGATATTTTCGGCATGCGCGTTCGTGAATTGTTGAAAATTGGACGAGGGAGTCCTCACGAACGCATAGATCAATTTTAATATGAAAAATTGCAGAGGACAACCAGATTCTGAGTTTTCTCTGATTCTCTCCGTAACTGGAGACGAACTGAGACACACTCGCAAGTCCTGAGAGAGACCGGATTTCAATCGATGAAAATGGTAGGAAAAGCTGGCGATAGGGTTCGTCCTGATCGATTTCAGTCTATAAGATTGAAGCCAGTTCTCCAGAAATGAGACATTTCCACACTAATCAACTTACCGAATTACAGACTGGCGGCACGGATTCGTCAGCTGCGGACTATTGAACGAACAGCGTAGAGGAAGAACGTACTATGAAGGGCAGCGCCAAAGTTATCGAGGCAATGAACGCGGGATTAACCATCGAGTTGACCGCCATCAACCAGTATTTCATTCAGTCTAAAATGTGCAAAGACTGGGGATTTAACAAGCTCGCTAAATTCTACTGGGACGAATCAATGGAAGAGATGCAGCATGCCGATCTGCTGATCGACCGGATTCTCTTTTTGGAAGGGGTTCCCGAAATCGCCCGTTACGACGTCATCCGCGTCGGCAAGACGGTTGAAGAGCAGCTACAGAATGGCTTGAAACTCGAAATCGGAGCCGTGAGTGCCTACAACGATGCCATCAAACTGGCGCAGGATGAAAAAGACGCCGGCAGCAAAGAGATTATGGAGAAAATCCTGGTCGAATCTGAAGAGAGTGTCGACTGGCTGGAAACCCAATTGAGCCTGCTCAAAGAGGTTGGTACTCAGAATTATCTCGCCATGCAGATGGGCGAAACGGCCGAAGGATAAGATTCGAGTACTTTGGAAATTCGTAACACACAGGCGGTGCAGCCGGTTCCGGCTCCCGTCTGTTGTACGATACACGGAACGGACATTGCTTCGCCCGTTTCGAATTTATGACGGACTTCGGACTCGCGCACTTTCAAACAGTGGCAGAGCATACGATCCTGACAGGGCTGTTTAACGGTCATCGAGGTTACTCGTATTTGTAATTCAGAAGAGCGACCGAGGCCGGCTCTATTACGGTGATTAAACGACTGGCACAGGGCTGAAATCGGGTATATTGGAAACTTCTAATGGTCCGCAGCGTTAATCGTGATTAATTGACCAGGTTGTTGCTCTCACGACTTTCGAACGTATCTGTCAGACGGAATTGAAGAACAGTGACATTGTTATCCAACGGAAATAGCTCGTTATCCAACGGAAATTGCTCTAAACGAGACTGACTGCAGCGATGAGTAAAGTTGGGTGGAAGCAAGTGGGGTTTGATAATTAGCGGTGCGGTTATCGGGCAGGAAAACTGGGGTGTGACCAGTTTGGAGTCGATTGGCAGGCTGCTGAGTGAGCTCCAAACAGATAATGAGACTTGATCTCAATAGCTCAATTCTATCCGGGTCAATCCCTATGTCAACAGGCCATTGTGCCCTTCTCTCTTTTTCTTAAAGAGATTCTCCACCGGCGTTTTTCCGCTTTAATCCGGTCCGAAACGAAGATTTCATTACCTATTCACGCCCGAATTCTCAGGGCCGAAAACCGGACAGGGTTGGTAACATGCTGGTACAATGTCAGTTAGCGACTGACGGTTTTCCGCAATTCATCCGCTTCACTTACAAGCTGGCCCCAGATTTATGAACTCCCCTGCCCCCTCCTGGAGATCGACCGCCACGATTTCTGATTTAAAAATTCGGGCGGGACTGGTGCGGACACTCCGCTTATTCTTTGAAGAGACGGGGTATTGGGAAGTACAGACCCCTGTACTGAGTCGGGAAGCGATTATCGATGCTCATATCAATCCCCTTCGGCTGACAGACTCATCGATCGCGGGAGACCGGTACTTACAGACGTCTCCTGAAGCGCATATGAAGCGTTTACTCTCGGCGGGAGCCGATCGTATCTATCAGTTCTCCTCTGTCTTTCGACAACAGGAACAGGGCGACCGTCACAATACCGAATTTACTTTGCTGGAATGGTATTCTTGTAACGAGGATCACCACGACCAGATGAAACTGGTGGAGAGTTTGATTCGAACGGTCGCTGAGAAATGCCCTACGAAGTCACCACTTGATCCTCAACTATTCGAAAGGCTGACCTACGCCGCCGCTTTTGAACGGTACATGGGAACTTCTGTCGTCAGGCTGACGGCATCCGAACTGAAACAGCTGGCGATCGACCAGCAGGTTTCGATTCCTCCTGGACTGGACGAACAGGACCGGGACGGCTGGCTGAATTTGCTGTTAGCAGAGAAGGTCGAACCCCAGTTGGGCATCGAGCACCCGGTGTTCCTGATCGACTATCCGGAAAGCCAGGCCGCCCTCGCACGCGTCCGCAGGGATGATCCCCCGGTAGCGGAGCGGTTCGAATTGTATATCAAGGGGATCGAACTCTGTAACGGTTACCACGAAGAGACAAACGCAGAGGAACTTCGGACTCGCTTTGAGCGGCAAAACGAAATCCGACGGGCCGAGGGCATGTGCGAGCTCCCCCTGCCCGAGTTATTCCTTGAGGCAACCGAGGCAGGTTATCCCGCCAGTGCAGGAGTCGCGCTGGGCGTTGAGCGACTTTTAATGTGGCTCATGAAAAAAGCGACCCTCCCGGAGGTGGTCGCTTTCCCCTATGAACGTGCTTGAAATAATCCTGGATTCGTCTAACGGTGTCCCCGCCAGACAGAGGCCGTTTTGATCAATTGCGATCGACCCTAGATCCTGTCCAGGATAAGTGTGGCGGCTATCGGTCTCGAAAAGCCCTTAAAAACAGTAGGCTACGCCGCCAGAACTCGCTACGGTTATCTGGAATGCGCTCTAGAAGGCATCTTCAAGATTCATTTTCTCGCTGTTATCACGAGTTACAAGCGCCCGTAGTACTTGACCGTCGATAGTATGTGAGATCGGTGTTGCACTACCATCGGCAACTCCAAACATGGAAACATCGCCATGGGCACTACCAAAACCGAAGAACTGAGAGCGATAAAAGTCGTTCTCGGTGGAGTCGTCCGAATCATCTGGTCCGGGTTCGTATTCGAAGTAAGAGAAAAAGTCGGGACGAGCATCGTGAATACTGGCACAGCAGCTGAATCCGTCGCCCCAGAACCCTAACAATGATTCACCGAACATCAACGTGTTACTCTCTCCATCGGCGATATCACGGAATCGATTGGATCGACCAATTTCGAAAACACCTTTGTGCAGACGGTATCCTGAGTTATCGACGTCGTCGTCGTCATCACCACCTGACGTTGTATTCTCCCAGTATCCTCGAACACCTCGGTAGGTAGTCAGACCAAACTCGGTTCGAGACTCGGCACCACTTCCTTCAACTCGGCGGGCACGTTGTGTGTCCAACGCAGTTTCGTAAGAAGAGGACGGGCAAACAAAACTGCCGATTTCGTACTGCATCGAGTCCAGGTTAGAGGGACTGTAATGAGCATCGTTGAAATCGATATCCAATGTTAACTCGCCCATCTCAGGAACGATCAATGCATGCCAGCCCCAGTATCGGGACATACGCCAGTTAGAGATATCGACTTTATCTTTGGTGATCCGTACCCGGTTAGCATCGTAAGTCCAGCGATCTACAGGTGTCCGTGAGAAACTGAGAAACACATCGACGGGAGGGCTTCCAGAAAATATATCTGACCCACTGTCGAATGTGTCATCGTCATCTTCATAATCAATAGGAGTTTCCGGCTCGACCCAAGCTGGAGGGAAACTACGATGTAAATCGTGGTAGTTGTGAGAAGCCAGCAGAATCTGCTTCATATTATTAAGGCATTGAGTTCGGCGGGCGGATTCTCGTGCCCGTTGAACGGCGGGCAGCAATAACGCGGCCAGTACGGAAATAATCGCGATGACGACGAGCAACTCGACCAGCGTGAATCCACGTGGATGTCTGCCGGAGGTGTGAGGTGTTTTACTGACAAAGGGCATTTGAGAACGCTCCATTTTGCTGGAAGTGCTGAGTAGCAACATCAGGTTCATCGAAAACAGTGATTGCGAAAGAGGTTCGAACGTTTCGCATCAAGACGATGTTGTGCTGTTGGACGTGACTCTGAAACTTGAGTTTTCTGGCGACCTTAAGGACTAGAATAGTCGCTTATCGCTGCAGAAATAGATTGGGATGGGTGTTTGTGCAGAATTCTCCGCGAAACGAAACGTGATTTGATACTGGTTTAAAAACCCGACCGGACCGTTATGATTTTACCAGATCTTTATCATACAGGTGAACAATCAGGAATTCAAATTTCTGATTTCGTATTAATGCCAGTTTTCATTTCTAGAAATGTAAAACGGGTCAAATTGGCAAAACTAGAGAGTTAATAAGTCCTAAATCGTACATTCATCCTCTTTTAGAGGGTGTACCATAAAATCGGGCATCGTACCTTCCTGTATACGTAGCCCTATCGCGAATTCAACGCATTATTCAAACCGAAATGCATATCGGATGGGATTCACTCATTTTTCCCGTTAGAGACGAGTTTCCGCAGTGGAAAACCTCACGAATTGATCCTCGTAAACGAGTAACGCCTACACAAAACTAGAGCGTATCATCCAGATTTCGGATTCTACGTTTCTACTCTCTTGGTAAGCATCCTCATCGCCGATTGTACTCGGAGAGAAACGCCTGTAATGCTCCCGCGAAAGGGTCTTTTGTGGTAAAGCGAGTGTAGGTAATATCGTTATTCTGGCAGAACTGAGAAAGTTCGGCGATGAATGATTCAAATTGTTTCAAATAGTGTTGCCGGAGTTGGAGTGGATCGACCAGTTTGCGATCTGTGGTCTGCTCCAGACTTTGGAAGCGAGTTGGTTTGGAAAACGGGAAATCTTCCTCTTCCGGTGCAATGATCTGTAATAACATCACCTCGTGCCGTTGATGTCGTAACTGCTGCATCAACTTGCACAAATCGGGTAATGAGTCAAAGCAATCGGAGAGCAGCACAATCCGGGATCGGCGTTTGAACGTCGGCAACAACCCTGTCAGCACCTGCGCCAGCGACGTTTCCCCGCCCGGTTCCAGCGATTCCAAGTCGTGCATCAATTGCTCGAAGACTTTCGCCGTGGCCGAGGGTTCTCTTCTCAAGCGGATTTTGTCATCAAAGCCAATCAACCCGGCGGCGTCGCGTTGCTTTTGAAGCAGATATACCAATCCGGCCACCAGGCAACGGGCATAGCTGAACTTGCTTAACGAATTCTGTGAATACCCCATGCTGCCGGAACAATCGAGCAAAAGGTAGGTGCGCAGATTGGTCTCTTCTTCAAACTCCTTGACGTAATACTTTCCCGTTTTACCGTAGGCCCGCCAGTCGATATGGCGGATTTCGTCACCGGGGTAATATTGTCGATGCTCAACGAACTCGACCGAGGCTCCTTTATAAGGAGAACGATGCTGCCCAACCATGAACCCTTCCACCAATTGCCGCGCGATCACTTCCAACCGACCGAGCGATGCCAGCGCGGACGGATCCTGAAAAGCAAGAGGTTCAGCAGGGGCGGACATGGAGAGACTTCAAACTGTTGATATGTTGTTATTTCGTTAGCGTTGATGGAGCTGTTTTTATTATAACGGACTCAGGTGCAGTGGGAATGTTCCCAAAACTTACTGAAAATGAGAATTTTTCAAACGCTCGTTCTGTCGTTAAATGAAAGGTTATTCAATGACTTCCGAAACGCCTCTTCCCAATGGTGACGATACTGAAGCAAGCCCGATGCTCATTGAAGTGATCGCTACGCCGGTAGCCAGGATATTTAACTACAGCGTCATGCTTGGAGGTATTGTCGTCCTTTTCGACAACAGTATTGCTGTAGGCATATTCGCGATTCTGGTAGCGCAGATTGCGAACACATTGATCGACATGAAGATGACCATGAACACAAATGTAAAATTCGGGTGAAGAAACCCCTTATCAGCTGCAAAAGAGAACTTAAACAGAGACTCAGGATCAATTCATGAATTCCGAAACCACCAGTGGCTTTCCACGTTCGCTCAAGATAATCGCCATCCTCTTGTTGTGCGTCTTTTGTTTTACAGTGGGGCGTTTTGCGTCTGTCTGGAATGAACGACTCTCCGAGAAAACGCAGATGGAATTGATCATCGCGGACAGTGCGAAATTTGAGAGGGCAATGAATGATGTACTGGTCACACTTCGGTACGATGTGAATTCTTTTTTGGAAAAGAGCGGGAAAATTGTCGTTCGCACCGAAGAATTTAAACCGGACACCTATGGCGGAAACATCCACCGAAATCTAATGGCCGATTCACTTATCGAAGAGAGTCGTAGACCGTTTAAATCCTCATTTTCTGAGACTTATAACTTATCTCATCTCCAGAACCAGAGTTCACAATATCTTCTCTTGGGTATTGATCCCTTTCAAATCGTTTACGACCGTACTCTCGTCGAGGAACTCTCGAATGAATCCACAACAGAAGACCCGTTAGAGAAATCGCCTGTCCAGAATGTTTACGCGGGAAAAGGATTTTATTTTAGCGACATATTACCGGACTTTGTCACTGCAGAGCAGATTTCACCACATTTTTCCGCCACGCAACTGGATAGCTGGTTCAAGAAAGTGGGAACAGTGTCCTCTTATACCTCTTCCTGGTTTTTTAAATCGAAATCAGTAGTTCATCCGGAGGGGGCGTATCTGAAGTTCGAAGTCGAGAATGACACCGACAAGAACACGATCACAATCACTGTAACCTTCTCTGAATTTTCACTGCGTACAGAGCAATAAAAAACTCCCCATCAGTGACAGACCACCGATGGGGAGCGATTCATATCGATTTCATCGCGAATTAGATTCCAATCGAATCAGGTTCGCGTGATTGTTACATCGTGCAACAGCCTGCTGCAGTGCAGTTACCAGTGGTGCATTTGCCATCGACACAACAACCGTCAGCACATGCTCCGTCATCGCAGCAGCCCGCTTCGCAGACTCCTGTCACACAACAGCAGGTGCAGTCTTCAGGACAATTGCCGTCGCAAGTTTCGCAGACGCAACTGTCGCAACAGCAACCGGAGGTGGAACTGGCAGCCTGAGCCGAAGAAGGACCAAAGCTCCAGGCGAAGACGGCCAGCAGAGCAACAAGCGCAGCGGTAATGAAATATTTAGACATAGGATTATCCTCAAATTTAAAAACGTTTTGAAATGCGATGGGGACAGACATGTCTCCACCGGCAGCAAGCGAATTCAATTCGAGGACGTTAATCGAGCCAGACACATAGCAGCGATTGTGTCGGTGGGTCACGAGGACGGATGTCGTCGCTATGCATCGTCTCAAAGCTGGTATCAGCCACTTCCCGGCCCACAGGACTCAACATGTTGAGTTGCAGCGTAGGAGCCGTGACGATGATCGTAGAGGCAGATTGTGGGAGATGCGGATTGGTAATGCAGCAACCGCAATCGTCGCAGGACTCGCGACTTTCCTGATGATGAGTCCGGCAGCAGGAGACGGGACTTAGCTTGCTCGGCTCTGATGCTTCCATTCGAGAGAGGCAACAGGCGGGCAGAACCGTTTCGGATTCTGCGAATACAGTCGCTACGGTACCAGCCAATTTTTGAAGACAAAGGCGAGACGAGGCCGCATGCAGCGGCAGTGCGCTTTGCAGACCGAAGCTGAATAGCGCGGTCAGAGCGATCGTCAAATGGTGCCAGTGTCGCATCAAGGTTCCCGTTCCCGTTGGAAAAGTTCAAGGGTAGAAGAGTTCAAACCTGAGAAGATTTTTAATTGCGTTAGTTTGTCGAAATAGAGGCAACGGTGGTTGCATCTGAATCGCTATTATACACCCGGCCTTGTTACCAGAACACCCTATTCTTTCAGGGCGAATTCTGGAGCTTCAGGCCCACAAAAAACCTTCACGCGAAATAAAAAAAATCTTCACAATATTTACTACGCTCAAACGCCTGTTTTTGTGGGAGAAATGAGGTCCGCCCTGCTTTTCGCGCGGATCTTCGTCAGATTCGAATCTTGACAAATAGAATTCCTGATTTAATATCGGGCTCTTGTCGATTCACAATATGTAGTACACACACACCTCACCGCTACAATAGATTGTGCCGCCCTTATCTCTTTGCCGCACAACGATTTACCTGTACATACGTGATAAGATTGGCCAGATTCCGGATTGAACTGGCGAACCATGGCTCCGTTCTCAACACTGGCAGTTGAGGATGTTTAAGGATTTTCTGCCTGTTTTTTTTCTACGAAGGAGGAGTGCACGATGCACGATTCAAAGGGAGTCGATGTCCACATTAACGAAGGATCGCGCTCCGCAGGAAACAGGGCGGAATCTGTTACTGAGGAGACTCAGGCGATGCAGATTTCCCCTTATTTCTGTCCCGCTGATGTTGCCCCATTCGACACTGTCGATTGGACTCGTCGGACCGCTCAAATCAAGGATGAATCGGGCGATGTGCTGTTTGAACAGACTGACTGCGAAGTACCGGCTGACTGGAGTGCGTTAGCCACGAATGTTGTCGTCAGTAAATATTTTTACGGTGAACCGGGAACACCCGAGCGGGAATACAGTATCCGCCAGGTTGTCCATCGCGTTGCCCGGACCATTGCCGACTGGGGGACCCAGGATGGCATTTTCGCTACACAGGAAGATGGCGAAAACTTCTACCGCGAGCTCGCCTGGCTCTGTCTGCATCAGCACGGGGCATTCAACTCTCCCGTCTGGTTCAACGTCGGCCTTTACCATGAGTATGGCGTCCGAGGTTCTCGCGGGAACTACTACTGGGATGTCGAGACAAGTACCGTCAGTCGTCCGGAAACACCGTATGAATTCCCACAGGCCTCTGCCTGTTTCATTCAGTCGGTGGATGACAACATGGAAGACATCATGCGGCTGGCGACCAGCGAAGCGATGCTCTTCAAGTTCGGTTCCGGAACGGGAACGGACCTCTCCACAATCCGCAGCTCGCGGGAGAAACTGTCCGGCGGGGGAACTCCTTCCGGCCCGCTCTCCTTCATGCGTGTCTACGACCAGATCGCCGCTGTCGTAAAATCGGGTGGAAAGACCCGGCGTGCCGCAAAAATGCAGTCGATCAAAGACTGGCACCCCGACGTCCTCGATTTCATTCAGGCGAAAACAGTTGAAGAGAAAAAAGCCCGCACCTTGATTGAAAGTGGCGAGTACGATTCGAACTTCAACGGAGCTGCTTACAGTTCCATTATGTTCCAGAACGCCAACCTGTCTGTTCGTCTTTCGGACGAATTCATGCAGTCCGTTCTGGATGGTGGACAGTGGCAGACTCACTGGGTGACCGACTCTTCCGTAGCTGGCCCCGAGTACGACGCCAATTATGTAATCGATCAAATTTCCGAAGGAACCTGGTTCTGTGGTGACCCGGGCGTCCAGTACGAGACGACGATCAACAACTGGCACACCTGCCCGAACAGTGGTCCGATCAATGCGTCGAACCCCTGCTCCGAGTACATGTTCCTGGACGATACCGCCTGTAACCTGTCGAGTATCAACCTGAAGAAAATGATGCGAGCCGATGGCACGTTCGACGTCGAACGGTTCCGTAAAGCTTCGTCCATCTTCATTACGGCTCAGGAAATTCTGGTCGACCATGCCAGTTACCCCACCCCGGCCATCGCCGAGAACAGCCATGCCTATCGTCCTCTGGGACTTGGTTACGCGAACCTTGGTAGCATGCTGATGTCGATGGGAATTCCCTACGACAGCGAAGCAGGTCATGGTATCTGTGGTGCATTGACAGCGATGCTGACTGGCCAGGGTTACCTGACTTCGTCGCATATCGCCCATAACATTGGACCGTTCGACGGCTACCGTGAGAATGAAAAACCAATGCTGCGAGTGATGCAGATGCACCGTCAAGCAGTGGAAGACATTAACGAATCCTGTCCTCAATACCTGAAAGACGCCGCTCGCGACGTCTGGATTGATTGTCTGGATGCGGGCCGTCGATATGGTTACCGCAACGCTCAGGCGACTGTGCTTGCTCCAACTGGGACGATTGCCTTCATGATGGACTGTGATACCACAGGTATCGAGCCGGACATCGCCCTGGTGAAGTACAAGCAACTGGCAGGCGGCGGAATGATGAAAATCGTCAACCGTACTGTGCCTAAAGCTCTGTCGACACTCGGTTACGCGGACGACTCGATCGAGAAAATCCTGGCTTACATTGATACGCACGACACGATCGAAGGTGCACCCGGCTTGCTCGAAGAGCATCTGCCGGTCTTCGACTGTGCGTTCACTCCGGCCAACGGAACCCGTTCTATTCAGTGGCGGGCTCACATCGGCATGATGGCGGCAGCTCAGCCGTTCCTGTCGGGTGCGATCTCGAAAACGGTCAACATGCCTTCGAATTCAACTGTGGAAGACGTCAAAGACGCTTATCTGGAAGGCTGGAAACTTGGCCTGAAAGCTCTGGCGATCTATCGTGACGGTTCAAAACAGAGCCAGCCGCTGGCGACGAAAAAAGAAGGTGGCAAGAAGAAAGGCGAAGAGTACAAACCGGGCATGGAACGTCGTCGGCTTCCCGCGACCCGTCAGTCGATCACACACAAATTTTCTGTGGGTGGTCACGAAGGGTACATTACTGTGGGACTGTTCGAAGATGGTACTCCCGGCGAACTGTTCGTCATGATGGCCAAAGAGGGTAGTACTATCGGTGGTCTGATGGATGTCATCGGAACCGAAACCTCCATGTGTCTACAGTACGGTGTGCCGCTGGCGGTCATCGTCGATAAGTTCAGTCACATGCGGTTTGAACCTGCCGGTTGGACAAGCAACCCGGATATTCCGAACGCCAAAAGTGTGGTCGACTACATCTTCCGATGGATGGGGATTCAATTTATCCCTGGCTACCGCGAAGCGAACACACCGAAGCGAGTGGAAGATTCCAGTGACAGCAAGGGATCATCATCGATCTCTGAGGGCAAGCCCCAGTCCGGAACCACGTTGGACACGAAGCCGACAAACGGACTAAGCAACGGGGCAGCTTCCGGTCACGCCACGAATGGCGTTGCACCGTCACTAACTGCTGCACCATCACTGCACGACGGCGTGTCAGCGACCGCGTTACTGCTGGAACCCGGGGAATCGAACCGAAGCGAGCAATTTGCCCGCTTCCAATCGGACGCTCCCGCCTGCGATAACTGCGGCTCCATCACCGTCCGCAACGGCAACTGCTACCTGTGCCACAACTGTGGTGCCAGCATGGGCTGTAGCTAATGCGTGAGTAGTGAAACCAATTGAAAAGCCAAACACCCCGATCAAGAAATTGATCGGGGTGTTTTTTATTTGGGTCGCAGTGTTTTGCATTCCACAAGGTAAAGAATTACCATGAGAGTAAACCTTTACCTTTCTGGAGAGCCACATACAGTGACCGCACGCACTGCTAATATTATTGCGATGATTTGTGGAACGATTTCAATTATTGCAATAACATATGCTTTATATAAGTTGGGGAGTGAAGCCATTGCTGCGTTCTCAGATACAGACGCCAGCTTTGCGCCAACACTTACAGCGGCGGCTACTATTGTAGTGTCAGTTATTTCAGTCGTCGTTGCTCGTCACTTAGAAAACAAAGCAAACATTCGAAAAGAGATACGAGAAAAGAAAGTACCTGTCTACGAAGATTTGATTTGTTTTATGTTTAAAGTGTTAATGGCACCAAAAACAGGTAAGAAAATACCAGAAGCGGAGATAATTACATTCATGTCCGACTTTCACCAGCGGTCAATCGTCTGGGCATCAGACGAAGTACTTAACGCTTGGATTCGATTTCGTGGTGCATCAGCTGGTGATAATAACAAAGAAGACAGCTCTTCGATGTTCGCATACGAAGAACTTTTGCGAACCATTCGAGCAGATCTTGGCCACAAAAATGAGAACCTTGAGAAAGGTAAATTGCTCTCATTATTCGTGAATGATATCGCGAAATATTTAGACAAAGATGGAAAATGATATCATCCACATTCAATACTACTCCAAATAGTCTTTAGAATATGCAATATCGACGGCTCTTCTCAATATCGCAAAGGATACTTCTGTATGTCAACTACACCATTTCTTCACTTCACAGAGGATATAGAACGCGTTGAAGCAATCCTTAACCTTGCCGAGCAGCAATTACTAGCTGGCGGAGAGGCTTTAATTATTAATGATTTACACGCATCAGCAATTGCATCATCTTTCGGAGCAATGGACGCTTATTTATGCGACAAATACGTCGATTGCGTAACAGCTGTATTAAAAGCGTATGTAGAGAAAAAGTGGCAAGGGGATCTACCTGCTCATTACGCTAAAACCATGCTTCCTGCAGGTGAGGTCCTCAAGACTACACGTCAATCTCGACCGAACTGGGGGATTCGTATGTCGGCTCGCAAGTTAATGGAGCGAAACAATATGCTTTCCATCAGTATCATTCACGAGCATTTTAATCCGATTTTATCGAGCGATCACAAACTATGGGGAGACTTTATTCCTATTCTTATCGCAAAGAACCGCAAACGATTCACGAAAGTTGTCCCCGATGATCTTCTTGGACTAAATAATGAAAAGACTTTAAAACTCCGGAAGTCTGCAATTGCAGCAGTAAAAAAAAGAATAGGAAGCATTGTACAAATTCGGCATGACTGGATACATAATTGCGGCCGACCAAAATCATCAATCAACAAATACAGTAAAGGCCAAGCAAAGGCATTCGTTAATGACATTAAGACCTTAGTTCAAGAATTAGACAAATTCATTGAAGATAATCGACGGGCATGAATGAGTCGACTCTAACATCATCGATACATTTCCGTGAAAGTTAAAAGGAGGCTCCGTCAAATCTCTCATGTGTAGTGGTCAGCCAAGCGAGTTGAACCCAGGCTAGAAATAGAATGCCAGCGGTCATTAAGGTTCCCTTTAATCCTGGAACTAGGTGTTGGCCCGCTCGATCTTTCATCGGTGACGTTTAAGGAGCAGGATGTAACCGGCTTGTTGTTTCGCTGTAACACGGTTCTTGCGATGCGGGCAGACCATGGCGACTCAGCGCTTCTTCAACCCGACACGCAGCGGCTCCGCTCCCCCGAAGAGCAATCTCGGACCTGTAGTAATCAGGAAGCAATCGAACGCAACCTCTGCTCTCGCACTGCTGGACAAGCCAGACAGTGGCACTATTTCCAAAGCCGCTCGCAACCTTCAGACATATTCTTATGGAGAAACGAGAGGGAGTCAGAATAGAAATCCGTGTCCTCGCGTAGACTAAAATAGTGTAGGCCTTGGCCGCTTATTCGTCCTTCTCGTCGATCACCTTTCCATCCGTCATCTTAAACATCGTGCTAAAGTTTCCGCTAAAATCGCCATGCCCAAAGAAACCTGTTCGCAAACATTGCCAGGCGACAGATATGATCAATTCATCTGCGTTAGACAAATCTTCAGAGATGACTTCGAGTAAAATTTCGCAGTCCGGATGTATTTTTAATGAGACATCAACGTGTCCCACATCAATTCCATCCTTAAGCAATTCTGCATGAGCGCTCACTTCCTTCAATACATCATCACTTCGCGGCATCTCGACTCCAACCGCTTTGAATCGAATTTGATTTGGAGTTTGTTCAACGAGTTCCCATTTCCACAACGGCTCTTCCGGTGCAGATGAAAAACTGGAAAACGATGCCGAATCCATGCTCGTATAAAATACGGCAAAGTAGATCGCGACAGGAATCGAGACCGTCACTGCGAAAAGAAGTACCAACTTCACATACCCAGTTTTATCGGATTCACTCATCGTTCCTTTTCCTTGCCATAATGCCGCAACCAGCTCAATAACCAAACACAGTACTCGAACCGGCTTCGCTTGAGCCGGACTCCCAGTCGTTGGTGGGCCAGACTTCGACTGAACCGGATTCCCAGCTTTCGGTGGAGCCCCCTTCTCTGGTTTCGGTGGAACCGGATTCGTGGATGAGGCGACTTTGTGTCAGGTTGGAGATGGATTTGATTCCGGTGTGCGGGATGAAGATCTGTTCGTCATCGTATTCAATGATCAATCCGGCCGCGTCGTACTGCAGCAGATACCCTTGCAACTTGCCGGGCACCGGGACGCCCGATTCATAGATGACCTGAACACGGTCTCCCACCCAGTCGCCCGGACCTTCCGCACAACCTGCCAGCAACAGCAGGCCGAAAACACCGCAACACAGTAGACGACGGTTCAGCATAGAAGCATCCTTAGAAAGCAACGGAAACAATCACATTGCTAACTGTACTGCACGCACAAGATGGCCGCAATCCCGAGTATAACAACCCGTTTGGAAATGCATCGTCGGCCGCAAACGAGCCATGCCAGAATGCTGGATTTCTCACTAATCGCCTCTTGATCTCCACTTCTCATCCTCCTACCCTTGAAGTGCTGCAAACCCAACACCCAAATACCTCTACATCGTAGGAAGTCGCATGTCCTGGCTAAAACGGAAACGGGTATTGATCGGGATCACGCTGGTGGTGGGATTGGTGATCGGCGGGTTGTCGATTTATTTTATTCGGTTGATGGATCGGAGGGAGAGCTTTCAGAATCAAGCCGGAGTATTAGCGCAACTTGATTCCCGTTCGATGTTGCCTAAGTGGTTGGCCAATATGATGGGGGACTGGCAACCTCCGTTTCTGATTTCCCAGCGGGTAACCAGACTGCACGTCACGTCTCTGGACCAATTGCAGCAAGCGATGGAGCTTTATTCGATTCGTGACATTGAAGATCTCTCCATATCACCCCCAGATTCGTCGGTTCCAATTGAATCAGACCTGGAATTTCTGGATGAAATGCCCGCGCTCACCACAATGGTCCTCTATAACATACGACCGACGCACCTGGGGATCGAACGCATCGGGAGTCTATCAAGTTTGTGGGCGCTTGAGATGCCCGAAGTCGAACATCTCACTCCGGCTGATTTCGATCAGTTAGCAAAATTGAAGTCTTTAACGAGTTTCACATTCACAGGAAATATCGACGAAGAAGAACTATGGCGACTTGTCTGCAAATCACCTCAATTGGCGGTTGC
Organism: Polystyrenella longa; assembly: GCF_007750395.1. Classification (GTDB taxonomy): domain Bacteria; phylum Planctomycetota; class Planctomycetia; order Planctomycetales; family Planctomycetaceae; genus Polystyrenella; species Polystyrenella longa. The sequence goes on along the minus strand of NZ_CP036281.1, from coordinate 1,302,990 downwards.
CAGACGAGTCGACAGATCCCCTTTCAGTTTGGTTCTCACTGATGAACACCTTGCTTTACTTCAAGAACGAATTAGTTTATCGAAACTCCCCTGCAGAAAATTGGCAATCACTGACAAAGGCGTGAAGCAGATAGCTCGTTTTTCCAACTTGAGTTATCTCGACCTTACTGGCTGCGATGTCACAGACGCTGCAGTGGAGCACCTCTCAACAATGATTTATCTGCGGGAACTCTACATCGCCGATACGCAGATAAGCGAGGAAGGCATTGCTACATTAAAAGAAGCGCTGCCCAAATGCGATATTTCTACGGAAGCAAATCCGTTAGAAAAAAATCCCATCGACAATGTCGATGGTGCACCATGATTTCTTCTGCACCCAATTGAGCGTGCCCGGATGGCTCGGTACACTGGAAGTAGAATCACCCTGAAAATCGCGATTCACTCCCCTGCCCATTTCACCTTCCGATAGAAATGCCCGCCACCATGCGCCGCTTCCTACTGAGTTTTTCATTATGCCTGTTGCTTGGAACTCTTCCTGTCCAGGCCGAACAACCGACGGTGGAGAATGTCCAATTGACGCTTCCCCCGGCGGTGTACGCGGTTCCCGAATCGGAAGTCAGTCTCTACTTCCAGAACATCGTGTTGTATGAACCGGCGTCTGATTTGCAGTTTAAGGTGACCTGTGATGTGGGAGAAAAGAAGCCGGGTCGTTGGATATTTGAACCGGACGCGGACGATGTCGGCGACTATCCGCTGACCTTATCTGTTCAGGATAAAACGGGGAATGAAATTGTATCGGCAAAAACCGTCGTGCATGTCGCCCCACGGGATGCGGGTGCGGGACAGGATTTGCGTTTGCTGATTATTGGTGACAGTTTGACTCAGGCGTCGCACTATCCGAACCAGATTCATACGCTCAGTGCTCGTCCGGAAAATCCGAGCATCACGATGCTGGGAACCCACCAACCATCGAACGCTCTGCCCGAAGTCGTGCACGAGGGATACGGTGGCTGGACGTGGCACAGTTTTCTGAGCCGCTACATTCCCGCCGACAAGTCAGACGGGACGTACCGAACCAAGTCGAGTCCGTTCCTGAAATTGAACGAAGAGGGAAAACCGACACTCGATGTGCAGTACTTTATCGACGAACATGCTGATGGTGTGGCCCCGGATGTGGTCATCTTTAAGCTGGGCATTAATGACGCCTTTCGCGTGAACGCTGCTGATCCGGATGCACAAATCGATGTCATTCTGTCCCGGGCCGATCAGCTTGTGGATGAATTCAAGAAGGTCACTCCGAATGCCAAACTGGGAATCTGTCTGACGACTCCGGGGAATGGTCGCGAGGAAGCCTTTGAGGCAAACTATAAAGACAAGTATCCTCGGCGTGGTTGGAAACAGATTCAGCACCGGCTTGTGCAACGGTACATCGAACATTTTGACGGAAGAGAGTCTGAAAACATCAGTCTGATTCCGACCGAACTCAACCTCGATATTCTGGATGGCTATCCCCACAACAACGCTGTTCACCCGAACAAAGTCGGCTATGAACAAATCGGCACTACGATTTATGCCTGGTTGAAATACGAACTTGCCCAGTCGCCCTCTCCTGCGGAGTAAGGGCGATTCCTGCTATGGGAATTCGCACCCGCGATTGAAAACAGGGCGACGTACCCTTTATAGTGATGCCACGGATCTCTACTTCACTTCTCTTCAGCAAAGGATTGGCCCCATGCGCAGTTGGCTCTGTTGCGCGCTTTCCCTGTTCCTCACTTTAAGTCTCTGCCTAAATCTCTGTGGACCACTTTTCGCGCAAGACGATTTTCAGGAATACGAATTCGAAAAACGGCCAAGCCCTGAGTGGGTGAAGATGATCGATCAGGGAACGATCGATCCGAAGCTGAGCGGTATTAAGACACCCGCCGGAATAAAAGTGGAACTCTTCGCCACCGACCCGGCGGTCATCGACCCGGTCGGCATGTCCTTCGCTCCCGATGGTACACCGTACGTCCTGGAGTGGCGGGCCGCTTCAGGCAAGGTGAACAGTAACTACGAGTTCACCTATCAGGATGGAACCCAGGGGCACGTTGAACGCATCTTCAAAGATGTCAGCGATGTCATGAAGCAACTGATTGACGAAGATGGCGATGGAGTTTACGAATCTTCCAAAGTGATCATGGACGATCTGGAATGCCCGTCGTCATTGCTCATACACGATGGCTGGTTCTATTTCCCGTCCAACGGTTGGGTGATCCGTCGTCGTCAGAGTGAACCGGGCGGTCCGTTTGATATTGAAGAAGAGATCGTTCACGGCCTATGCGGCTTCGATCATCATCAATCTTCGGGGGTGACTCTATCCCATGATGGTTGGTTGTATGTCCCCGCCGGCGACAACGATAACAAAGGGGAAGGAACTGACGGCTCCCGCTCAACAGTCCTCAGAACGGGTGCGATCTTCCGCATGCAGCCGGACGGATCGCAATTGCACGAACATGCTCGCGGTTTCCGGAACCCCTATCGCGATGTTTCGTTCGATCATTTCTATAACATGTTCCACGTCGACAACGATCAGGAAGATGGTTCAAAGTTTCAGGGCGTGCGTCTGATGCATGTCCCGGAAGGGGCCGACTATGGTTGGCGACTTTACCCTGGCGCCATCTGCTGCCGCACCGACTTTGTCCGTGGCGCGGTCTTTGGCGAGAAGCCGGGCAAAATGCCGTCGATGTTAAAAACAGGTCGCGGAGCCCCAGCAGGTTTAATGATTTACCAGGGAACGGCTTTCCCCGACTTTTTCCGGGGCCTCTTTATCTATCCCGATGTCTATCGCAAGATGGTACGCGCTTACGAAGTCTCTAAAGTTGGAAGTACGTTTCAGGTCGACCGCGAATTTGTGTTGATGGATAGCACCGATGATTTGTTCCGTCCCTGTCAGGCACTGGTAGGACCCGATGGTGCGATTTACATTGTCGACTGGCGAACCCCTTCCGGTGGAGCGGGTCGTGTGTGGGGTGACAGTGAACATGGCCGCATCTACCGACTCACCTGGTCGGGCATCGAAGGGACACCCGCGATTGCACCGGGAACATCCAAGGACTGGAAACGCTTGATCGCCAGCCCGAACGAGAACCTGTGGAATACTCTCAAAACCACGGACGACTTTGAACTTCGCCGTCGGGCCCAATTAGAGTTGATTAAACGGGGAGACAACCTCGATCAGTTCATCTCCCTCGCCCTGAATACCAACATGCGTCCCGAAGCCCGTGTGATGGCTCTGGGTGCAGCAGCACAACAGTACGACGCTAAAGTGAAGTCGATGCTGCTGGCTGTCGTCGCTGACGAACATCCACAACTAAGACGTGTTGCGGCGGAAACACTTTCACGCAACGTGCCAGCGACGGATATTGATCGCGACTTGTTGTACTCGCTGAGTCTCGCCTTAGTCGATAACGATGCTGCCGTCAGTCGCTCTGCGGCAATCGCTTTAGGAACATTGGCAGGACTACTGCCAGCCGGAGATGAACTGAGATTGGAAACAGCAGACCAACTCGCAAGGCATCTTGCCCAACTGAACTACGACGACATCTATCTGTTCGACGGAACGTTTCGCGGATTGGAACGACTTGATAAAGATGGTTTAAAGTATCTCGCTCTCTGGCTGCAATCAGAAGATCCGGCCCTGCGGGAGAAAGCGGTCTACTGTTTGGAATCGTTACGCACACGGGCTGGAGCCGATCTTCTCGACCAGATTCTGCTGGGCGAACAGATGCTGTTACTTGGTCCAGACCAGCAGGCTCGCGTGATTTCTGCTTATCGGCACATTATCGTCGAGCCCGCCGTTCAAGCGACCGCCATTACGAAGTGGATGGCCAAACAGGACGACCTCCCACTGTCCGTACAACTCGCTTGTATGGAAACCCTGGGCGCTGTTCCGGGGGGTGATCCGGAAGTGATGAATGAACTGGCGACCCGCTTACTCACGAATAAAAATGAAGAGGTTCGTAACCGAGTCATTACTTCGATTGGGGACACCGATCTGAAATCGCTTTCTCCTCAGATTATGGAAATCCTGCTGGACACATCGAAGTCATTTGAAGAACGAACCACAGTTCTCGAGGCATTGGCTAAACTTCGCTCTTATTCATTGCATCCCCGTGGCCGCACGGCCCCGGGTGTGGAACTGGTACTGGACGAACTGACGTCCATTGCTGAGAGTGATCCTGATCTACAAATTCAGTTGGCCGCCCTCGAACTTCTCGCGGAAGTCGATTACGAGAAAGCGGTTCCCACGGCAGAAAAGTTATTACAAGATGAAGACCTGGTGAAACAGGTCACCGCTGTGCGAGTACTGGGCCGCCGCTCGGAAACAGCCCGTCGACTGGCGAAGCAATTCCTGGCGGGAGAAATTGATCGCGGTTTGTTGCCACAAATCGCCGAAGCCCTGGAACGGCATCAGCGCCGGGACCAATCAGGGGAGATTAAACCTCTGCTGGAGGAAGTTTTCAAAGGGGGTCTGCTGGTCGATTTGACACCGGAAGAAATCCAGAAAATGGAAAACCTGGTGAAGACCACAGGCGACCCGGCCAATGGTAAAGCATTATTCCTCGAAAAACGGACACAGTGCATTAACTGCCATCAAATCGAAGGTGTCGGTTTCCAAGTGGGGCCTGACTTGACCAAAATATGGGAAACGCACACGGTAGGTAAAATCATGGAATCGATCCTGGATCCCTCCCGCGAAGTCAAAGAAGGCTATGCCACCTGGAATGTGATCACCGAGGACGGTCTCGTCTACAGCGGCCTTAAAGTGAAGGAAGACGCCCAGGCGTTAGTGCTGCGAGATTCGAGTGGAAAAGAGATTCGCGTCCCCACAGATGAAATCGACGAAAAATTTGAGAGCAAAAAGAGCCTGATGCCAGAGGGAGTCATCTCCCAACTTTCCTATCAGGAACTCATCGACCTCGTCGCCTTTCTCAAAGACCGTGAAGCCCAGCAATCGATGCGCGGGTTGAAGTTGCCTTAAAGGAAGTTGATTTAAAGGAGTTTGGAACCACAGATGGACACCGATTACCACAGATAGTGAACCATACTGTAGAAAGTGAACCATACTGTAGAAAGTCAACTGCTTGGAGCATTTCAGGCTTTGCGTCGCGTTGATATTCATTTTCAACACTAAGGCACGAGGACTCTAAGAAGAAAAGAGAACAGAAAGATTTGCGAAGCGTTAGCATCGAGCCAGCCAAGCTGAGTTCCTTTCTTTTTGATAACGATTTCGAGTCCATCAAATGTAAAAGACACGAAGAGCGAGACATTTGCCTTAAGCTCTTCGTGTCTTTGTGACTTCGTGTTAAAAAGAAATGTTCGCGTTACCCAACGGCATATTCGTTGGGGGTGTTCCATTTGATTTTCACGGCGTAGACCGAGTTGTCGCTGCCGCGTTTTTCGCAACCGACGGGTTGCATCCATTCGGTGACGGTCACCCAGCTTTCCTGAGGGGAGACGGTGACGACCTGGAAGTTGCCAAGACGGGCACCTCGTTCAGGGACGAGTACTTGCAACGTCTCTTTCTTCAGGCTCAGAGTTTCCGGGTCCACTTCGGCCATGAAGAGTGGCGCTCGTTGACGGAAGACGTGCTGGTTGTCTTCTCGCTTGTAAGTGAAGACGAGATAAAAACCGTCCTGGTGAGAGATCCAGTGTTGCTGTGTGTCGCCCGTGGAGAGTTCGGTGCCGTCGTCCCATTTCCATGGTTGCGGTTCGCTGAACTGCAGGCCATCTTTACTGCGGGCGACATAACCATGCCCATCGCCGTGTCGAATCGTGACGAAGAACTCGTCCTGAAAATAGGTAAGCGAGGGTTCAAGTGCTCCCCGGTGGGTGGGGATATCGAGTTCGGAACCATGTTCGAGATACTCAACCTTCTTACCATCGAAAGCACACCGCATCACGGAGACTTTACGATGGGGATTGATACCATCTGAGAAGTAAAATGGAATCAACAGATCGCCATCAGGTAAGTCGACCCGCTGAGAACAGCCTGCACCCGAATGGTAGAACTTGTTTTTCATGTCGGGCATTTGAACCACATCCCAATCGGACCAGGTACGACTGTCGTTGTCGTAAGTCGCGAAGGAGGTTTCCCGTTTGCGGCGACCTTTCTGCACGTGGTTGTTTTCATAACGGACGGTGTGTCCAATGCCGAGTAATGTTTTGGTCTTCGCATGCCAGGCAGGAGTGAAATCGCAAACACCCGCGGTAATCCCCCCCTCTTCTTCCCGGTGCGCAAAACTGGTATCACTCGGACCCGACCAGGTTTCTCCCAGGTCGTCCGTTCTCATCTCTTTGAGTGGTTGGAAAATATCCGACCCTTTAAGCCACAACTTCTGCATCGTCATCACGACAGACGGGGTTTTTCCAGGAATTGCCCCAGCGCGGGGATGAACCCAGCAATAGACACCATCGTACCCGGAGTGAACAACGGTCCGTTCCACCTCTTTTATTGGACCGGAAGGTTCCGCTCCCAGTAGGGGCTGCCCTTTGGAAACGCCTGACAGCATTCCCCCTGCCAGTAGCGAAGCAGACGTGTATTGTAGGAAATGACGACGATCGAGCGGTGAGTTATGCATATTGTTTGACTTATGTTTTGTTTGGCTTAGTTCGACGAGGTTCAAAAAAATAAAGCGGAGGTCATCAGAAGATACGAATCCTCCGTGAGTCGGCGACGGGCAATGGCCCCAAGTTTCATTCTGCCGCTTGAAACTTTATAATGCCAGCTCTTATTCTTGAGGCTGAACATAGCCAACGCAACCCACGACTTGCGATGATCGGGGCGATCTGACCGATTCCCCCCTTCTCCTTGATATTCCGACTCACGGTATTTCGAATCAGAGTGTTTCGAATCAAAGTGAACTGACAGACCGTGTTTGCTTGCACATCGTGCTCATAAGAAAGAGATCATGAGACCCACCCTCAACCCTGCCCTCTCGATCGGCTTACTCCGTTCGCTCTGTACCCTGTGCCTGTTTGCGCTGCTGGCCCTGCCACTGGTCGCTCAGGATTCGGAACCTCTCCCCCCCGAAGAAGCAGCCGAGAAAATGTCGGTTCCCGAAGGGTTCAATGTATCCCTGTTCGCAGCGGAACCGGATGTGGTGCAACCAATTGCTTTTACGATCGACCATCGTGGCCGATTATGGGTCGTTGAATGTCTCTCTTATCCGGAATGGTCGGACAAAAAACAGGACCGGATCGTCATTCTGGAAGACACCGACGGTGACGGAACATTCGATGACCGTAAAGTGTTCTGGGACCAGGGCGTTAACCTGTCTGGAATTGAAGTCGGATTCGGTGGAGTCTGGGTTTGTTCGACGCCGAATTTCCTCTTCATTGCCGATGCCGACCAAAACGACGAACCGGATGGAGAACCTGTTGTCCTGCTCGACGGCTGGGATGCCAAATCGAGTCGGCACAATGTTTTCAATGGTTTAACCTGGGGACCGGATGGTTGGTTATATGGACTCAACGGAATCCTCTCCAAATCACTCGTTGGCAAACCGGGCACGCCCGAAACAAAACGCGATCAGTTGGACTGCGGTGTCTGGCGATATCATCCGACCAAACAGGAATTCGAAGTCGTCGCCCATGGCACAACGAACCCCTGGGGGCTCGACTTCGATCAGTACGGTCAGATGTTTATTACTAACTGCGTGATCAAACATCTCTGGCACATTGTTCCCGGTGCTCATTACGAGCGAATGTTCGGCGTAGATGTCACTCCTCATACCTACGAGCTGATCGAATCCGTTGCGGACCACATTCACTGGGGGGGCGGCAACTGGACCTCCTCACGAGATGGCGAAGGCAAACACGATTCGGCTGGTGGTGGCCATGCCCATGCGGGTGCCATGGTTTATCAGGGGGACAACTGGCCGGAAGAATATCGAAACAAATTATACACTCTTAATATTCATGGTCGCCGCGCTAACCAGGACATCCTGGAACCCGAGGGTTCCACCTATTCCGCTCATCACGGGGAAGACATGCTCTTTTCGGGCGACCCCTGGTTTCGAGGTCTGGAACTGAAGTATGGACCCGATGGCGCCGTGTACATCACCGACTGGAACGACACCGGGGAATGCCATGACTACATCAACACGCAAAAACAAACAGGACGTATTTTCAAAGTCAGCTACGGTGACTTGAAATCTGAACCGGTAAACCTCTCCGAAAAAACGGACGCTGAACTGGTTGAACTGCACACACGCCCGAACAACTGGTACGCCCAACATGCCCGTCAACTGCTACAGGAGCGGGCGGCACTAGGAGAACTGAGTTCTCAGGCTGAAATCATCGAAGCCCTGTGGAATCAATTCCACGAATCTACCGCTGTTCCGATGAAACTCCGATCCCTTTGGACCATTCATGTGCTGGGTGGTGTTAACGATCAGAAAATCACGGAGCTGCTGCGTAGCCCGGAAGAATGGTTGCGATCCTGGGCAATTCGTCTGGCCATGGATGATCGGTATGTCACTTCCGATCTCCTTTCCCGTTTCATCCAGTTGGCCGAACAGGAAGAATCGCCACGCGTACGACTCGAACTCGCCTCCGCACTCCAGCGGATGCCGCGACCGTATCGCTGGATGATTGCCCCTTACTTACTCAACAGAGCTCAGGATCAGGAAGACCCCTACCTTCCCTTGATGATCTGGTACGGTATCAATGAAGCAATCGAACAATACCCTCAACAGGGAGTTGATCTGATTTCGCTCACGGAACTCCCTCAAGTCCGGGAGTTGATTGCTCGCCAACTGGCGAATGAACCTGCCCTTTACGAAAAGCTAGCCAATAGCAGTTACGACATCGTCCGGCTGGATTTGTTGCGTGGAATTCAAACCGCACTCCTGGGCCAGAAACAGGTTGAAAAGCCAGCCGCCTGGGATCAGGTTCGCAAACGAATGGCGACCTCGAATAATCCAGAAATCGAATTGTTGACCACATTACTCTCTCTGCAATTCGGTATTCCTGAAGCCGCAGGAGAACTTCGGACGCTGATCAGCAACCAGGAACAGCCCCAGGAAAACCGAGAGACAGCCCTTACCGCTTTAACGCTCCAGCAGAACCCGGAACTCGTTGCCGTGCTGTTGCAATTACTCGACGAAGAGACGATGCGGGGACCCGCCCTGGTCAGTCTGGCTGCGTTTGAGAATGAGGCCATTCCCAGTGAAATTCTTTCCCGGTTCACCAAGATGCCTCTCGTTGACCAACAGAAGGCCATCGGAACTTTAACTTCTCGTCCCGATTATGCCCTTAAGCTGCTCGATGCGATGGAGAAAGAAGAAATTGAGAGAAATGCCCTCTCGGCGTTCTACGTTCGCCAGATCTTGAGCCATAAACAGGAAAATCTGACGAAACGGCTCGAGGAAGTCTGGGGAACGATCGGCCAAACAGACGAAGCGAAACAGGAACAGATCGATTCACTGACTAAACTGTTCACAGCGGACAACATTTCCAACGCGGATGCGTCTCATGGTCGATTATTGTTTAAACTGAATTGTGCCAACTGTCATCAACTGTTTGGAGAAGGAAGCAAAGTGGGTCCGGAACTGACCGGATCACAACGCCGCAATTCGGAATACCTGATTCAGAACATGGTGACTCCCAACGCTCTCGTCGGTAAAGATTTTCAAATGACGACGTTCTCGACCACTGAAGGCCGGGTTGTTTCGGGGATCATTATTTCGGAAGAGAATGACATCATCACATTACAGACACCAACAGAAAAATTGACGCTCAGCACGGAAGATGTCGAAGACCGAAAAACATCCAGTCTTTCGCTGATGCCCGAAGGATTGCTTAAATCCCTTTCCGAACAGGACACTCTTGACCTTGTTTCTTACCTTCAGTCCGAGAATCAGGTTCCGCTTCCCGAAGGGGCCGCATCCGAACCTGCCGCAGAATAACCTGTTAAGAGTCATCGTTTGAAATAGACGATGCGAACATCAAATCCAAGATTCAATTACTCTTGCTCAAAGCCTATCTCCATGAAAGCGATTGCCGTTACTCCCGGTAAGCCGAATAGCGTTCACCTGACCGACATCTCGACACCGAAGCTGGAGGACATTCCCAACGGACGTGGCGTACTGGTGAAAGTCTTGAAGGTGGGTGTCGACGCGACAGACCGCGAGATTAACGATGCCTTGTATGGCAATGCGCCCATTGGAGACGACTATCTGGTATTGGGCCATGAAGTCTTTGGACGAGTGGAAGCGATTGGCGAACAGGTCACGCATGTTTCGCCTGGTGACTATGTCACCTGCACAGTCCGTCGACCGGGAGCTTCTATTTACGATAGTATCGGTCGATCGGATATCACCAGCGAAGAAACCTACTACGAGCGAGGCATCAACCTCCTGCATGGATATCTGACCGAATACTTCGTCGATGACGCTGAATTTATCGTTCGTATTCCCGTTGGCCTGAGACATCTTCATGTCCTCGCCGAACCAATGAGTTGCTCGGCCAAGGCCATCCATCAGGCGTACGAAGCTCAGAAGCGATTACAGGTATGGGAACCCCGCACTGCCTTCGTGATGGGTGCCGGACAAATTGGTCTGTTGGCGACACTCATTCTGCGTCTGCGAGGTTTGCAGGTTTACACATTCGCGCGAGGAGTCGCTCCGAATTTGAAAGCCGAGATCGTCGAGGGTATGGAGGCGACTTATGTCAGCACGCGGGAACGATCTATCGCAGAGGTCGTCGAAGAATCAGGAAAACCGGATATCATTTTCGACGCGACGGGCAATAGCTCGATCTCGTTCGGAGCGATGGAACACCTCAACCTGAACGGCGTCCTCATCTGGACCAGCATCACCGGCGGCAAAGATTTACATGAGACTCCTGCGGACAAGCTGAACCTGGAGTGGGTCCTTGGTAACAAAATGCTGATTGGCTCCGTCAATGCGAACTTCCGTCATTTCGAAATGGGAATCGCCGATTTGGCTCTAGGCGAGATGACTTATCCGGGAGTGATCGAAAAGATTCTGACTCACCCCGTCGAGGGCCTCGACAACTACGCGGAGATGATGCGACTACTGGTGGAAGACCCGGATGCACTGAAAGTCTTCGTCAATGTAGCTGACGATATTGAGTAAAGCTGACCACTTGCATAAGAGGCCAATCACCCCAAATCCGTGATGATGGTTCCCGTACTGAGTTGCCGTTCGACCTGCTGAAATTCGTCGTGATAAGTCCAATGGGGATCAATCCCCAGATGATGCAGGACGGTCGCGGATAGATCGGCAGGCGTGACCGGTTTGTCGTCAACGTAACCTGCTGTGTTGTTCGTGGCACCATAGACCTGTCCACCACGGACGCCGCCTCCTGACAGCAGGGATGTGAAAGCATGCGGCCAATGATCGCGACCGGTCGGTTCTGTCATTCCGTTTTGAGTAACAAGGCCAATCCGTGGCGTGCGACCAAACTCACCTAAAGCCACCACCAAAGTTGATTCCAGCAGACCCCGGTCGTCCAGGTCCGCAATTAATGCGGCATAAGCTCGATCGAATACCGGACAGAGACCGTTCTTCAATTTGTTGAAGTTGTCGTTATGAGTATCCCAATGCGGTGAAACTTTGTCGTTACGGGAATCGTCATCCCAGTTTACGGTGACCAGGGGAATTCCGTTTTCGACTAACCTGCGCGCCATCAACAGACTTTGTCCAAACTTTGTTCTCCCGTATTTCTCCTTCAGCGGTTCCGATTCTTTCGCTAACGAAAAAACATCGGAGTCGGCGGCGTTCTTAATAAGTTGCCAGGCGGTCTCGTAGTTTTTATGAAGCTTCGAAGCGGGTTGGGAATTCGTAATGTGCTGAGGCGCCAATCGATCAAGCTGCGACCATAACTGTGCACGTCTCGTAAATCGGTCGGCCGTCATTTGCTGTGGTAGCTGAACTCCCTGGACTTCAAAATCGGCACGACTGAGATCTCCGTTGATCAGGAATGGATTCCAGTTCTCGCCCATCCGTCCCCCTGTTTGTCCGGCGATACGTTTGTCCTGCCCAACAAACTGGCTGTACCAGGGCAAAACTGCTGCAGGCGGTAACCCCTCTTGTGACTTACCAAACCGGGTGACCATCGCACTGAGTGAGGGCCAATCCTCCGGTGTTGCCTGGTCGGTTACCGGAGGGCCGAAGTATTCGCGGCCGGAATAAATTTCACTGCAGGCCGGACCATGCACATTCATTTTATGTGTCATCGATCGCAGAAGACAGAACTTATCCATCTGCTGGGCCATGTGAGGAAGATGCTCGCACAGTTCGATACCGGGGACATTTGTCGCCACCGGTTTGAACTCGCCGCGGATTTCCGCGGGGGCTCCTGGTTTCATATCCCACAGGTCGAGCTGACTTGGTCCGCCAAAGAGAAAGATAAATATGCAAGCACGATAGGGAGTTTCAACAGAGTCTGCGTGCGAGGGTTCGGCCGCTTGCAGCGATTTTATCGTTGATAAATGCGCGAGATTCAGTCCTAATAGAGAAACGGCACCTGCTTGCAATGTTTCTCGACGGGAAAAGTTCGCTTTGCCAGTCATCTTGAAACCTCTGTCGATTCATAATTATATGAATATGACGATGAGCCGATTGATCATCGAAATCAATCGCGGGATGTGAACTGGAATTCTACTTGGGCCTTGAATAGAACGGTTGACGAGTTGGCAGTCACCCATCACTTCTATAAGACACTTGCTATAAGACACCTCTGTCAGAACCTGGTAAGCCTTCCTTTCAGAAACGGCCCATGCGAAACGGAACCATAAAGAGGAAATACGCGAACAGTTTCTAATACTGAAATGCTGACCTCGCAATTATTTGTGTATCCGTTCGTCCCCTCTACTTTCGTTTTTTCTGAATTCGGTTAACATTCCTGTTATACCAGAATTTTTCGGAGTTCCATCATCTCTTAAAAAATCTCCGCCTGTTTTCAGTAGAATGCGATCATGATTGTAAATACGAAGAAACTACGCCCCGGCACCCAACGCCGACGCAGGGAGATTCTTGACGCGGCCCTCGAATGCTTCTTGAAACAAGGAGTTGAAGGGTCTAGCATCGAGCAGATTCGCAAAATCTCCGGCGCCAGCCATGGTAGTATTTACCATCTCTTTGAGAGCAAAAATGAGATTGCCTGCACATTATTTCTCGAAGGCGTTGCTCGCTATCAAGAACATATGCTGGAACGCGTTCAGTTTGCAGAGACTGCCTTCGAAAAAATCAGAGCGATGATTCACACTCATCTGCAGTATTCGCATGACAACCCGCAGTTGTCGCTTTACTTATCGCGGATGGGGCTTTCCGATCTGATTGACACAATCGAAGTCCAATATCACGAATTGCGAAAACAATTTGTGGTGGAAGTCTTCTCGGAGTTCAAACCCTTCATCAAACGAGGGGAAATACTAGATGTGAACGAAACTTATCTGTTTGCACAGATTACAGGCCCCTGCTCACAGCTCGCTCGCGCGTGGGTAACTCGCCAGACTCGAATTGGCGACATTCTCGATTACACGGAACAACTTGCCGAGCATGCCTGGAATTCCCTCAAAGGAGACGCCGGCCTATCTAGCCGGCGTCCGATTCCCTTCGATTGATTTCGAGCTAATTTCGGAATCAGTTCAGTGACACGATCAGTTCAGGGGTCCAACCAGTTCTACCAGATTTCCATCCGGATCGCGGACGATCGCCAGTACCATTTTATTTCCGCTTCCACGGGAGATATCTGCTGGCCCCTTGGCAATCGCTTTGACGCCATGCTTCTCTGCATTTTTGAGCACTTTACTTACGTCTGTCACATGTAATGTCATGTAGCTCATGCCGAGGGTACTGTTGATGTAACTGGTATCCTGCTTGGCAGGAGTACTACCTTCGATTTGCATCAATTTAACTTTAGTCGCGGTTGCCGCATTACCCAACTGCATCACATGTACGCTTAGAGATTCCCCTTTGGTCAGCCCGGCGTCCGTAGCGATCTCACTGGAAACATCGAACGTCGAGGTTTCTTTCAAACCCAGTACGTCGCGATAGAAGGCAACCGATTTTTCGACATCGCTCACCACGATTCCAAAATCGACGGTGGTCGATTTAAACCAGGAAGTCTCCCGGTCGTCGCCAATAGTCCGGTTCCAACTGGTGTAGATTCCGATTCCTATTACAAGCATCATTGCAATCGTCAGGTAGCGGCGCATTCTTGGTTCTCCTCAGGTTGAGTTTTCAAAGTCAGACGTTCAAAAAGAGTCTCTTCGATTATGTCGGAACTCAGGGGGAAAACGCCACCATTCTCGCAGGGACTTCCTTTTCAAATCGCCAATTATTAAGATCCCTCCTGTTCCAAGTCGTTTTACGTCGATGCGACCTACTTTCATCTGCTGTTGCAGGGATTGATTGATGAGACCGAAAAAAGCGGAGCCCGTCAAACCAATCATTGGTTGGAGGGAATGGATTGCCCTTCCCGAACTGGGAATCGAACAGATTAAAGTCAAGGTGGATACGGGCGCTCGCTCTTCATCGCTGCACGCCTACGATCTCTCTTACTTCGAACGACGCGGAACCCGATTTGTGCGGTTCAAAGTTCATCCATTGCAGCGTAAAACGACGGAAATCGTCACCACTGAAGCTGAAGTTGTCGACGTACGTTCGGTCCGAAGTTCGAGTGGCAAAGCCAATATGCGGCCCGTCATCATGACCAATATGACTCTACTGGGCCAAACGTGGTCCATTGAATTAACGCTCGCCAATCGCGATGAAATGGGTTTTCGAATGTTGCTGGGACGGGAAGCATTCCGCGGTCGATTTCTAGTTGATGCCGGTAAATCGTACTATGACGGTAGAGAAAAACGGCCAAAGCGGATTAAGAAACGATAATTTCCGCTTTCTCATATCCGCCCCCCGAAAAGGGTCCAGTTGTCGCTATAATAGATTTCAGCAGCAAATCACCCGGCACATCTTCAACCCTTCCCTGTTCTTACCCATTCGCACGTCTCGACTGAATAACGAGTTGTGATCAATTGGTGGTAAAGCGACCAGAAATACCCGCAAAAAAAAAGGTTCAAGGTTCTTTTATGAAACTCGGTATTCTATCCTGCAGTCCCCGCTGTTACAGCACCCGGCGCCTTGTTGAGGCAGCGGAACAACGAGGTCACAAAGCTAAGGTCCTCAATACACTTCGCTTTGCCATCGACCTGAAACAGGGAGATCCGGACCTTTTCTACTTACAGAAACAGCTTTCCAACTACGACGCCATCCTCCCCCGAATCGGTAATTCGATCACCTATTTCGGTACAGCCGTCATCCGGCAGTTTGAACAGATGGATGTCTTCTCAGCCAACTCTTCGGCCGGCGTGGCAAACTCACGAGATAAACTTCGCTGTTTGCAAATATTATCAAAACACCATATCGGTATTCCCCAGACGACCTTCGTCCGAGATAAAAAAGACGTTCTCCCCGCTATTAAACGCGTGGGAGGTGCTCCGGTTGTCATCAAACTCCTGGAAGGAACTCAGGGAATTGGCGTGTTACTGGCCGAGTCGGTCAAGTCAGCCGAGTCGATCATCGAACTACTTCAGAGCCAACGACAAAACGTGCTGATTCAGAAGTTCGTAGCCGAGAGCAAAGGAAAAGATATCCGCGCGTTTGTCGTCGGTGATCAGGTCGTCGCCGCCATGCGTCGAGTGGCGCAGGGACAGGAGTTCCGTAGCAACGTCCACCGCGGCGGAGTAACCGAGGCAGTCACCCTGGATGCCAACTACTGCGAGACAGCAGTTCGAGCGGCACAGATCATGGGACTCCGCGTCGCGGGTGTCGACATGCTCGAAGGAAAAGATGGCCCTCAGATTATGGAAGTCAATTCCTCTCCTGGCTTGGAGGGAATCGAATCCTGTACGCAACTTGACGTGGCGGGTACGGTGGTCGACTACATCGCCGGCCAGGTGAATTTTCCCGAGATCGATATCCGTCAGCGACTTACGGTCAGCCGAGGCTACGGAGTGACCGAGATTCACATCCCGGAAGGATCCGATTACATTGGGAAAACGATCAGCGAATCGGGACTGCGGGAGAAGGACATTAACGCCTTGACTCTCTACCGGGGAACGACCGTGATTCCTAACCCAAGATCCGATCGTCAGCTGGAATCAGGAGATCGCCTGCTCTGTTTTGGCAAACTGGAATTGATGCGAGACCTCATTCCCGCTAAAACACGACGTAAGCGAAGTTACGAAGTTCTGGAACTGCCTGCGCAACCTGTCTCAGGCAAGGTCGACTGACCGCCCTTCGATTTCGTCCAACACCCGTGGGAGGTAAGCTCACTAAAAAGATGAGCAACGAGCGTATTAGAAAACCGATAGGCAAGTGGAATGGGTCGGAGATTAAGCCGGGCGAATCCAAAAACGTGACCCTGGCCGTCAGCGAATCATACAGCGGTATGACGTTGAAAATTCCGATTCATATTCGTCGCGCCGTCAAAGAGGGCCCGACTTTACTTCTGACTGCGGCCCTTCACGGAGATGAAATCAATGGCACCGGTGCCATTCATCGCCTGATGCAGGACGAGGACATCAAATTGATTAGCGGGGCGGTTATCTTCGTCCCCGTTCTCAACATGCTCGCCTTCGACCGTCACTCTCGATATCTGCCAGACCGCCGCGACCTGAACCGGTCTTTTCCAGGTTCAGCCAACGGAAGTCTCGCCGGGCGTATGGCGCGGACGATCTTTGACGAATTGATCACTCGGGCCGATTACGGAATCGACCTGCACACGGCCTCGGTGCGCCGTACCAACTACCCGAATGTCCGGGGAGACCTGACCAATCCCAAGGTCAAAAAACTGGCCAAGGCCTTCGGATGCGAAATCATTATGAACGGCAAGGGACCAAAAGGGGCTCTGCGCCGGGAAGCCTGCATCGCCGGTTGCCCTACCATTATCATGGAAGGGGGCGAAGTCTGGAAAGTGGAGCCCGGTATCGTCGATGCCGCCGTCCGCGGAATTGAGAATGTCCTACGAACTTTCAAAATGGTTGAAGGTGAACCCGACCGCGCCGAAAGCCCGATCGTGATGGAAAAATCAAAATGGATCCGGGCGGAACGGGGTGGCTTCCTGCAGTTTCATATTAAACCGGGCGATGTTGTCCGTAAGAAACAACCCCTGGCGACCAACACGACGTTACTTGGTAAAGAACGATCTGTTCTGGTTTCGCCCTTCAACGCTGTGGTTGTCGGCATGACGACGTTGCCCGCCGTCAGCCCCGGTGAACCTGTTTGTAATCTCGGTCGGCTCCCTGACGACCTTGATCCACGGGAACTGAGAAAAATCCGGACCGATGGGCACATCTTCGAAGATAGAATCTCCGAGGGACTTGGCTCCAATGTGGTCGTTGTGGAACCGGGAGAGCGACCCGAAACGAACTAAGCAGTGGCAAGAATCAACGAAAATCAGGCTCGCGCAGACGGTGCTTAACGGAATGCATACATCAACTCTGGTTTATACTTGCACTCCCGAACCATCAGACTTAGCATGACTTTTAACAATAAAGTTAAATTACACCCTTCTAGGTGTCGGTCATGCTCTCTGGTCGTATTCTGGCATTTGCCTTTTGTACTCTCGCATTTCTCCTGATTGACGTTGGGCGTACTGCCGATCCAATTGATTTCGAAAGAGACATTGCTCCTCTTCTGCTCACGCGTTGCATCGAATGCCACAACGCGAATGAAGCCTCCGGTGGACTGGACCTCTCCTCACTTAAAGCGATTCAAGCCGGATCCGATTCGGGTGTCGTGCTGACCCCCGGCCATCTGGAAGAGAGCTACCTGTGGGAACGAGTCGCCGATGGCGATATGCCTCCCGAAAAACAGGGCAAGCCACAACCACTGTCTGAAGAAGAACAGAAAGTACTCAAACGCTGGATCGAATCAGGGGCTACCTGGCCCGTCGATCGTGAACTGGACCTGTTTGAAAAAACAACCACTGTTCGTGGAGGCCGTGACTGGTGGTCACTTCAACCGATTCAGTCAAGCCCCATCCCCACCGTCGCCAATCTTCCTGCCGATGCCAACACGATTGATGCTTTCATCCGAGCCGAGTTGCAGGAACAACAACTAACCCCGGCCCCCCTGGCTGAACCACGCCAACTTCTGCGGCGTTTGTATTTCGACCTCATCGGTCTGCCCCCCAGCGCAAGTCAACTGGACACGTTTGCCGCCGATCCCTCGCCAGCAGCTTATGAAGAACAGGTCGATGAATTGCTCGCCTCCCCGCATTTTGGAGAGCGCTGGGCCCGCTACTGGCTCGACCTCGCGCGCTTCGCAGAGACGAGCGGTTACGAGCGAGACCAGGAGAAGAAGGACGTCTGGAAATACCGCGACTACGTCATCAATGCTTTTAACGATGACAAACCGTACAACGAATTCATACTGGAACAACTCGCCGGCGATGAATTACCAACCCGCAGTGAAGAGACCGTCATTGCCACTGGCTTCCTGAGACTGGGCACCTGGAACGATGAACCCAACGACCCACAGGAATATAAGTACGAGCGTCTGGAAGACATGGTGCACGTGACGAGTTCCGCATTTCTGGGACTCACCGTGAAGTGCGCTCGCTGCCATGACCACAAGTTCGATCCCATAACTCATGTCGACTATCACCGGATGGCAAGTACTTTCTGGTCGGGTCCGATTGAACCTCGCAGCAGCAAACTACTGGGTGGCCCCTCGCCGGAAGAACTCGGGTATGACGTATTTGGTTGGACTGACCTGGGTAAAGAAGCTCCTGATCTACATCTGCTATTTAAAGGAGATCCCAAACATCCAGGCCCCGTGATTGAGCCGGCTCAGCTTTCGTTTGTACCCGAACTGGCTGGTCCTTTTAATCCCCCGTCAGAGGAAGCCAAGACCACAGAGCGCCGCTTGCAACTGGCGAACTGGATCGTCGATAACCGAAACCCCCTCACAGCACGGGTCGTCGTCAACCGACTCTGGTTACACCATTTCGGTGAGGGTCTGGTCCGATCCCCGAACAACTTCGGTTTCACGGGCGACCAACCGACTCATCCCGAATTGCTCGACTGGCTCGCGTTAGAATTACGCGATGGAGACTGGAGATTAAAACGAATCCATAAACTGATGGTCATGTCCCGAACCTACCGGCAGTCGTCGTTGCATCCACAACATGCCGAGTATGCCGAACAAGATTTTACCAACCGATATTGGTGGAGAGCAAATCGACGACGACTGGATGCGGAAGCCTTCCGCGATTCCCTAGTATATACCACCGGCGATCTCGACCTTTCTCAGATTGGCGGAGAGAGTTTCAAACCCGATATTCCCGCCGAAGCCCTCGAAGGACTATCGAAAAAAGGAGCTGCATGGACTCCGTCGCCACTTGCCGAACAGAACCGACGCAGCCTGTATATTTACAGTCAGCGCACGTTGCTTGATCCTTTTCTAATAACCTTCGATTTTTCCGACACGACTTTGCCATGTGCCGACCGCGATGTGACTATGGTCGCTCCACAGGCCCTGGCGATGCTCAACAACGAATTCGTTCACGACCAAAGTAAATCATTGGCCCAGCATATCCTGCAACAGGAACCCAACGATCTCGAACAGCAGATCATCAGTCTCTGGCGGATCACCTTTGGACGCAATCCGACCGAGTCCGAACAAGCGACAGCACAGAACCACTTCAAATCTCAGTTACATCTTTTCCAGCAACAGACGACAGACGAACCCGAACAACCGCAGTTCGCCGATCTTTCGGAACTACCTGCACTGACGTTGCATCTAAGTGCGGATCAGGGCGTGGAGATGGATGAGACCGGACATGTTGTTCGCTGGCTGGACGCATCACCAGAAGGGCACGATGCCGCGCAGACTGTTCCTGCCGCTCGCCCCAAATGGATTTCTTCTGGAATCGGCAATCAACCCGCCCTCCACTTCTCGGGAGAGCAACAATTTCTGCAACTCACTGGACAGGTTTTAAAGAATCAAACCTATTCAATCTTTGCTGTTGTCAGTGATGAGAACAATGGTACCCATCGGGAGATATTCTCTAACTGGAATGGGAGCGAAGGAAATTCAACGACATCGCTCTTCCTCGGGAGTACAGGAGCAGGCACCGTAAGGTTCAGCGACGACTTTGCTGCGTCGCCTCCCTACCCCAACCCAGACAAGCCCTTCCTGATTTCCGCAATCAATGGCACCTACGACGCAACGATTTCTCTGAACTCAACTGAGAAGGCGAGCAACAGTAATCCTCTGCAACCAAGGAACCTGACCACCCCCTATGTCATCGGACAACAGGGCAATATCAATGGTGAGTTCTGGAAAGGAAACATCGCGGAGCTGATCGTCTTCGACAGAGAACTTTCTGATTTGGAACAGGAACAGGTCGAACGACACCTGATGCACCGTTATCAACTTCAGTCGCGCGAAGAACATTTTACTCCGGAAGAACTCGCATTAGCCTCACTATGCCATGTCCTGTTCAACAGTAATGAGTTCATGTTTATCGATTGATACCGAAGAGTTTTCTGGGTTTCAAAGAGACACAAAGTAATGAATGGTTTCACATTGGAGATGGCTGAGGGAGCGATTCCAGTCTCTCCTGTTGTTCACTCCTTAGTGTGCCTTTGGCATCCAGACAACACTAACGCGATTGTCTGGACCACCCTTTAAATAAACGACTCCCTACTGGGATTACATTATGAAACAGAAGCAATATTATCCCTGTGGACTCGATCGCCGCGAATGGCTGTGGGAGATGGGAGGCGGCTTCGCTGGTACCGCACTGACTGCGTTACTCGCCCAGTCCGGTTTTTTTGCAAAACACGCCTTCGCCGATTCCCCCGAAAATCTCAGTCCACTGGCGGATAAGGAAGGCCACTACCCGGGCAAAGCTAAGAACGTCATCTTTCTGATGATGAACGGTGCCCCGAGTCAAGTCGATACCTTCGACTACAAACCGGTGCTCGAAAAGTTCGCCGGACAGCCCCTCCCTGAAAGTAAGGAATTCATTAACTCCGGCGGGCGCAAAGTCGGTTTTCTGACGCCTAATTTTCGCCCCTTCCGTCCCGGTGGAGAAAGTGGTATTCTCATCTCGGACTACTTCCCGGAAGTTCGTAAACAGGCCGACAAGCTGGCCGTCATTCGTTCTTGCCATACCGACTCTCACGCTCATGGCTCTGCTCTTGTGGCGATGAACACGGGCAAAACCTTCATCGGTCGCCCTTCCCTCGGTAGTTGGTCCGTCTATGGTTTGGGGACTGAAAACGAGAACCTGCCCGGTTACGTCGTCCTGCTCGATAAGCGAGGCGGCCCCATCAGTGGACTTCCCAACTGGTCCAGCGGATTTATGTCAGGCACCTATCAAGGGACTCTTTTCCGACCAGCGGGGAACCCGATTTTGAACCTGCAAGGCCCCGCACATATCACCCCACAAGCTCAGATTTCCCAACTGGAAATGCTGGAGAAGCTCAACGCCGAGCATCTGGCCAGCCGTCCGGGAGGAAGCGATTTACAGACGCGCATCAATTCGTATGAACTCGCTTACCGCATGCAGTCTGCTGCTCCGGAGGCCGTCGACTTGTCTCAGGAATCCGATCAAACCCAAGCCGCGTATGGGGTCGGTCAGCAGCCTACGGATGAATTCGGTCGCAACTGCCTCGTCGCTCGTCGACTGGTCGAACGGGGCGTTCGGTTCGTGCAACTCTATTCCGGTGGCGGGCATCTCGATGACACCTGGGACGCGCACAACTCTATCGAGAAGAACCACGGTCAACACGCGGCCGAAGTCGATCAACCTATCGCCGCTCTGCTCAGTGATCTAGAGCAACGAGGCATGCTGGAAGAGACTCTCGTCGTCTGGGGTGGTGAGTTTGGACGAATGCCGTTCAGTGAAGGGAAAGGTGCGGAAGGCCGCAACCATAACCCGTACGGATTCAGCATGTGGATGGCGGGGGGCGGCGTGAAGGGGGGCATCACCTATGGCGAAACTGACGAATTCGGATTCGAAGCAATCGTCGACAAAGCCCACATCTCCGACATCCATGCCACCATCCTGCACCTGATGGGCCTCGACCATGAATTGCTGACTTACTTCCATCAAGGCCGCGAAGAAAGCCTGACCGACGTTCAAGGCAAAGTGATTCAGGGGATCATTGCCTAAGCCATTTCGAGAGGGAGACTTCCAGAGGATTCCACTATTTTGCATTTCATCGGAACTATTCGCGAGTTTATGGCATCGTAAGAGAAACCCTCCCTCTATAACGAAAGAAACGTCTCGATGAGCCTGATCTTACGATTTTCTCTCAACTCGCTTTTACTGCTAATCTGTTTAGGCCTGTTCGGCTGCACCGTAGAAGCAGAGTCTCCCGACCCGCCTCTCTCCGCCAAGAAGACATCGGACAAGGAGACGTCCGACAAGGTGACTCCTTCAAATGAAGGTTCTCCCTCCGAACCGACTCCGCTTCTGGATCCAGTCGCGACCTCACTGAGACATAAACCGATTCCCGCCAAGGCGATCAAAACAGTTGATATCAGCCCGGATGGAAAATATCTCGCCGCCGGGAACGGGGAAGGCCGACTGTTTCTCTGGGACCTCGCCACTCAGAAGTTAATTGCAAACCAGAAGCGACATGAGAACTGGACCTTTGATATTCACTTCAGCCCCGACAGCACACAAATCGCCACGGCGGGAGGAGACAACCTCGCTTTCATTCAGTCGCTTCCTGATTTCTCCTTCTCAACACAGCTGGCCGGTCACACCGACGACCTGCATGGCATTCGGTATTTTCCACTCGACAGCAATCGGCTCGTCACCGGCAGCGATGACACTGAACTACGGATGTGGGACCTGACGAAGAAAACATCGAAAGTTCTACCGGGTCATACCAAACAAGTTACTGCTATCGCCGTCGATCCCGCGGGTGACTTAATCGCCTCAGCCAGTCGCGATAAGACCATTCGATTATGGAACGCAAACACGCTGGAGCCGACAAGCGTCCTGGAAGGGCATACCGCCGATGTCCTGTCCGTGGACTTCTCGCCTACCGTCGAGGGAGAATCACCTCTGCTTGCCTCTGCCAGTTACGATCAGACGGTCCGCATCTGGGATGTCGATACAGCATCGACTATCAAGACATTCGACAAGTTTCAAGACTGGGTTTTTGCCGCGAAATTCCATCCGGAAGGAGAGCTCCTCGCAATCGGTGTTGGCAACGGCGAGCTGTCGATTCGCGACTGGAAAGAAGACAAAGTTGTTTATCACAAGAATTTCGAAAACGATATTTCCAGTCTCGATTTCTCTGACGATGGAAACATTCTTGCAGCCGCCACCAGCGGAGGTACAGTCCTACTTCTCGCACGTAAGGAAAACGAATGGGGCAACCTCACTGAACTTTCGCTCCCAGAACCGCCAGTTTCAGCGGAGACATCGGTGGAGAATCAGCTTACACCGCTGGAAACTCATGAGCGGTTGATGCAACTTTATAACGGTCCCGACAAACCCGAATGGGAAACGAATCTGGGCACTCTCGGAAAGCAACAAGTCGGCTTTCCTGCTGAGATTCTGGACTCCTTCAAGTCCGCAGAATTAACTACCGCACAGCAGGAGCTGGTCGAAAGGCTTCAACATAAGTGGACAACGGCAGAACAGAATCTGACTGCCGAGCAACTCATTGCACAACTTCCGACGCGACTTGAACGAACGGCCTTCTGTGATCTTACCTGTAATTTTGCAGAAGTGATCATGGCGGTTTCATTGAGAGACTCGCTTCGGAAGTTTCAAGATAACGAAATGGTGCGACAAGAACTGGTCCGTCTCCAGACGGATTTCAAACCGACTCCACAAGATGTCATTCCGGAAAAAGCGATTCAACAACGTGTTCAGGAATATCTCAACCGGGCACTCGAACCGTCAGAAAAACCAATCGAGGCCAAGCTGCATTAGTTCGCCACTTAACCGCCAGAATAGACAGCATCGGCCAGACCGGCATCCACTCTGATACCGTTCAGCTCAATCAGCTGAAAGAGGTTTCGTTTCATGAGCGTGTTGTCGTCTCGGAACTCTTTCAACCGATCACTGACTCCCAACATTCGCAACCAGCGCCAGGTCCGAGGATCATTCTGTACGGCATCGACGTCCCAGTAAACAAAGGATCCCACTCCCTCTGCTTCTGCCTTCAAGACGGAAGTCGGTGACATCGTTTTCTCATCACGGTAACCAGTGAAGAGTGTAAATTCACAGCCGTGCTCTTTGCCCAAGTCGATATAATTTTGATCAATTCCTTCCTGGCAGAGTACACTATCGAGAAGGTCCTGTTTAATCCATTCCTGCACATCGAGCCCTTCATCCAGCGGATGTCGACCGAGCCAGACGTTCCGGTCATGTGGCCAGACCCAGACCGACAACGTAAAAGGCCGTCCGCGCTCTTCGCCCAGTTCATCGAGTCGATTCCGAACCTGCTGCATGAAACCGGTCATGATGTCCGCACGCACCTGCTTAATCCGCGGGTCATTCTCAGCAATTCCGTCACTCGATTCTCCGTATTTCTCTTCAAATGCTTTACGCACAGGCTCTTCCCAGAGCAGAAAATGCGGTCCCCGCACAAAACAGAGATTGATCCCATCCGTATCGATTAACTGACAACTCTCTTCGATCTGCTCCAGAATCAATTGCTGCATCAGCGGAAAGGCGAGACTCCCTTTCTCCAACACACGTCCGTCATGAGTCACCTGACGAACTTCAGGGTGCTTCGACACAAAGTTATCCTTGTGTAATTCGGATAAACCGAGCCCTCCCAGAAAACCGATGCGGAACATCAGATCGAATTGCATTCCAAGGGAGTGCGTATGTTCGGCCAGTTTTTGTTGAGGGACAATTCCTTCTTCCTCTGACTTACGAAAGAACTGTTCCATCTGAAGATGACCGCGTTGATAGTCGTTCCCCGGAATCAGGCTGCTGTTGGACATCAACTTTTCATCACCCAGGTAGGTCAGGTTCGGGTTCGAAGTCGGAAAGCCGACTTTGTCGCCATAGGTAACCGCCCACAGAATTTTCTTTGTCGAGGCATCTTTATGCTTCTCGACCCACTCCAGCAAATGGGACTGCTCCGTGCAATCACTGAAATGATAAATCGACGAGCCATCAAATGTCGCCACGAGGTTTTTCTGCTGGGGATCATTTCGACGAGCAATCTCTTTTTCCACCTGCTTCGTGGTGAGCGGAACTAGTTTCACGTACGCAACAAAGGAGCTGCGTGGTTGCATGCCGTTGGACTTCCCAAAGGCAATATACGATTCTTCGCTCAGATCGGCGTTTCCGAAATGGACCTCTTCGATAAAAGTCGCCCCCTGATTATCGGGGCTGGCGCCGGGATGAAACTGTTGAAAGACTTCCCGATTCGACAACCGTGCTTTCACCACGGTCTTCCCATCATAAGTCAAATGTGGATTCCAGATTCCCAGATAGACGGAATACCATCCGTCGACATCTATCGGCAGTCGCACTTCGGGAGCATTCACATAGGAGGCTGCTCCCAGCATCGTTCCCGTAACTTCTTTTGTTCGGTAAGGGATCAACCTCCATTGGTTTGCTTCACCGTTTCCAGCAGAGTCCGCCGATTTTATCGCGGATTGTGGCTCACAGTGGCTCATGTCGTTCAGATAAATTACCTGAGGCTCTGCTTGCCCCTCAGCCCAACAGAATCCTGCTGGAACAGTCAACAATCCGATCAGACAGACGAAGATGATGTTCAGTGGAGAATGCATGCGCAAATTCTTCTTACAAGAGTCACTTGAAAGCCGACAGAAGTGGAATATAGAAATTCCTTCGGGCCGAAATACAAAACGGTAACAGGTTTTCAGAATAGTTCTGACTCTGTTGCCGTCTTTGATCTTACGGTATGGCAGGAGCAGCTGCCTCTTTTTCTGGGGCGACAGGGGCACGAGTCATCTCGAAATCGAGTTCGTACTGGTGAGCCCCTTCTGTTTTGAAATCATTCACAACCGGTGAATACGTTTTTGCTCTCACTTTGTTTTCAGACGGTGTGAATTCTAGAACGCGTAACCAGCCATCGCCACCATTTTCAAGATTCTGATAGTCGACGAGAATCTCGTGAACGGGTTTACCCGCTTCGTTTGTGCTGGTTTGATTGTAAGAGGCACCGATATGTCCGCACACAACCATGAAGACATTGGGGTGTTTGCTGACAAATTTCTCCCATAGTTCTTCACCAGTATTGCCGGAGAGTCCGTAACTTTTCACATTCCCCGTGTCGCGACCATCACTTCTCAGATAGGAGTGAGTTGCCATGATAACCTGATGATCAGGATGCTTTTTGGCTACATTGCCCGCCCAGCGAAGAACTTCATTTCGAGGACAGAACTCCAGGCTAATCACCATGAACTTAATTCCAGCCGCTTCGAAGAAGACATAATTGTTATCATTCTTATCTTCAAAGTTGCCACCGTACCAGGACTCCAGTTCGAAGCGGTCCGGTCCGAAGTATTTGTTATACAGAGTCGTGTTACGAGTCGGTCCACCACCTTCGTTAACCTGGTCATGGTTACCCGGCACCATACTGTAGGGAAGAATACCATCGAGCAACCTCATTGATTTATGAGCGTTAACCCATTGCTCCTCAACCGCCGCCGTTTGCACGACATCTCCAAGGTGAATAACGAACTTGATGTTTTCCGTCTCTTTGTTCTGGCGAATCCAGACTGTCTGCTGCGTGTAAGTGTCCGGGAACTTTTCAGAATAGTTCTGTGTGTCTGGAAGTAAAACGATGCTAAAAGATTCATCAGTTTCTCCCGCAAATAGTATCGACGGAACAGTGACAACGCAGGACAACATCAGGGCCAGCAACAAGGCGGGACGGGTCATTCGAGACTCCAGTTTTGAGGTGGGATGGAGAGATTTCAGGTAGGTTTTTCATGCAGTCCTTTAGCTTACACCGAGCGACCAAGCCATGACAACCAGCATCTTCTTCCCCACCTGTCACTAAGCCTGAATTAATCAAAAACACAAAGATGCAACGATTCCCACTCAAATACCTACGGGGACTGTTTCAATCCGAGGTGCTTCGCAAAGAACGCCCATGTATCGGCTTTCTCTTCGATCACTTTTGAAATCGGTGTCCCTGCTCCATGACCGGCAGATGTTTCGATACGAATCATTACTGGCGCCTCCCCCTGCTGTTGCTCCTGTAAGCGGGCGATGTATTTGAAGCTGTGACCGGGTACCACCCGGTCGTCAGTATCGGCTGTAATCACCAAGGTCGCGGGATACTCAACTTCTTTGATATTGTGATAGGGGGAATACGCATAGAGTGCATCGAACTCCTCTGGATTCTCGGCAGAACCATAGTCATCGACCCAGTAGCGTCCCGCGGTGAATTGATGGAAGCGGAGCATATCCATCACGCCTACTCCGGGAACCGCAGCGCCAAACAACTCGGGAGCCTGGTTAAGGACGGCCCCGATAAGCAGCCCACCGTTGCTACGACCCGTGATGCCCAATTTCGCTGGCTGCGTGTAATTATTTTCAATCAACCATTTCCCAGCAGAGATGAAGTCATCAAACACGTTCTGCTTATTCAGCTTTGTTCCCGCTTGATGCCACTCTTCACCGTACTCGCCGCCACCGCGCAGATTGGCGATGGCCACCACGCCTCCCATCTCCACCCAGCTCAACCAACCAACACTGAACCCGGGTGTTAATGAAATTCCAAACCCACCGTAACCATACAGAATCGTGGCGTTCTCGCAATTCTGCTGAAGCCCCTTTTTTGAGATGAGAAACATCGGAATGGGGGTGCCATCTTTGCTTTCGTAAAAGACCTGCTGGACCTCCAGGTCCTCGGGTGAGAAGTCGACTTCCGGTTTGCGAAAGATTTCCTGCTCGCCCGTGATCAAGTTATAACGATAAATCGTAGGTGGTTGGATGAAGCTCTGAAACGCATAGAAAGTTTCAGTATCCGTTCGCTCGCCATTGAAGCCACTGGCCGTACCAATCCCTGCTAGTTCCACGTCGCGAACATGCTTCCCCGCGACATTGAAAATACGGACACGCGACTTCACATCTTCCAGGTAGTTGATCACGAACAGATTGTTCACCAGCGAAACATCATCGAGTTTCGCTTCGGCTTCCGGAATGATCTCCCGCCAATTCTCTGGTTCCGGTTTGTTAAGATCAATTGCAATCACGCGGCGGCGCGGGGCGTCTTTATCGGTGACAAAATAAAACAGTTCGCCATCATTCCCCAGAAATCCGTATTCGTTCTCGAAATGATCGATCAACGCCACCGGGGCTGAATTATCGACGGTCAAATCCTTATAGAAGATACGCGCCTTCGGGTCGGTCCCCTTCCATGCCGAAAGAATAAGGTAACGACCATCATCACTAATCGAATTCGCGAAACCCCAATCGGGTTCATCCGGACGCTCGTAGATCAGCTTGTCCTCTGCCTGCGGTGTCCCGATGCGATGATAATAGACCTTCTGATTCTTGTTCAAATCCTGAAAGTCATCTTTCGGTTCCGGAAATCGGGAATAGAAGAATCCCTGATTGTCCTTCGTCCAGGTCGCCGAGGTGAACTTCGTAAACTGAATCTCGTCGCTGCGTTTTTCGCCTGTATCAATATCCATCACATACCATTTGTTCCAATCCGACCCCGACTCCGACAGTGCGTACGCCATCAACTTTCCATCGTCACTGATTGTATACCGGGCGAGCGCCGTCGTTCCGTCTTCCGACAACTGATTCGGATCGAGTAACACCCGCGGTTCCCCATCCAGTTCGTCGAGAACGTACAACACCGACTGATTCTGTAGCCCATCATTCCGCCTGTAGAAATACCGTCCGCCTATTTTATACGGAATTGAATATCGCTCAAAATTCCAGAGCTGTTCCAGCTTCTTCTGGAATGCCTCGCGCATGGGCAATTTTTCGAGATAATCGAACGTCACCTCGTTTTGCTTTTCGACCCACTGCTTGACCACCGCTGACTCGCGGACGTCGTCCTCTAACCAACGATACGGATCGGCAACTTCGGTGCCGTGATAATTATCAACCTGATTCATTATTTTCGATTCCGGATAGTCAACGGACTCAGCCAGTGCTACAATTACACCACACATCAGAAAAACTGCGGACAACAAGACGTTCAATTTCATTCAACTCTCCTGAGAAGAAAGATTTCCTTCGTTCACCTCTTAATTAGAGCGACCAATCGCGGCAAACAAAACCTTAAATCACACAGCATCAGTACCGTTGTCATTTTTTCAAGAAGGCAGCTTCCAGAGAACCATAATACGTTCCTTACTGAGAACGAGTTGGCGGATGCTCGCATTTCTGTTCTGCTTCACCCTCTGGTCGGGCTACGAACAGATCATGTTGATCCTGTTCCACTCCTACAGTTGCACGGCGGACAACTTCGCTTTAGTGTGGATTGTTCCCCATCTGTGTAAATCCGTGTCCATCTGTGGTTCCAACCGAAAACAGGTACCCCATGCAACTTCGTCCTCTTGGTTCCAGCGGCCTGCTTGTCTCTCCTATCTGCCTCGGTACGATGACCTTCGGTTCCCCCGTCGCCGAAACGGACGCCATCAAGCTCACGCATTTCGCGATTGACGAGGGGATCAACTTCGTCGACACCGCGAACGCCTACGAAGGGTACACCCGGTATCTCGGAAGTCCGGGAGGGGTTGCCGAAGAGATCGTCGGGAAAGCAATTCACGATCGCCGCGAGAAAGTCGTCCTCGCGACCAAAGTCGGTGCCCCCGTGGGACCCGGACCGCAGGATCGCGGACTCTCCGCCAGTCATATTTTGCGAGAACTGGACCAAAGCCTGAGTAGATTGAAAACAGACTACATTGACCTCTATATCATCCACTGGCCCGATAAGTATGTCCCCCTCGACGTCACGTTAAACGCGATGGAGACGGCCGTTCGCCAGGGAAAAATCCGATGCTTCGGGGCGTCAAATCATGCCGCCTGGCAGATGTGCGAAATGCTCTGGCTGGCGGATAAACACAACCTGCCGCACGTTGTCAGCTCGCAAGTCCCCTTTAGCCTGCTGAGACGTGAGTTCCATCACGACCTTCAGTTCTGCGAGAAGCACGACATCGCAGTGACTCCTTATCAACCGCTGCAGAGCGGTTTGCTCACAGGCAAATACAAACGGGGCTCCGCTCCACCGGCCGGCTCCCGTGCCGAAGAAAAACCAGATTGGATCTGGCAGCAGGATGACCCGCTGTTCGATAAACTTGAAGCAATCGAATCTCTCGCTAATAGTGCGGACATCCCGATGGCGCAGTACGCCCTCGCCTGGGCCTTAACTCAACCAGCCATCCGTTCTGTCATCGTCGGTATCAAAAACCAATCCCAGATCGAAGACGCCCTTCAAGCCGCCAAAGTCACCATCCCCCAGGACCATCTGGCCCAACTCGACATGATCTGCCCTCCCCCCTGGCAACAACCCGACCCGATGCGAGGGGCTTAAGCCTTCTTAGAAGCAGCCACTCACGTCAGGATTTCATCCTGAATTTGACTATCGGCAAAAACCAGATCTGTTCCTGCAGGGGTACTTTCAGATTCAAGAAGTGCAAAGGGCATATTGCTCAGCGTCTGCGACATTGTCTGATTGCGGTAGTGATAACGATTCATGATCGTGGCAATTCCTACCTGTCCCTGATTAACAGAAGCATCGAAGTTCCCGCTGATTTCAAAGGCTCGATCCCACTTGAACATGACTTGATCTCCATCAACGTGCAGTTCAAACTTCTGCGTGGAACTAGCCAACTGGTAATATTGCGTATCCGTCATTGGGGCCGTCGAAACAGCGTGATCGTTCCCGTTGAGATGATGGCCGACACTCCAAAGCTTTGCTCCGTAATCAGCCCCCGCATATTTGTAGTCAGAAGGACTTTTGTAGTCAAAAATAATAAAGCTATTTTGAAGCGTTATAGGCACCGGATATCCAATTAATCCTTCGGATTTTATCACGAACGTTTCGGGAAGAGGCTCATCAAGAGGTAGAACCACGGCTGCAAGCCGTTCGGCGGGATCATTGACTTCGATCATGAGATCATTATATCGGAACGCTCTCAGCCGCTGATCCACAAAGGAATCCAGATTTCGCACGTAGGGGAAATCCGCAGCGCGTCCCCTTTGGATTTCGTTAAACAAGCTGAAGTTGTCAAACAAAGTCACACCATTGGCGACCGCCAGGCCGACTTGACCCGCGTGCACCGAGGCCGAAAAGTTCGCCGTGCCGATCAGCTCACCATCAACGTGTAAAGTCACGGCGGATCCATCTACACTCACATGCAGCAAGTAGTCGATGTCTGTAGTAATCGCCCGCCCTTCCAATGACCAGTCGACTTCCAGCAGGCGATTGGACCAGTCACCCTGATAATGCCCAACGACCCACGTATTCTGTCCGGCGAACATACCGGCGTACTTGAAGTCGGTTTCGCTCTGGTAATCAAAGATAACGAAGCCATCGATCCATCGATCCGTACCGCTAACCGCTTGTACTTCTGTAATCACATCGAACACGTTCGCTAGCGGTGAATGCGTTTCCTGGATCGCAAAACCAACTCCATTTCCTTCGGTGGAATCAATTTGCAGCTTAGTACGATCAAACAGCCCATTATTGACATAGCTGACAGTTGCTTCCTCACTGTAAGTAAACGTATACACCTCGTCCGGGTAATAGAAATCCTCGAGGTAACCCAATTTGGAGGGACCTCCCAGCGGAGCGTGATCACCTACAACAAAGTTATCGACGGCAAACATGCCGTCATCCGTTACGATTCCAACTTTGCCATCTTTCAACATTTCGTCGAATTCATAAGAAACCAGAACTTCTCCATCCAGTGAGAAAGTAGCCCTGTTTCCGACTACATCTAAATGCATCGTATAAGGAGTGTTCCGCAGCAGAGTACGGTCCATCCTGGTGTATTCCACGAATGCACCCGTCGTCAGTTCAAGCTCATGGATTGAACTATTAACGACTTCCGAGATCACAAACTGACCATCATGAAAACCAGCGACCTTATAATTCTGCTCATTCATAAAATCAAACAAGATAAGACTCGAACCGAATATTCGAGAATTGAAGGTCCCCGTGAAACTCATCTCCACCGAAACTTCATAGGACGGATTTAATTGTGAACTGACATCAACGGTAAAGTAATTTGATAACGTCGCACTGGAATCTTCCATTTCTAAATAGGTATTCCCCGGGTTTGAAAAGGTACCTTCAGACCCGAATCCCGCTGCGCGGTCTCGGTCTATATACAAATATTGCAGAGTACGATCATCGAATCGCTCGTAATGGGCTGGAAACGGTGTCAGTGTTTCGGCGACATGAAATTCTTTAAACCAGGTTTCCGCTTTATAACTCGCCATACCGACGGAACCGTCACCATGCCAGTTGGTAAATGTTCCCTCCGCAATGAACTCTCCGTTGACTTTCAATTGCACCGTCGAATCGACGATCTGAATATTCAGCTCGTAATCCGTGCCCGGGTTGATCGACCGACCCGTGTCATCCCAATCGACATTGGCGATGCGGTTATTCCAGTTTCCTTGATAATGCCCAATAGACCACTCGTTCTGGCCGACGAACATACCGGCATACTTAAAGTCGGTTTCGCTTTTATAATCAAAAACAACAAACCCATCGTACCAGCGATTGGGGCCAGCGATGGACTGAACGGTCGACTTGATTTCATAAACCTCAGGCAACTCCTCTGCCGACATTGAAACCGCCACGGCCAACTCATTTCGTCCGGAGACATCCAGTTTCAGATAACTATTGCCGTTTCGGAAGACAAGATCCGTACCGTTCGGCTTGTTGTAATGCAGGCTGGTTTTCTCTCCGTACTCAAACGTCTCGTGGATAGGTAACAGCGTATTCTCGGAGACCAACTGAATGTCGTCAAACAAGGTAACTGCATTGTAAGACGCCAGTCCAACCGATCCTGTATTGAAGACACCACCAAAGGTCGCTTCTAGAATATTCTCACCATCGACCCACAATTGAACGTCGTTGCCCGAAATGGCGACCTCAAGTAAATAAGCTTCATTGGTGTTGATGGATCGACCGACATCATCCCAGTCGACCTGGGCCAATCGATTACTGAAGTCCCCCTGATAATGGCCAATGACCCACTGATTCTGCCCGGCAAACAGACCGGCATATTTGAAGTTGGTTTCTGACTTGTAATCGAAGATCAGGAATCCATCATACCAGCGATTGGAACCGGCAACGGAGGTTAACTCCGCTGAGAAGTTGAATTCGGCAGGCAGTGCCGAAACAGTTTCCACCGTCGCCGTCGTCAGGCCAGTCAAACCTGAATTATCAAATCTTAACGACCGATTCATACCGGACTGTTGAATCGACGTCGTCGATTCCCGGTTCAATTCCAAACCCTGAAATGCAGGACGGGACATTTCGAAATTGTGCCGGTAGGGCAACCGCACCTTATTGGTGTTGAACCAGACTTGATCGTTGGCTTCAATCTGTCCTAACAGAACATCCACGGATCCATCACCATCCAGATCACCCGTAGCGACAAAGGCGTGATGAGCCTCTTCACCAGGAATTGTCGTGCCGAATATTTCCGGACTGGGTGAGAAAAACCCGCTGCCATCATTTAGATACAAATTATGCTTCCACTCATCCGGTGTCTCGGAAGTGACGTCTATCGCGAACAGGAGATCCAAATCTCCATCGGCATCGATGTCAGCAAGGTTGGCATTCGCAGCGGAACGCAACCATTGATGCCCTTCCGTAAAGATACCCTGTCCATTGTTAAACAATATCCGTGAATTCGAATACTCACCCAAATCCAATCCGACCACAACAATATCGAGATCACCATCGCCGTCGACATCACCCAGTTCCGTTGAATGAGAATCGTAAGCACTGAAACTCGGGCGACGGTCATCAAGGACGCCATTCCCATCATTGATGAAAACTAAAATGGTGGCGTCGTGAAAAGAGGTTCTCAAGTAGTTGTAGGTAATGATCGCATCCAGATCACCATCGCCATCGACGTCACCAAAATTAATGTCCTTGATCAGGTCGTTCCC
This sequence comes from Polystyrenella longa, assembly GCF_007750395.1. Taxonomy (GTDB): domain Bacteria; phylum Planctomycetota; class Planctomycetia; order Planctomycetales; family Planctomycetaceae; genus Polystyrenella; species Polystyrenella longa. Next base: position 1,268,850 of record NZ_CP036281.1, on the reverse strand, counting down.
GCGGTTATCTCCCTGAATGACGAACGCTTCTCCCAAACTGAAGTTCCCGGCACCATCATTTTTATACACCTGAGGTGTAGGTTCGTCCCTGAGAACGAGAACCACATCCTGATCCGCATCACCATCGACATCCGCAACGGCAGTTACCAACAACAATTCCTCTGAATCATCCAGCACCTCTTCGCTAAATGTTCCATTTCCGTCATTCCACCAGATACTGACTCTATTCGTTTCCCCATCTGTAGAAGCGACCAATAGATCAACATCGCTGTCGCCATCCAGATTCGCGGCGACAACGCTGTCAATTCGGAATGCTCCGGACGGGGAGCTTTGCTTCAAAAAGGTGCCATCTCCCTGGTTCAACCAGAGTTCATTCTCCAGATCGATGACATTCACATCGGCAGCAGTTCCGGCACCGGCCAGAAAGACGTCTACGTGCCCATCCCCATTAAAATCCTCAAGGACGGCCAGTTTTGACTGTTGAGTGTCGGCAAAACTTTCGGCCGACTCTTCGAAATTCCCTGTTCCCGCAGCTGCTGCCGCTGCCCCTAACGCGAGAGAAGAAACGCCCGAAAGCATTTGGCGAGTTTCTAGAATATCGAGCTGATTCAACCGACTCTTTCTCACGTCGCGAGGAGCGAAGGAAGGACGGTTTCTGGATTTATTGAACAAAGTCAGAGACAGGAAATGATGGAGAATTCGCACAGGAATAACCCTCAAAATAATGTTCAGTCGGGGGGATCGAACGTAAACAACATAAAATGCCATTCCTCTCTACGAAATCCGGGTAGATTTTCAACACCTCAATCTTTATTTTAGTAGAGTTATCCCCGAAACAACGGCTTCGTTCAACACATTTAAATACATGTGCAAGCAACGGCCCCGACCACTGAAACCAGAAGTTTCCACGATCACCAGAAAGCGATCCTCACCATGTCATCTTCTGAAAAAGGGATCGCCTTCGCCAAAGGGGGTTTTGGATGCCTGTTAGTATTTGCCGTGCTCGCACTCCTGGTCATGATGATCGGTGGCAGCATCCGCATCGACCTGGGAGGCGCCTGCTGCCTCTTCTTCATGGGCGGCACCATCGGGGTGATTGTCCTGATGATTTACAACCAAGGCAAAAACGACGCCTCACAAAATCCCTCCGAGATCGAAACGGATCAGTCATCGGAGGACTCATCAGAAGTGGATTGAATGCCGCTACTCGCATCTTCGCCTGATAGATGCCGCTTATGGGGTCCCTCGGTCTGGTTCGTTCAGTCGTGCCGATGATGGAAGGGCTGTTAGAATGCTTTCTCACTACAGCGTCCCACGTTACCTCACGAAATGCGAACTGCTTATATCCAACCTATCGCTGCGTGAACGAGCCCGAAAGAGTTTCGAAGGTTGCCCACGGTAGACGAGCTACCCGAGGCCTCATACGCCAGAATTGCTGCCTAGGAGCGCACGGTACTCATTGATCGCGATAGGAATACGTTCAGCTTGAATAACTCCCTGACTGGCCCATCTATTGAGCATTCGGCGATTTAAGAAACGGTTTTAAAGCCTAAGGAATTGAAGAAGGCGATGGAGAATTTGGAACGCGGTGAAAATTGGAGTGAAGATATGGGTTTTGTGAAATAGCGTTCATTTAGTGAACGGCCTCTCGCTATTGAAATTGCCTCCACGCAAAGTACATAATGTACATTTAACAACTATACCCTACGCCGGATACATACCAATGGATATACCACAACCACCCGCCGATCGAAGATTGTGGGCCTGCCCCATGTGCAAACAACAGTATTTTATTCCAATGGCGTTAGATGACCCTATGGCTTGTGAACAATGTGCTCCGCCGAAGAAAAAAGCAGAGCCTCCACGACATGTGGGAATTGAACCTAAATCAGTTGAATTAAATGTTGCCAGCCCACCAAAACTAAATAAACAGAACCTAACTATATGTAAAGATTGCAACAACCAGATCAGTAAGAGTGCAACGGCGTGCCCACATTGCGGATCGCCTCTCAAAAAGGAGGTCAATACCAGAGATACTTATGCTGGTTGCTTAACCATTTGCGTGATTCTTTTCGCCGGATTCTTCTACCTCGTGTCCGGTGATTCCGAGAAAGAAATAAATCAATCGAACGACAGCCTATATCAGCGTAATACCGATTATTCACCAAATCAAAAGCCAACAGAATGGTCTGGTGATGTAATGACCCGCGCACTGGCGAAGGAGATTATCCCAACGGTGATGCGTAATCCTGAAACCGTCGAATTCCCAAGTATCTTTGAAGGCGGGACGAAAGTCACTGAAAAAGATGGCGGGTACTATATTGATTCATGGGTAATTTCTAAAAATGATTTTGGCGTCGAGAAGAAAACGTACTACAGGCTGTGGGCAAACGGAGAAGGCAATAACACTACAGTGAACAGAATTGATTTGAAGACAGAAAACGTCTGGGAAACTGTTTACAATGATTAAAAGATTAGTCGTAACAATGGAATTTTAAACGTGAACATGTTTTTTGACAAAGACAACGAAGCCCTCCGCCTCTAGTTTTTCCCCTCCTATGAAATGTTATTATTTCATTAGCTACTTAAAGCGGGCTCACCTGACGCAGAACGTCACCAGCCGAGTGCCCTTGCTCTCTATTCCCAATTCCCAACACAATATCAGGGCTTCGCCCGGATGGTTTCGCCGTACCATCCTGTGAACACGTTGGCGATACTTTCGGCCATGTATTGATTTCCTTGCGAATTGGGGTGCAGGCCGTCGTTGCTCAAATGCTGGTCCGAGGCGAACAACGAACCAGGTGGAGCAAAAGGACTCCACAGGACGAGATTTCGAATCACTCCGTCGGAGACTAACTCTAAATCGTTGTCCCGGACTAATTCGCGTTCGAGCCCACCAAATGGATCGACGATGAATCCGCGCGGGACTTCCATGATGATGACTGCGCCTCCGATCTCCTCGCAGGCATCGACAATTTTCTGGAGATTCGCTTTCGTCGCTGCCCGCGTTTTTCCTTTGAGAAAATCATGTCCTCCCAGTTCGATCACAACGATCTGCGGATTCTCATCGATCAGCTTTGGTAAGTCCTTCAGCGCATCGCCGCTGGTGATTCCATCCATTCCCTGATTGATTACTGGAATCGACAACAACTTTCCGAGCTCCTCCGGATATCCGAACGCAGTGAGACTATCGCCCACGCAAACAACCGGGCGTTGTCCATCTAATTGCGGCGTTGTGCTGCTTTGCGCGGAGGCCAACCATGACCAGGTAAACACTAGCCACGCTCCCCAGAGAGCAATCGTACTCATCCCCTTGATGAGGGGACTGGAATGTTGCGGAGACTGTTTTCGAAACAGGATAAATCGTCCAAACCCCACGCCCAGCATGACGGCAGCCAGCAGGAAAATCGCCGGTGGCCAGTCGACATTTTTTATCAGTACGATGACCGCACAGACAGCAAGCGGCAACTAACCCGGACCTTGTCGCACCATAAATACAGTCGCGACGCTCAACCAACCGGCAATCATCCAGGGAACCACAGCAGGAAACGTGAGCAGCGAAGCAATGAGGCCAATAGAGATTACGAGAATGGCCCCCAACCGTTTTAGAGATGTAGTCATACAAAGTTACTCTGATTGACGACGGTATTGAATAGAACAAGAAACCAGAATCGCACCTGTTAGTATTCTAGCGACTCGTTACTTCAGGTACAGTCGCAATTATTCTTCTCCCATTAACTCTCCGCGAGGTGTTCTGACAATTACTCAGCGAGAGAACGGCCAAGATGTCTTTTTCACCACAAAGCCACCAAAGACATTAAGAACCTGACTAAGAAAATCATCCTCGCTA